>NZ_WBUS01000010.1 GCF_008933605.1 Albidovulum sp.
GCCCGGACCCGGTGCGTGCCAGGCCGCGACGGCGAGGGCCGGGCAAGGCAGCGTCACCAGCGCGACGGGTCCGTCCGGCCCGATCCGGCCTTGCAGGAACTCACCGAAATGCCCGGCCACACGGACCGAAGGCATGCTCACGCCGGCCTCCAGTTGACTGTTCCGATGGACCAGGCGCCGGCGGGCAAGGCGGTCACGCGGGTCATCGACAGAGGGGCCACGATGAAGCCGAGTGCGGGCGCGACGGCACCGAGCGCCAGGGCGAGGCCCGCGCGGACGGTGCCCGCATGCGCGACGATCGTCACGCGACCGCCTGTTGCCAGCGCGGTCAGTGCCGGACCGACCCTGGCGCAGACATCGGCAAAGCTTTCGCCGCCCGGGGGCCGGTGCTCGGCCAGAGCGCTCGAGGTCATCGGGCCGAGGTCGGGGATCTCGCCGGTCGCGCGCCCGTCCCAGGCGCCGAAATCCTGCTCCCAGAGCGCGGGGTTTTCCTCGGCACCGGCGTCCGGCCAGAGGGCCGCTGCGGTCTGACGGCAGCGCAGCGCCGGGCTGACCACGATCCGGCCGGGGTCGCCCACGCCAAGCCGCAGGGCCGCGAGGGCGGCGAGATCGGAACAGTCAGCCGCCACGTCGGTGCGACCACAAAGCCGCCCCCCCGCCTGCGCCGGCGCGTGACGGATCAGGATCAGCTCTGTCGCCGCATCGCCAGCCACCGTCGCATTCTCCCTTTCGCAGACCGCCCGTTATGTGCTTTGAGAACGGCCCATGGGCAAGACGATACTCATCACCGGGGGCGCCCGGTCGGGCAAAAGCGGCATCGCCGAGACGATGGCGCTGTCGTTCGGCCGACCGGCGACCTTCATCGCCACGGCCGAGGCGCATGACGCGGAGATGGCCGCGCGGATCGCGGCGCATCAGGCGCGCCGGGGCGAAGGCTGGATCACGCGGGCGGAGCCCCTCGACCTTCTCGGCGCGCTTGCCGAGACCGACGGAAAGGGCCCGCGGCTCGTCGATTGCCTCACCCTCTGGCTCACCAACCTGCTGCTGGCCGAGGCCGACTGGCAGGCGGCGGTCCGCGGGCTTCTGGCCGCGCTGCCGGCGCAGAGCTCACCTGTCGTCTTCGTGACGAATGAGGTCGGAATGGGCATCGTGCCGGACAACGCGCTCGCCCGCACGTTCCGCGACGCGGCGGGCGTTCTGAACCAATGGGTCGCGGCAGCGGCCGATGAAGTCTACCTGGCCGTCTCAGGCCTGCCACTGAAAGTGAAATGACATGAGCCTTCCACGCCTCTCCTCGCTCTCGCAACTCGCGGCGCTCGCCGACCGGCTGCCCGTCGCCGACGCCCAGGCGGCCGAAGCGGCGCGGGCGCGGCAGAATTCGCTGACGAAGCCCCCCGGCTCGCTCGGCCGCCTGGAACAGATCGCGGAGTTCATGGCCTCCTGGCGGGGCACGGCCCGACCCGAGATATGGAAGGCTCAGGCGCTGGTGTTCGCGGGCAACCACGGAATCTGCGCGCAGGGGGTCAACCCCTATCCGCAGGAAGTGACCGCCCAGATGGTCGCCAACTTCCGCACGGGGGGCGCGGCGATCAACCAGCTCTGCGCGGTGAACGGTGCGGACCTGTCGGTGATCGCGCTGGAACTCGAACAGCCCACCCGCGACTTCACGGAAGCCCCGGCGATGGATGAGGTCGAGTGCCTCGATGCGCTCTGGCAAGGTGCCGCGGCGGTCGATGGCAGTGCCGACATCCTCGTTCTTGGCGAGATGGGGATCGGAAATTCCACCGTGGCGGCGGCGCTGGCGGTGGCCTGCTTCGGCGGGCCCGTTGCCGAATGGGTCGGGCCTGGAACAGGCTCTGACAAGGCCGGACTTGCGCGGAAGGTGGACGCGATCGAGCGCGGGCTGAAGCGGCACGCGGCCGCGCTCGGAAACGCGGGGGCGGTGCTTGCGGCGCTTGGCGGACGGGAACAGGCGGCGATCTGCGGTGCGATTCTCGCGGCGCGGGCGGAGCGGATTCCGGTCATCCTCGACGGTTTCATCTGCACTGCGGCGGCGGCGGTGCTCCACGCGGCCGACAGGCGGCTTCTCGACCACTGCCTCGTCGGGCATGTCTCGGCGGAGCCCGGGCATCGCAAGCTTCTCGCGGCGATCCACAAACGCCCCGTCCTCGAATTCGACATGCGGCTCGGCGAGGGCTCGGGCGCGGCGCTGGCGCTCGGGATCGTGCGGTCAGCGCTGGCCTGCCACAACGGCATGGCGACCTTCGGCGAGGCGGGGGTGTCGGAGGGATGAGCGGGCGCCGCGCCGACGAGTTGCGGCTCGCCTTTCTCCTGCTCACGCGCCTGCCGGTCGGCGAGGTTCGCGGCGAGGCGCCCTCCATGGCTGCGTCGTCCTGGGCCTGGCCGCTCGTCGGGATTGCCGTCGGCGCAATCTCGGCCTGCGCCGGATATGTCGGCCTCGCGGTCGGCATGACGCCGCCGATGGCGGCGATCCTCGCGCTCGCCGCCGGTGCGCTCGCCACGGGCGCGATGCACGAGGACGGGCTCGCCGATCTGGCGGACGGGTTCGGCGGCGGGGGGACGCGCGATCGCAAGCTTGAGATCATGCGCGATAGCCGGATCGGGTCCTACGGGGTCGCAGCGCTCATCCTGTCATTCGGCTTTCGCGCGGCGGGACTCGCCTTCCTCCTCGACTCGGGCGGCTCGTTCATTGGCCTCGTGGCCCTTGGTGCTGCGTCCCGGGCGGTTCTGCCGGCCGCCCTGGTGCTGATGCCGCCGGCGCGATCCGACGGGCTGGGACGGTCGGCAGCCGGAATCGACCCTATTCCGGCCAGAATCGCGGGATTGATCGGCCTCCTCTGCCTTCTGCCGCTGGATCCGGGAACCGCGCTGGCGGTGGCCATCGCAATGCCACTGGCCGCACTCGCCGTCGGCCGGCTCGCCATGCGGCAGATCGGCGGACAGACCGGCGACGTGCTGGGCGCCATGCAGCAGGTGGCCGAATGCACAGGCTGGGCCTGTATCGCGGCAAACGTTTGATCAAATACTGACGCCTCGGGTCTGGAGCCATTGAATTGCGTAGAGAGAACCCGCTTCCAATTTGATCAAAAATCGCGGATAACGGGGTGCCCGGAAGGAGTGCCGCCATGCCCGCAAGGAAGAATCTCGTCGCCGGTATCGACCGAGCTCGCCTGAAGCAGGTGGCGGAGCGGGAGAGCCGGCGTTTCGCCGCCTCGCGGCCGAAGACAAGGGCAGCGCTGAAGGCCGGCGCCGGAGCATTCCTCGACGCCGTGCCGATGCACTGGATGAAGGACTGGCCGATGCCCTTTCCGATGGTCGTTGAGCGCGCCGAGGGGGCCCGGATCACCGACATCGACGGCTACGGGATCGACGATTTCTGCCTTGGCGACACCGGCTCCATGTTCGGCCACTCGCCGAAGCCGGTGGCGAAGGCGATCCGCCGGCAGGCGCGGCGGGGGCTCACCTACATGCTGCCGACCGAAGCCGCGTTGGAGGCGGGGAGGCTCCTGACCGAGCGGTTCGGCGACTTCAAGTGGCAGATCGCGACGACGGCGACGGACGCGAACCGGTTCGCGCTGCGCGTCGCGCGGGCGGTCACGGGCAAACCGAAGGTCCTCGTGTTCAACGGCTGCTATCACGGCACCGTGGACGATGCGATGGTGGAACTGTCGAACGGCAGGACGCGGACCCGCCCCGGTCTGACAGGGCAGGTCGTCGACCTGACCGAGGTCGCCGCCTGCGCCGAGTTCAATGACCTGGCGAGCGTCGAGGCGGCGCTGAAGTCCGGGGAAATCGCCGCGATCCTGACCGAACCGGTGATGACCAATTCCTGCATGATTCTGCCGGAGCCCGGTTTCCACGAGGGACTCAGGGAACTGGCGACGAGACATCGCGCGCTCCTCGTCATCGACGAGACGCACACCATTTCCTCCGGCCTCGGCGGCTATACCGCGGTCAGCGGGCTCGATCCGGATATCTTCGTCGTCGGCAAATGCGTGGCGGGCGGGATGCCCACCGCCGTCTGGGGGCTGAGGCCGAAGATTGCCGAGGCCTATCTCTCCTACAACGCCGGCCGGCCCTCGGGCCATTCGGGCATGGGCACCACGCTTTCGGCCAATCCGATGCAGTTCGCCTGCCTTCAAGCGACACTGGCCGAGGTGATGACGGCCAAGGCCTATGCCCATATGGAGAAGGGCGCAGAAAGGCTCTCAACCGGCCTGAAACGGGTGATCGAGACCCACGGGGCGCCCTGGCACGTCGTCCGCGTCGGCGCGCGGGTGGAGTTCATCTGCGCGCCCGGCCCGCTCAGGAACGGCACCGAGGCCGCGATGGCCCATATGCCCGAGGTGGAGGCGGTGCTGCACACGGCGCTCCTGAACCGCGGCTGCCTGATCGCACCGTTCCACAACATGATGCTTGTGAGCCCATTGACGAAGAAGCGGCAGATCGACCGCCTCGTCACGGCCTTCGACGAAATCCTGACCGAACTTTTCGCGTGAGAACCGCCATGCTGGATACCCCCTGCCCGTCGGGCGCCACCCTGGCCGAGGCCGAAGCCTTCCTCGCCGATAACCCCGATGTCGAGGCGATCGACATCGTGCTGCACGATTCGAACGGCATCGGCCGCGGCAAGATCATCCGTCGGCACGAGCTTGCTTCGCTCTACAAGTCCGGCCGTCACATGCCGATCTCGATCCTCGGCCTCGACATCTGCGGCGAGGACGTGCACGAAACGGGCCTGATCTGGGATCAGGGCGACGGTGACCTCAGGGCCTGGCCTGTGCCCGGCACGCTGAAGGCGCTGCACAACACCAAGCCCGCCCGGGCCGAGGTGTTCCTGTCGCTCTATGAACTCGACGGCCGGCCGATGACCTCGGATCCCCGGCACGCGCTCGCGCGTCAGGTCGAGGAATTCGCCCGCCGCGGGCTGAAGCCGGCAGGGGCGTTCGAGCTCGAGTTTTTCCTGCTTGCCAACGAACGTGGCGCCGACGGAAGGGTGGGGCCCGCGCGCGACGTGCTCGACGGCCGTCCGAGCCACAAGACCGAGGTCTATTCCGTCGACCACCTGCACGGGATGCTGCCGCTGTTCTCCGACATCTACGCGGGTGCGGAAAAGGCCGGGATCAAGGCCGAGACGCTCATCTCCGAGTATGCGCCCGGGCAGTATGAGCTGACCCTGCACTACCGCGAGGACGTGATGCAGGCCGCCGACGACATCGTGCGGCTGAAGCGGATCGTCCGGGCGCAGGCGCGCTCCCACGGGGTGACCGCCTGCTTCATGGCCAAGCCCGTGGAGGACTACGCGGGTTCGGGCATGCACTTCCACGTCTCGATGCAGAACCGGGCGGGGCGCAACGTCTTCGCGGAGCAACGCGGCGAGGGATGGACGGAGACGCTGCTGCACGCGATCGGGGGCCTCCGTGCGACGATGGGCGAATCGATGCTCGTCTTCGCCCCCCACCTGAACTCCTGGCGACGCTTCGCGAACCAAAGCTACGCGCCGGTCTCGACCTCCTGGGGCGTGAACAACCGTTCGGTCGCGCTTCGGGTGCCCGAAGGCGACGTGAGGGCGCGGCGCATCGAGCATCGCCCCTCGGGGGTGGACGCGAATCCCTACCTTGTCGCCGCGACCGTCCTCGCGGGCATCCTGCACGGCATCGACAAGCGCATCGACCCCGGCCCCGAGACCACCGGCAATGCCTATGCCGAGGACGAGAACGGGCCGGCGATCCCCCGCGACTGGCGCGCGGCGATCGAGGCGGCGACGAAGTCGGATTTCCTGAAGGGGGCCCTCGGCGAGGAGATGCACCGGACCTTCACCGCCGTGAAGGCTGCAGAATACGCCCGTGTCGCCCGCACCGTGACCGAGGTCGATTACGACCTCTACCTCCACACGGTCTGAGGGCTCAGAGTTCCGGCCGGGACGCCTGGTCGGCGAACCACCCGCCAATGGCCGCCTCGTAGGCGAGCCCGGCGCGGAAGACGTCTGCGTCCGAATAGGTGCGCCCGACGATCTGGATGCCCGTCGGCACGCCGTTTCCGGCGCGACCGGAGGGCACGGACAGGACCGGGCAGCGGCTCAGCATGTTGAAGGGCAGCGTCATCGCCCATCCGAGGAAGGGGTTCACCTCCTCGCCGTTGATCCGGACCCTGTCCTTCGACTGGTCAAAATCGGCGGGCACAGCCGGCAGCGCGGTCGTCGGACAGATCAGCACGTCATAGCGTTCAAGGAGCGGGCCGAGCGTCCGGTACATCCCCGCCGCCACGTCGAGGCTGTGGAGGAATTCCACCGGGTTCGACTTTCGGCCCTCCTCGGCGAACTGGCGGGCATAGGTCGTCATGTCTTCGGCGTGGTCCTTCAGGAGCTGCGAGAGATAGGCGCCGAAGAGGTGGCGGAGATAGGTCATCCCGGCGTCGAGGATGCCGGGCGTCCAGCCGAGGTCCACCTCTTCCACCGTCGCGCCGAGCGCGCGGAATACGTCGAGCGCCGCCTCGGTGTTCCTCCTCACGTCCGGGTCCACCTCGAATATCCCGAGATCCATCGATTGGGCGATCCTCCAGCCCTTGATGGGCCTCATCTCCAGCGGCAAGCGCAGTTTCGGGCGAAGCGAGGCGATGTCCTGCGGGCTTGGCCCGGCCATGACGTTCTGGAAGAGAATCGTATCCTTGACCGTTCGTGCCATCGGGCCTTCGTGGCAATAGAAGTCGAGGTTGAAGGGCGGATCCTCAGGGTTGCGGCCATAGGGCGGCTTGAAGCCGACAACGCCGCAGCAGGAGGCCGGAATCCGGATCGAGCCGCCGATATCCGAGCCCGTCGCGAGGGTCGCCGCGCCGGAGGCAAGCGCCGCACCCGATCCTCCCGACGATCCGCCGGGCGTGAACTCCGGGTTCCAAGGGTTGCGCGTAATCCCCCAGAGGCAGGACCAGGTGTACCCCGCACAGGAGAACTCCGGCGTCGCAGTCCGGGCATGGACGATGCCGCCCGCGCGGAGGATCCGAGCGTTCACTTCCGAGGTGTGGTCGGCCACGTCGTCCTTCATGATCAGCGAACCGCCAGAGGTCGGCATTCCCTTGATCGCGCTTTCGTCCTTGACCGCGACCGGCAAGCCTTCCAGCGCACGGGTGCGCGCGCCCCTTGCATATTTCGCCTCGGCCTTGCGAGCCTCGTCGATCGCGCGGTCGAAGTGGGTGAAGGTCAGGCTGTTGACCTTGCCCTGCACCGCTCCGGCCCGGGCGATCACCGCTTCCATCAGTTCCACCGGCGACAGGGTCCTGGCCCGGAACCGGCTCAGCGCCTCATGCGCCGGCAGGTAGCAAAGATCGAGATCGCTCACGGATTTCCCCCTCAACCGTCCCTGACGGACCGATCCGAGGCTGAATCGGCGGCAGCGGGAAATCAAAGGAAATCGGACGGGATTGCCAAGCCCGGCGACGCGGTGCATGTGGCAGGCAACACGACCCGGAACCCGAAGGACCGACCATGATCGAGGACAGACCCGGCCTGATGGAGGCCATCCGCGACCGCTTCGCCCATGTCGAGACCTGCCCCTTCGACGGTCCGCGCATCTTCTTCGAGAATGCCGGCGGCGCGCTGAGGCTGAAATCGGTGATCGAGACCTCGGCGGCCTATGCCGGCTACCCCGACAATCAGGGGCGCGACAATCCCGCTTCCAGGACGCTGATGGCGGCGATCGACCGGGGCCGCGCCGACATGCGGCGCTTCCTCAATGCGCCCGGCGGGCAGGTCTTCGTGGGCGAAAGCGGGACCGAGGTGCTCTTCCGCCTGATCCGCACGGCCGCGCTCGGCGCGGCGCCGGGGGGCGTCATGCTCGGCTCCACGCTCGAACACCCGGCCTCGCGCAGCGCAATGGCGCGCTGGGCGGAGGTCACCGGGCGGCCGCATCTGCTGGCAGCGCACGACGACGCCACGGGCACGGTGAGCCTTGATGCCTACCTCGCTCTGCTCACCCCCGAGGTCCGCGTCGCAACCATCGTCCAGACCTCGCCGGTCACAGGGATGGCCGTCGACGTCGCCGCCATCGCGGCGGCGATCCGCGTGAAGGCGCCCCAGGCCTTCATCATCATCGACGGCATACAGCACGCGAGCCACGGCCACATCGACTGCGCCGCCTACGGCGCCGACGGTTATGCCGTGTCACCCTACAAGGTCTTCTCCCGCCACGGCTACGGCGTCGGCTGGGCCTCGGACCGGCTGACGGACTGCACGAAGGAACAGATCGTCGGCGGGCCCGCCGCAGCCTGGGAACTCGGCACCCGCGACGCGGGGGCCTATGCGACGTTCTCCGACGTCGTGGCCTATTTCGACTGGCTGGGCGGGCAGGTGTCCGATGCCGGCGAACCGCGCGCCCGGATCGAGGCGGCGGCGGCGGCGATCCACGACCACGAGGCGCGGCTGATGCAGGCCATGCTGAACGGTACGGGGAACGCCCGGGGGCTTGCCGAGATGCCGGGCGTCACCCTCATTGGCGGCCCGGTCGTCGAGGGGCGCGAAGGCGTCGTGTCGCTCACCCTCGACGGGATGTCCTCCGCCGAGCTGGTCCGACATCTCGCCGATCACGGGATGCGCGTGCACATCCGCAAGGACGATCACTACTGCGGCAACATCCTGCATCCCCTCGGGCTTGCCGACTGCGTTCGCGTCTCGGTCTGCCACTACAACACGACGGCCGAGGTCGCGCGCTTTCTCGCCGCGATGGAACTCGCGGTGTCGCGGTAGGTCAACGGTCAGGAACAACGTGGTGAGCCCGACAGGATTCGAACCTGTGACCCACTGATTAAAAGTCAGTTGGCGATATTTATTCAACCTGTTCACGTTCTTCCGCGCCACCAACAAAAACAATGGTTTAAAGCAGATTTGCAACGATAATCAGTCGGTTGCATGTTCACGTTAGCCCGTCTATGGATGCTCAATGCGTTGCAAAACGCGTTGCAAAAACTGATCAACGGAGACATCGACGTGGCGACGCAGAGCATCGACTTCACTAAGCCCATCGACCTGAAACTGGCGACGAGCAAGAAGAACCGCCCGACTGCGGGCACGAACTGGTTCAAGCACAGTGGCGACAAGTATCCCGGTCTTCATCTCGCCGTCGGCAAGACGAAAGCGATGTGGTACCTACGCGCCCGCGTTGACGGCAAGCCCTCTTCAATCAGGATCGGCGCGCTCGACGATCTGTCCCCCGATGCGGCGTTGAAGCAGGCGCGGGCCAAGGCGCAGCACTCGCGCAACGAGGCGACGCGCGAGATCAAGACGGTCGCGGATGCGTGGCAGGAATACTGCCAAGACGCGACGGCGAGCGAACGTCACCTCAACGACCTTGCGTCGAAACTGAACCGCAACGCCGCGGCGATCATGCGCAAGCATCCCGCCGATGTGTCGTTGCTCGACGTTCGGCGCTGCCTGATGAGCATTGAGTCGGTGTCGACGCGCCATCATGTGAAGGCCGCGCTGAACAGCGCGTTCTCAATCTTGGACATCCCCTCGCCGATCCCGCGTGGAAAACTGAAAGCGAAGCAACTCGGCAAGGTTGGAAAGCGCACGACACTGTGGAAGGACTTCTGCGACGCGCACGCAGGCACGGATCGTCATGATTGGTCGCCGATATGGAAGGCCATCACGGCGATGGGCAACGCTTCGCGCAGGGACGCGTGGATCGTGATGCTGTTCACGGGCATTCGCGCCACCGACGTGCGGTCGCTGACATGGGATCAGGTCGACTTCGCTCGTCGAGAATTGCGGTTCGAAGGCCTCAAGAACGGTGAGGATCGAAACATCCCCGTTTGCGATACCGTGATGTTGGTGCTCAAGTCGCGCCGGTCGAACCACACGCATGTTTTCGCCGCAGATTCGCAAACCGGCTACATCGACCACCTCGACACGCTCATGCACCCGACCGTCAAACAAGATACTGGCAAGGTGGACACCAAGGGAAAGCCGATCTTCAAAGGCATTCCGATCCTGCGCCAACACGACACTCGACGGCATTTCACATCAGCGTGCGGCCCTGCGCGCGTTCCGTCCTATGCGGCCGCTTACCTGCGCGGGGACATCACGTCCAACAACAGCGACGACGACATGCTGATGCACTACGGTGAAGACCTCGATCTGCACGCGTGTGCGGCGGACATCGAACAGGTCATGATCGACCGCATCGGCGACTCGTTCGACGCACATGAGTTGTTCAAGGTGGACATCTGATTCCTGCCTAGTTGTC
Source organism: Albidovulum sp. (assembly GCF_008933605.1). Taxonomy (GTDB): domain Bacteria; phylum Pseudomonadota; class Alphaproteobacteria; order Rhodobacterales; family Rhodobacteraceae; genus Albidovulum. The sequence continues at coordinate 10,257 of NZ_WBUS01000010.1, forward strand.
GCCACAACGCCTTACTAACGTGAACGCGCGCGCCAACTTGGGGCGCGTTTGCGTTTGAGGACAGACCTTTGGACAACGACCGCATCGCGGCCCTTGAGGCACGCGTGGAGCTGCTCGAAGCGGCCGCACATTTTCCGAAATACATGACCGCCGATCAGGTGTGCGATGCGATGCAGATCAATCGCACGAAGTTCTGGCAACTGCGATCCGAAGGCCTCGCACCTCCCGCCCTGTTCCTCGGCACGCGCACGATGCGGTTCGACCGCGACGACGTTTTGCAGTGGGCCGCGTCGTTGAAGGAGACGGCGTGATGGGTCGTCCGCAGATCGAGATGCCCGAAGTCCTGTTGCCCGGCACGCGCAACGACCTGATGCAGTTCTTCAGGATGAAGACGCAGATCGCCGACGCCGCGAACGCCCTGCTGCGCGATGGCATCGACGAACGCGAGCGCGCATACCAGCAGTTCGCCCTCGCGCTTGAGTTCGGTGAGGTGCCGAGCGCCGTTGTCGAAGCCCTTGACGATCTGCAATTCGACATCACGACGCACCCGCGCAAGTACCTGCCCGACGCGCCGCCCGACGACTACGACGCCTTGCGCTCGTGGATGAAAGAGTTCGCACCCGCGAAATGGTGGGTCGACGTGCTGAAGACGAACAAGGTCGGGGTCGCGGACACGACGTTCCTTGCGTGGATGGCGGGACGCGACCTGTCGAAGGATCGTTCGAAGGCTGTCCGCAAGCGCCTGCGCAAGTGGTGGGAGCGCTTGATGCAGGTCGTCGAGCGCGTCGAGGATGTGCAGCGCGCGCGGGAGCACATGTCATTCGAGCCGCACCGGCAGACGTGGTTCAGGAGGCGCGTGGTCGAGGACAAGACGATGACCGTCGACGAGGCGCGCGATGAATGGGTGCGCATCGACAAACTCCTGAACACGTCGCTGCACGCGATCAACATCGCAGACCCGCGGTTCGTCGAAGACGTGCGCCGCGACTACATCGACCACAACGCGTCGCAGGTGCGCTTGGATCGTCACATCGAAGGCCTCGACGTGGTCGGGCAGTTTCACGCGTATCGCATCCGGGAACAGGCCGACGAAGGCATCTATCCCGATGGCGTCGAGGTGTGGGTCGAGCGCTTCGACGAGGGCAGGTCGCGTGCGCGCTTCGATCAGGTGGTCGCCGATGGGTGGCCGCAAGCAAGGTCGACGTTGCCGCCAGATGACTTCCAACCCGGTGAACGCGTGACGCAGGCTCGTTGGGGCGGGCCGAAGGATGAGGAAGGCCCGGTCAATCGTAACGTCGACCTGTACTGGTTGTGGCATCGCGATCTCGAGCGGCACGAATGGGATCGAGACGCGGTGGGCGTGCGGACGACGTTAATCGAGCGCACCGTGTCAGACGACGCGGAGAATTGGCGTCCGGCGACGAAGCGCGAGATGCAGGGGTGGGTGCGCGAGATTGATGACTTCCTGCGCGCGGCGCGGGCGGGCACGCATACGGGATCGGATTGGTCGAAGCGTTGGGAAGCGGCACGGAGTCGCGAGAAGGCCGCTCTGACCATGTATCGCACCGGGACGCAGGGCGTGAACGGGTTCAGCGAGACGAAAGCGACGGACGCCATTGATGCCGCCCGTCGCGAGATGGTCGAGTTGATCGTCGAGATTACGCCGCCTGAAGGTCGTCACGAAGCGAGGCGCGAAGCCGATCAAAATATCCTGCATCGAGGCTATTGACGATCCGACGGCGTTCGGCGGGCGGGACGCGCGAGACGAGATCGTCGTTGATCAGCGTCACGGACAGACCATTCCGGAACCATGCGCGTGCCCGCTGTTCGGCGAGGTCGATGAGGTGTTGCGGCATCGTGGGCTTCCTTTCCGTTGGTTATGAATTTCTGACAAGACGACGATAGCGCCTGTGCCGCGTGTGCTTCGACTGCTGATGCAGGTATAAGGCGCTTATTCCCATGTACGCAGGATCGGGGTGCGGGATCGCTGTCGGCAGACAGCACACGCGGCACGCGCCTATATTGATCATAGGGGAAATTGAGGTGAATATTATTGTTGCAAACAATCATCAGACAAATTCACCCGAATGACGCGCTTGTGTTGCAAGACGTGTGTCTCGTGTGTTCAGGATGATCGGCGTGCCGCAATGACCAGGAGATTTGCGATGACTGTGATAGTTCGTGATCGTCAACAATAATATTCACCTCAATTCTGCCTATGATCTATAGAGCCGAGCGTGCTTCTGCGTCGTGAGGCAAGCCACCCTGACTGCGCGCCATCCGAGGTCCTGCGTCAGAGACCGTCGTCGACTGATATTTATTCAGTCGGTTAACCGCAAGAAACACCAAGCTCCATTGAGTTTATCCGAATCCTGATCGCGATTTTGCAACGGCTTTTGCAACAGCACGAACGCCACATCGCATGATAATGTCAGCCTTGTTGACGTATCATATCGACCACGTGCTCTGAGCCCATCGCCGCGAATACGCCGAGTTCTGCATCAGCGCGCTCAGCGTGCTCGCGGAGCGCCGCGGACACCGACGCTCTGTGCGTCGACATAGCGGCCACCGCGCACCGTCGTCTCCGACGCTCTCCGCGCGTCTCTGCGCATGTGTCGGAATCCGTGTGCCGTGAACGTCGGAAGACCTTGTTCTGCGCCTAGGCAGCCGTGCCGCACCCGCTACGCCTGATCGTGGCTGGGCAAGCGCGCGCCGCCGCTCAGCCGTCGCACAACGCGGGCAAACGAAGGCGACCCTACATCACGGCGCGCGCATCACCACACGAGGACACGACGATGAACATCACCGCCACGATCAACGACGCCGGCAAGGCGACGCTGATCAACACCCACATGAACACCACAACGCGCCTCGAGGTCGACGACGCCCACCTGCTTGGCGAAGACATCGCGACCACGCTCGTCCACGACACGGTCGACGACATCCATCGCGACACCTACAGCGTCGTCCTGCTGCCGAACGGCATCGAGGTGCGCACGAAGCTCGGACGCTTCGACATCGCGTGGCAGCACATCATGCACACCGCCGACCAGCTCACGGCGTTCTGACCGTGGCGTGGCGCGTCCTGCCCCTGACGACGCAGACGCTCAACGACCGTGGGTGCAACGTGGAGGCGGCGTGGGAACACGACACGCGCGGCGTGTTCGTCATCTATCGCTACCTGCCCGAGGTCCAAGAGCAGCGCGTCGCGCAATACCTGATCCCGCGCAATGTGCATCACGTCACGCGCGGCGATTACGTCGACGGTGCGCCATGGTGATGCAGGCCGACCCGAGCCTGTTCGCGCATGTCGCATCGACGCCGGAGCAGGTCCTCATCATCGAGGTCCTGCTTCTGGCGTTCCACGACCTGTCGTCCGAGCACGAAGACATCCGATCCGAGGCCGTGTCGTTCTGGTCCTCGCGCAACGGCGAATGGGCGCGGCATCGACGCCTCCTCCTGTCGCTCATTGGCCTCGACGACGACGCGGTGATGCCGCGCGTGCGTGCGTTGATCCCCGATCACCTGATCCCCGTCGCACCCGAACCCAAGCAGGCGCTCGATGTAGTGCGTCGTTTCACGCCGACCGAGATTCGCGTGAACGCCGTCCGCGCGATCCTGCCCGATCATGACTTCGACCTGGCGTGGTTGTGCGAACGCCTGCCCATCGGTCGCGGGCAATGCAGGCACGCTGTTCGCCAACTGATCGAGGAAGGCGTCGTGTCGTCGCTCGGTCGCCCCGCGCGCGACAAGCGCACCCAATACTGCCGCACCGAGGACCTGCTTCCGCTGAGGTCAGCCGCATCGCGCTGAATTACCGTCCAAAGCACAGACTCGCGGTGCGTCATTCTGTCCTCCAAAACGCAAAACGGGCAGGGGCGGCGCATCGAGCGTCGCCTTTGCTTTTGGAGACACCGAATTGACGACCCCGACCGATGCGGCCCTCGCCGCCATCCTGAAACAGATGCAGACGTTGACCGAGAAGGTCACGGCGCAGGACAAGCGCCTCGACGACCTGCACGAGTTCAACACGAAGATCCTCGACGAGAAGAAGGACGCCAAACGCGCCCTCGACGCCGCGCAGTCGAAGATGACGCCCGAACAGATCGCCGACCTGGAGTCGATGGGCTTCGAGAAGGCCGACGATGGGAACTGGTATCCCAAAGGCGTGAAAGGCGCGCACGAGATCACGCGCGCCGATGCGCGCGATCCGCAAAAGTACCGTGCCGCGAAACTCGCCGCCGAACGCGCGGGCAAGACGCTCAGCATCGTGGACGTGTCGGCCCATCAAGATCAGCACCGCCACGGGCGCGGCGACATCGACACCACCCTGCGCACGACGCTGGTTCGCGACGATCACGAGCGCGTCGCCTACATGCGCCGCGATGCGATGCAATCGGACCCGCGCGCATATCAGCGTCTGCGCGCCGAAGGTTTCACGGTGCAGCAATGGTCGACGACGGATGACTTGCCGTCTCACATGCAGACGAAGCTCGCGCTGATGGAGAAATCCGATGGCGGTCAAGCCTAAGGCGAAACTGCCCGCGCAGCCGGGACGCAAGGGCACGCTCGAATACCACCCGCGCCGCTCTGAACTGGTCAAGCACATCGTCCTCGACACGAAGACGAAGGTGCAACTGGCGAAGGAGTACGGCGTCACGCCGCACACCGTCCTGCGGTTCTCGAAACGCATCCCCGAGCACGAGCGCGTCGCGGTGCTGGCACAGCATCGTCGCGAAACCCTGCCCGACGACGTGCGCGAGGTAAACGAGGAGCGCAAGGACATCGCGCGCACCTACGACAAGCTCGCATCCCGCGTCGAGGCGCTCATCGAAAAGGCGGAACAGCGCAACGACGACGCCTTCGCCCTCGCGGCGATGGAAGGCCTGCGCAAGGTCCTGCGCGACATCGCGACGATGCAAGGCAAGCTCGCGCAGCAGATCAAACTCGACATCTCCCTGAACGACTCCCGCGAGTGGATCGAATTGAAAGGCATCCTCGAAGCGTTGTGCGATGAGGTTCCGCAAGCGCGCGAACCGCTCCTGCGCCTGATGCGCGAGCGCCGCCTGTCCGTCGCACGACATGAGGTGCCGCTGTGACGAACGATCCGAACCGTCCTGTCACCGAGCAGGAGATCGACCAGTTCATCGCCGACCGCGAACGTGAGCGCGTCGAGGCGCGTCGTGCATACGACCGCGAACGCGTGCAGCGTCGTTTCCGCGAACGCGCGCAGCAGCGTCAATTCGAAGCGAACGAGATGAAGCGGCACGCCCGCGACGTTGAGGCGCTGCGCGATACGCCGCACGGCGCCGTCCCGCCCTTCTTCTGGAATACGTGATGCCGTTCGACGCCCTCGACACATGGCTGACCGACCTCGAACGCCGCCTCGACCCTGTGGCGCAGTTCGAGCACTTCCTGTCGCTCGAACTCGGGCGCGCGGCGACGGCGGATGAGTGGCAGCGCCAAGCGATCCTGAGCGACGTGCCCGGTGGTGCGACGGCGATGCGCATCTGTCGGCAGGCTGGCAAATCGTGCGTGCTGGCGACGCGCGGCGTGATGGCGCTCGAACGCGGCGAGGTGACGATCTGCCTTGCGCCCGCTGAACGTCAGACGCGGGAGATCACGCGCAAGGTCGCGACGTATCTGCGCGGCACCACCATGACGGTCGAGCGGTCGACGATGACCGAGATCGAGACGAACACAGGCGGGCGTTTCATCGCCGTGCCTGCGTCGGGCGCGACCATTCGCGGCTTCACGGCGGATCAACTGCTCGTCGACGAGTGCGCCTACCTGACCAACGACGAGGAGGTGATTACCGCCGTCCTGCCGATGCTGAAAGACGGCGGGCAGGTGTTCTACGCGTCGACGCCCGCCGGGAAGAACAACTTCTTCGCGCGCCTGTTCCTCGACACGAAGCCGTCGGACGCCCTGCGCCTGCTCACGGTGCGCGGGACGCAGATTCCGCGCATGGCGGCGAAGGTCGAACGCCTGCGCACGCAACTGTCGCAAACGAAATTCCGTCAGGAGGTGGAGTGCGAGTTCATCGCCGACGGACAGGCATACTTCGATCTGAGCGTGATCGAGGCCGCAACATCGAAAACGGAGGCGGCCATCGTGCCGAAATTCTGATGGCCACGCACAACGACGAACCGACCCTGAACCTCGTCTACCGCCCGAACGGGCAAGTGGTGAACGAAACGGACGGCGATCCCGCCATCCCGCGCGTGACGGGGTATCAGCGGTTTATGATTGCAGCGGACCTCGGGCAGGCGAACGACTACAGCGCCGTGGTCGCATTGAAGGATGAGGCGCTGCCCATCGTCGACGACGGCAAGGTGATCGTCGGCCCGCGCAATCGTACTGTCGTTTACGCCGACCGCTTTCGCGGCGTGTCCTACGTCGACGTGGTCGAGCACCTGATCCGCCTCAAGAACGCGCACCCGTTCGGCGGCAAGTCGGACCTCGCCATCGACGGCACGAGCATCGGTCGCGTCGTGTCGGACATGCTGTTCTCCCAGAACGTCCCGCACTGGGCCATCCAGATGACGGGTGGGCAGGAATGGCGCAAGGCGTCGTCGGGCGGTGGGCGCTACGTGAACGCGGGCAAGACGTTCATGATCGAGAACGCCGCCGTCCTGTTCGCGAGCGGCGACGTGAAGTTCGCGCCCGATCTCGCCCTGCGCCCAGACATCGAGGCGGACCTTGCATCGTTCACGACGATGACCACCGCCGCGGGCAATCAGATCATCACGCAATCGCGCTCGACCGCCGGTCACGGCGACCTCGGGATTGCGCTCATCGTCGCCATGTTCGCGTCGCAGTACCTGAAACCGCGCAGCATCATCAGTCAGGCGCAGTTGCGCGGATGGCATTGAATTTCTATCGCGATCAGGTGCTCCGAAGGGCACGGGAAAGCTCTCGATACGAATCAGTCTCCGGGGCCGAATTTTTTGCCGGCCAGGAATAGCCAGGTAGTTTCAAGACCTTAGACAAGGCCCTTGCGCAGATTATGTGTTTCGATTCATATACTTAAATAATAGCAGGGATCGCCTGCATCATGCGGGCAGTCAATATGGACGATCTTAGCGCGAATTTGGATATCGAACGCAGTCCAGCACAACGCCTTGTTGACGCCGCGCGTGACCAGAAGCGTGTGAAAGGTCTCACCCATGAGTTCTATCGCTATCCGGCGCGTTTCTCACCCACCTTTGTCCGGAGCGCGATAGAGACGTTCACCCGCCCCGGGGATTGGGTTGTGGACCCGTTCGCGGGTGGAGGTACCACGCTGGTCGAAGCCATGGCCATGGGACGCAATGCTCTTGGCATTGATATCAGTTCACTTTCATCGTTCCTTTGCGAGGCCAAGACGCAGGTCTTGGATGATCGGGACGTGAGTGCCTTCGCGTGCTGGATGGAGCGCATTGACACGACTATCAACATGCACGCACCCAGCGAGCGCCACGACGAATACGCCGATGCCGGCTACTATCGCAATTTGGACGGCCCGGAGTTCTGGCGACTGCGCAAAGCCATTGAGCAAGCTCTGTCCGCTGCTGAGAAGCTGCACCGCAGGCAAGCCCATGTGCTCGCGCGTTGCGTGGTCCTTAGGACGGCTCAATGGGCGCTGGACTCTCGCAAGACCCGACCGTCGGTCAAAGCCTTCAAATCCTACATGCACAAGCAAGCTGGGCTCATGCTGGACGCAGCTCTTGAGTTTCGTGAGCAGATACATGGGCTCGAACTGGCACACCCGCCTAAGGCAATTAGTCTCAACAGAACGACGGCAGGAGCAGAAAAAGAAGAGCTCGTCGCTCAGGTTTGCCCCCCGAAGTTAATCGTTACGTCGCCCCCGTATCCCGGCATCCATGTGCTCTATCATCGTTGGCAGGTCGATGGCAGAAAGGAAGCGCCGGCGCCGTTTTGGATCGCAGGCAAACTCGACGGAGCCGGATCGAGCTACTACACGCTCGGAGATCGAAAGAATCCTAATCTTCAATCATATTTCGACAATCTCAAAGCTACGTTTGACTCCGTGGCAGCCATGGCGGGACGAGAGACCACTATAGTGCAGATGGTAGCCTTCTCTAAGCCTGATTGGCAGCTCCCGAAATACCTCGAAGTGATGGAAGAGTGCGGCTTGGAAGAGCATCGCCCTTGGGATGCGCCGCTCGAAGATGATGATGGGCGGTTGTGGCGTGATGTGCCTAGCCGCCGCTGGCATGCCCATCAGAAATCGCATGCGCCTGGCGCACGTGAAGTTGTTCTGGTGCACAAGAAGGCCGGCCCCTAGGCGCTTTCTTCCAGCCCTTCGACCGCATCATCAACTTCCAAATCGCTTGATCCAAGAGAGATCAGCGCCGGAACAAATGGCGCTAAGGCGCGGCATGTGCGCTCTACCCGATCTTCAATGGTCTCTACTGGCGCGTCGTCGCCGCTAGTCTCAAGCCTTTTGACCCGCTTATCTTCCAAGATCATGGACAGGCCAATTAGAACATTTGCATACATGAACTGTTCACGCAGCAGAGCGGTAGATTCCTTCGAAAGCCGCTTTAGTTTGGCTTCACTCTCCAAAGGCATGTTGTCCATGTTGACCTTGAACTCATAGAACTCCGAAGTTTCATCCTTGGAATAGCCAAGAGACTCAATCTTCATTGCCGTGAATTCATCAAAGCCTTCGATATCCCAATCATCGCGATAGACGCGCTTAATATTGGGCGATTCCAACTCACTGGGTCTTTCACGCTCTGCGCCGTCTTTGTCTTTTGGTGGTTGTCTATCACCGCCGCCGCCCGAGTGTTTTTCGGCCTTAGGCTGGATCTTTACCTTGATGTGATTTTCAAAGAGCCGGTGAACGTCGTCTGTGCGCGCTATGAATTCAATGTCGTCGCCGACAGCGGCTCCGCTCGGCAAATCTACCATGACGGTCGCAATGCCATTCTTCAGGTTTGGACCGACGGGGCTAGCCTTGAACTCCGCGCCATCGCCATCCTTCCACGTGAGATCGAATGAGCCACGATCCGCTGCACGTGTGAAATAGTCATTGCGGGCGTCTGTCTCGAATGTCAGGCGCATGCGGTTATTGATCGGACAAGATCTGCTCTGGGTCTGACCGTACTCGACACCTTTGTTCTTGAAGAAGGTGGGATAGACCTCGCCTTTGAAATCCTCTTTGGGATCGCTGCCTGTGGCCACGGTCTTGAATGGGGCCGATATGCGCTGCCCTAGCTTCAAAAGCGTTGTCAAGTTAGGCGAACTCTTGATCAAGGATTGCAGAACATCCGTAAGCGGCTGATCATTCTGAAGACGCTCCTGCATACGCTCCTGCTGGCGCTTGTTGCGGAGCTCTTTTAGCTCGTGGCAGTCGCGGATTGCCTTCTCGAGCGAGTCCACAAGCTCATGCTTGAATTCGTTGTCAGCGAGTCGGTCCCGACTCGGCATAAACAAATCCTCACGCGTGATGTTAGATAGATCATCACACTCAACGAATACCAAAAGATCATCTGCCAACGGCTTCATCTTCACTGCATCGCGGCGGAAGAAGTCTTTTGGCAAGCTTCCCTGGGTTTGGCCGTTACGGAGGAATACGATACCTTCACGTTTTCGATAGCCGCGTACCCCGCCAAGCTTCTTAGCACTAATTGGCGTATCTTCGTCATTATCATCGTCGTCGGGGTCTTCCTTCGTTGACCCTGCCTGAACGAACGCGAAGACATTGGCGATGAGCTTTTCGCCCCCGGGTTGGAAAGGAATGCGAACCGGAAATCCGGCTTCCACGTTGTCGCTGTCCTTGATCCTGCGAAGTAGTCCAGAGACGGTCGTGCGGCGACTTCCGACGTCTAGATACTTTCCAGCTTTGTTGGTGCGGTATTCGTAGAAGCGCACTGGGAGAGCAATCTCGGGCAAGAGAAGGTCTAAACGGCTCAAAAGACTCTTGCCGCGCAAGATGTTCGAGCGTTCACCGAGGAAGTTGTAGTCAAACATCTTGATCGCCGTTCCATAAGTTGCCTCACGGCCATATGGACTTTCGTCATCGGGATAGATGCCAAAGCTGTCAGCGCTAAAAGATAGAACGCCGCCATGGCGTTCAGGTGTACTCTCACCCACTCCGACAGGAGCAAGATAGGTGTAAACAGAATTCTTTGGCGCACCATGCTCGCCGCTCGGGAATTCACGGCGCACAATTGTAAAACACCACTCATGATCACGTGGAGATGCGTGCTCATCCAAGAATGCCGGATTACGTTTAGAAATTACGAGTTGGAGGTTGTTCTTGCCACAGAAACGAAGTGCACCAGTGCCACCCTGGTTGAACTGACCCTGAACGAAGGGAATGTACTGCTTATTGCTCTTTGAGAGTGACAGAATGGTATCAGGGAGTTTGTCAGGGCTTTGGCCCTCACCGCAATCCGAGATAGTGATATTGAGGCCTTCAGGGCGTATACCTGTAGCCGTCAGAGTAATGCCATCCGCTATTTCGCGTGTCTTCTGTGCGCCCCAATCTTCGATGTAACCGCCAGTCGCGATCTTCTCACCTGTGCTGTTCTCAAAAAAGCGGGCGACGGCAGCTCGGATCGTGGGCGGCGCTTCTGCGCCTGCCGGATCAATGCCGCGCATTCGACATTCGTTAATCAGTCGCGCGTCGACGGAATTGACAATCTTTTCCGCCAGCGCCGCTTCGGCCAAGCTTTGTTGATTGCCACTTTGGCCCCAATTGTTCTCAACATCCCCGTAGTGACGCCAGAGTGCTGGTTTATCCCAATAGCCATGCTTTTTAAGGAGCGTGATTATCTCGCCCTCGCTGTCGGCGCGCAACAAATCAGTGCAAAACTTTCGGTTGTCACTCATAAGGGATGATCCAGTTTCTGGGGTAATTTAGAGTTTAAAATCTACGCCATCTGAAGATTTGGTGGTCTTCATGCGATTTTTCAGGGCTTCGATCTCATCGGTCAACGCCTTCACGATCTTCCGCACGTCGGCATCGTCGTACTCGTAGGCGTTGCGGTTGCCCAGCTTTCCGATGATCCGAATGGCCTTGATGGCGTTCACAGTCCGGCTCTCAGCAAATTTGACGAACTTGTCGCGCTTGGACGCGTCGGCGGCATTGGAACTTCCGTCAGCAACCTTGAGGGCGGCGTTGGACATCTCTTGGACTCCTTTGGCATGCTGTTTCGCCAAAGTCTGCGGAAATTGCGCTTCGTAGTCAAGATGTGGGCAGTAATTTAGACGACAAACCGCCCGTTGTAGCGCGCACTTATCACCCCATAATTTGATGCAAGGTTCCGTCGTTGTTGGGAAAATGTATGGTGCAGCGGTGCAGACGATGGCCGCAAAATGAGTAGGATGCAGCTCATAGAATCCGCGAGAGTGCGTAAAATAGGTCGTAAATTACACTGTGTTTTGCTCGCTAAGAGCCCAGAATCGGTGGCTCAGACGGGTGATTCTCCCGCCAAAACATGGCTGAAGGAACGGGATTCAGGTCGCTTGCTAAGTCTTCGACGGTCCATTTCGTTGAGCGAGGGAGACCATCCAGACTGGCGCTCCGCAAGAGACAAGCGCCACACGTTCAGTTTGCGGCCCGACCGCTTCGTGTGCTCGACATCGAACAGGTCGAAGCCTTTCTTCTCGTACCACGCGTTGGACGGAAGGTCGGCGGGGCACTTGGCTTGGACGAACGTCGCCTCGTGCTCGCACCCGTATTCGAACAGGCGTTCGAGCAGTTGCGAGCCGACGCCCGGTTTCGCCGACACGATGGTGTAGATCGTGATCTGCTTGTCGAGGCGCAGGCGAAATTCGCACAGGCCGCCGTCGACGATGAACAACCACCCCTTGTCGGCGGCTTCACGCATTGCCAGAAGCATCGGCCCTCTCCCAATATTGCAGCGCACCTTTCGCGCCGGTCTGCGCATATCCACGCGACGCCAGCACAGCGATCTCGGGCGCGGTTTCGTGTAGACTGATCTTCACGCGCCGCCCGTCCGCGATGCGCTCAAGGTGCGCCATCAGGTTCAGGGTCGCGGCGTCGTTGAGCGAGAAGAACGCGGTGCTGCTGACGTGATCGCCGTTGTCTGTGAACGTGAAAAAGGCATCGTCGATGAACTCGACGCGGCCCTTCTGCATGGCGGAATGTAGAACTTCAAACATCCGCAGATCTCCGGTCTGCACGCGTCATCTGCTTGAGCGACGTTTGCGTGCGCTGCACGTCGTCTCGCATTTCGTCGCGCTTCTTCAAGCGGCGCTCGTACTGCGCGCGCCACTTGTCAGCGCGATCCACGACGAAGTGTTGATAGCGCGTGAACATGCGGTCGAAGTTCGGCTCTTCCTCGAGCAGTTCGAACAGGATGCGCCAATATTGTTCGACGTGCCCGTCTCGTATGCGCAAGTGGCGCACGTAGACGAAGCCGTCGTCGTTGACGCGCAGGGGGCAGTCCATCGACCCGTCATCTTTCGGGATCAGGAACGCCCAGTAGCGCATGGCCTTCGGGGGCGTCCAATACCGCACCGAGTAGTCGAATAGGTCGACGGGCTGCGGTCCAACGAACTGATCGAAATACTTCTTTCCGACGTGCGCACGATATTCGTCGAACGTCGGGCCTTTCTTGAGCGCGCCCATGTAACCTCCTGATTCTGCCTCGTGTTTGAACGTGGCAGTCGATCAGGGCGTGAATGGGGCGAGGGCGCACGAATCCGCCGCGCGTTTAAACGCTCGTTGCAAAAACGTTGCAAAAATCGACCGAAATGCGGTCGCTCGTGAGCGCTCCGCCTCAGCCAAACTCTTGATTTCCTTGGAGATTTCAGTGGTGAGCCCGACAGGATTCGAACCTGTGACCCACTGATTAAAAGTCAGTTGCTCTACCAACTGAGCTACGGGCCCATCACAGGGCGCCTCTTTATGAACGCGGCCCGGGCCGGTCAAGTGCAAAAGCAGGCGCCACTGGCAAATTCCCCGGACCGCGCGTATATGGCGCCGCATGAAGGACGCGCGCCCCTCCGCAGGCCTGCCGTTCATGAAGATGCACGGTGCGGGCAACGACTTCGTGGTCATCGATTCACGGGGGCGGGAGCCTGTAACCCATGCCCGGCTCGCGGCCGCGCTCGGGGACCGGCACCGCGGCGTGGGCTTTGACCAGCTCGCCGAGATCCGCGCGGCAGAGGGCGCCGACTACGCGCTCGACTTCTGGAACGCCGACGGCAGCCGGGCGGGGGCCTGCGGCAATGCCTCGCGCTGCGTGGCGGACTACATGATGGCCGTGCTCGGGCGCGACGAAGTGACCTTCACGACCGAGCGCGGGACGCTTGCGGCGGTGCGACGGGCGGACGGGCTCGTCAGCGTCAACATGGGCGATCCGATCCTCGATTGGCGCGGCGTGCCGCTCGCCGAGGAAGCGGACCTGATGCATCTGCCCCTGCCGGGCGATCCGGCGTCGGTCGGCATGGGCAACCCGCACTGCGTCTTCTTCGTCCCCGACGCCGAGGCCGTCGATCTGGCGCGCGAGGGCGCCGCGGTGGAGCATCACCCGCTGTTTCCCAAGGCAACCAACGTCGAATTCGCGAGCGTCACCGGCCCCGACCGGCTCAGGATGCGGGTCTGGGAGCGGGGCACGGGCATCACGCTCGCCTGCGGATCGGGCGCCTGCGCAACCGCCGTCGCCGCGCATCTGCGCGGCCTGACCGGCCGGCGGGTGAAGCTCGACCTTGACGGCGGCAGGCTGGAGATCGACTGGCAGGTGGACGGGGTCTGGATGGCCGGACCCACGGCGCATGTGTTCGACGCGGTGCTGACGCCCGCCTTCCTCGCCGAACACGCATGAGCGCACCCGTCTTCTCGACCCTCGGCTGCCGTCTCAATGCCTACGAGACGGAGGCGATGAAGGAACTCGCCGCCGCCGCCGGGCTCGAGGGCGCGGTCGTGGTGAATACCTGCGCCGTCACGGCCGAGGCCGTGCGCAAGGCCAAGCAGGAGATCCGCCGCCTCAGGCGCGAACATCCTGACGCGCCCCTCATCGTCACCGGCTGCGCCGCCCAGGTGGAGCCCGAGACCTTCGCCGCCATGCCCGAAGTGACGCGTGTCGTCGGCAATGCCGAAAAGATGAAGGCGGAGACCTGGAGGGCGCTCACGGCTTCCGACCTGATCGGCGATACCGAGCGCGTCATGGTCGACAACATCATGTCGGTGAGGGAGACGGCGGGGCATCTCATCGACGGATTCGGCCGGCACAGAGCCTACGTGCAGGTCCAGAACGGATGCGATCACCGCTGCACCTTCTGCATCATCCCCTTCGGCCGGGGCAACTCCCGCTCGGTCCCGGCGGGGGTCGTGGTGGACCAGATCAAGCGGCTGGTGGATCGCGGGTTCCTCGAGGTCGTGCTGACGGGCGTTGACCTGACCTCCTGGGGTAGCGACCTGCCCGGCGCCCCGCGACTCGGCGATCTCGTCATGCGCATCCTGCGTCTCGTGCCCGACCTCGCCCGGCTTCGCATCTCGTCGATCGACTCGATCGAGGCCGACGAGAACCTGATGCAGGCCGTCGCCACCGAGCCACGGCTGATGCCGCATCTGCACCTGTCGCTCCAGCACGGCGACGACCTGATCCTGAAGCGCATGAAGCGGCGGCACCTGAGGGACGACGCCATCCGGTTCTGCGACGAGGCGCGTCGGCTCAGGCCGGGAATGGTCTTCGGCGCCGACATCATTGCCGGGTTCCCGACCGAGACCGAGGCGATGTTCGAGAACTCGCTGAGGCTGGTGGCCGAGTGCGGCCTGACGTTCCTGCATGTCTTTCCGTTCAGCCCCCGCAAGGGCACGCCGGCGGCGCGGATGCCGCAGGTCAGGGGCCCCGCCATCCGCGAGCGCGCGGCGCGGCTCCGGGCGGAGGGCGAGGCCGCCCTGAACCGGCATCTGGCCGCGGAGGTTGGCCGTGTCCACCGCGTGCTGACCGAAAGCCCCCGCATGGGGCGTACCGAGACCTTCACCGAAGTCGCCTTCGCGACCGACCAGGCCGAGGGCCGGATCGTCGACGCCGCCATACGCGGACACGACGGCCGCATGCTTCTGGCCTGATCGGCCGCGAGTGATCCGGATCAGTCCGGCCGGTACCGGTGCAGGCTACTCTTCTCCCGCGGAGACGCATTCACGGGATGGAGGCACTGATGGACTTCACGAAACTATTCGCCGCCTGCGCGGTCTTCGGGCTTGCGGCAGGGGGCATGGCGTCGGCGCAGGATGCCGATGTCGGGGCGGGGCTCTATGCGGACTATTGTGCCGCCTGTCACGGGGCGAGCGGCAAGGGCGACGGCGACATGGCCAACCTGATCACCATTCCCTCGCCGAACCTGACGCTCATGTCGCAGGGCAATGACGGCGAGTTCCCGATGCTGAAGGTGATCCATGTCATCGACGGGCGCACGGGCGTCCGCGGGCATGGCGGCGCCATGCCCGTCTTCGGCCGCGTCTTTGCCTCGACCGAGGCAGGCCCGGACAATCCCTACGGGTCGGTGCTGGAGGTTCGCGGTCGCGTGCTGTCGCTGGCGATGTATCTGGAATCGATCCAGCAGTAGACCGTCCACGTCGGCGTTGCATGCGGGCCGCCAGGCTGCGGGCCGCCGTTTCCTGCAACACCCGGTGACCCGCGAAGGGCGCCCCGCAACGGGCGCCCTTCCCGCTTGTGCCCTTCACGGCGCATCACGAGAAACGGACATTCCTGTAATGCACTTGGCCGATCCTGCGCGTTCAGTGCACAAACGGCGGGCAGTCCGGCCGCCGGAAGTTGCCGCGCGTTCTCGCGGCTCCCGGATCCGTCGGGCAGGGAGGAACGTGACGGATGCGGAAGCCGCTGCTCTTTGCCGGACTCGTCCTGGCGATCTTGACGCTCGTCGCGGTCACCGGCCGGTATCCATCGGACCTCGAGTCGCTCGGCGCGCGGACGGAGGATTTGCGCGCCTGGCACATGGAACGGCCCCTGGCCGTGGCGGCCGGGTTCTTCGCGGCCTATGTCGTCGTGACCGCTCTGTCGCTGCCATTCGCGGTCTGGATGACGCTGGCGGCGGGGGCCCTGTTCGGGTTCGGAACGGCGCTCGTCCTGGTGTCCTTCGCATCGACCCTCGGAGCCACGCTTGCGTTCCTGACATCGCGCTACCTGCTTCGGGACTGGGTGCATGACCGGTTCGGCGACCGCCTTCGGGCAATCGACGACGGGATCGCACGCGATGGCGCCGCCTATCTCTTCACCTTGCGGCTGATCCCCGTCGTGCCGTTCTTCGCCGTGAACCTCCTGATGGGGCTGACGCCGATCCCCGCAGTCACCTTCTACCTCGTGAGCCAGATCGGCATGCTTGCAGGCACGGCGGTCTACGTGAATGCGGGCACGCGGCTCGGCGAACTCGAGGGCGTTTCCGGGATCG
Source organism: Albidovulum sp. (assembly GCF_008933605.1). Lineage (GTDB taxonomy): Bacteria > Pseudomonadota > Alphaproteobacteria > Rhodobacterales > Rhodobacteraceae > Albidovulum. The sequence continues at coordinate 26,655 of NZ_WBUS01000010.1, forward strand.
TCTCGGGCCCGATGCTGCTTTCGTTCGCGCTCCTCGGCCTCTTTCCCTGGGCCGCGAAATGGGCCGACGGGTTCATCCGGCGGCGGAAGGCCTACGCCGGCTATCGCCGGCCCGCCATGTTCGACCGGAACCTCATCGTAATCGGCGCGGGTTCGGCGGGGCTCGTCTCGACCTATATCGCGGCGGCCGTGAAGGCGAAGGTCACCATCGTCGAGGCGGGGAGGATGGGGGGCGATTGCCTGAACTACGGCTGCGTGCCGTCGAAGGCGCTGATCCGGTCCGCCAAGATCGCCCACCAGATGCGGCACGCCGACCGTTACGGGATCGACCCTGTCGAGCCCGGCGTTTCGTTCCGGAGAGTCTTCGCGCGAATTCAGGACGTGATTGCCGCCATCGAACCCCATGATTCGGCAGAACGCTACGAGAGGCTCGGTGCCGAGGTCATCAAGGGCCACGCGCGGCTTGTCGATCCCTGGACAGTCGAGATTGCCGCCGCGGATGGCCAGCGGCACCGCCTGACCAGCCGCGCGATCATTCTCGCCACCGGCGCCTCACCCTTCGTCCCGCCCCTGCCGGGCCTCGAAACCGTGGGCTATCTGACCTCGGATACGCTCTGGGACGAGATGGCCCGGCGCGATCGCGCCCCGCGACGGCTCGTCGTTCTGGGTGGCGGGCCGATCGGCTGCGAACTCGCGCAGAGCTTTGCCAGGCTCGGGTCCGAGGTGACGCAGATCGAGATGCTGCCGCGCCTCTTGGTGCGCGAGGACGACGACGCGGCCGATGCCGTCCGTGCCGCGCTCGAGGCCGACGGCGTGGCGATCTTCACCGGGCACCGGGCCGTTGCCTGCGGCGTGACCGGTGGCGAGAAATGGATCGAGGTCGAGGTGAACGGTGCGCACCGTCGGATCGCCTTCGACGACCTCATCATCGCTGTCGGCCGCGCGGCGCGACTGACGGGCTACGGGCTCGAGGAACTCGGCATTCCAGCCGGCAAGGTCATCGAGACGAACGAGTGGCTCGAAACCCGCTTTCCGAACATCTACGCGGTGGGCGACGTGGCGGGCCCCTACCAGTTCACCCATGCCGCGGCGCATCAGGCATGGTTCGCCTCGGTCAACGCGCTTTTCGGGGTTTTCCGCCGGATCAGAGTCGATTATCGCGTGATTCCCTGGGCGACGTTTACCGACCCGGAGGTCGCGCGCGTCGGCCTCTCCGAGGCGGAGGCAAAGGAAAAGGGCATTGCCTTCGAGGTGACGCGCTACGGGGTCGACGATCTCGACCGCGCCATCGCCGACGGATCGGCGACAGGCTTCGTCAAGGTCCTCACCCCGCCGGGAAAGGATACGATCCTCGGCGCGACGGTTGTCGGCGCGCATGCGGGCGACCTCTTGGCCGAGTTCGTCTTCGCGATGAAGCACGGCAAAGGGCTGGGCGCGATCCTGTCGACCATCCACATCTATCCGACGCTCGCCGAGGCCAACAAGTTCGCCGCCGGCGAGTGGCGCAAGGCCCATGTGAACCCGACGATCCTGGCCCTGCTTGGCCGCTTCCATGCCTGGCGGAGGGGTTGAGCCCGTGATCGACCGCCATCTCCTGCCCGCCCAGCGCGCCCTCCTTGCCCCGCCCGCACGGATGCTGGTGCGGCTTGGCGTGACGGCGGACCAGGCCACGCTCGCGGGTTTCGTGCTCGGCCTCAGTGCATTCGTGGCGCTGACGGCCGGGGCTTTCGGGACGGCGCTCCTCCTCGTCCTCGCCAACCGGCTGGCCGACGGGCTCGACGGCGCTATCGCGCGCGAGGTCGGGAGTACCGATCGGGGCGCCTTCCTCGACATCGCGCTCGATTTCGCGTTCTACGCTTTGGTGCCCCTCGGCTTCGCGCTGGCCGATCCGGCGGCGAACTCTCTTGCCGCCGCCGTCCTCGTCGCCAGTTTCGTCGGCACCGGGTCGAGCTTTCTCGCCTTCGCCTCGGTGGCCGCGAAGCGGGGGCTGCAGACCGCGGACTACCCGACGAAGGGCATCTACTACCTCGGCGGTCTGACCGAGGGGGCCGAGACGATCGGGCTCTTCGTCGCAATGTGCCTCTGGCCCGCCGCCTTCCCCGTTCTCGCCTATCTTTTCGCCGCGCTCTGCGCGCTCACCACGCTCAGCCGCTGGCACCAGGGCTGGGTCGCCTTTTCCAACCGCTGACAGGAGAATCCATGCGTCTTCCGATCCTCCCTACCCTCGCCCTCACGCTCGGCCTCGCCGGGCCAGGTCTTGCCGGATCCTGGGACGAGACCGTCGCCGCCGCGAAAGGCCAGACGGTCTACTGGAACGCCTGGGGCGGCGATCAGCGCACGAACGACTTCATCGCCTGGGCGGGCAGCGAGATTCAGGCGCGGTATGGCGTCACGATCACCCATGTGAAGCTCTCCGACACGGCCGAGGCGGTGACCCGCGTCATCGCCGAAAAGGCGGCCGGAAGGACGCAGGGGGGGGCGGTCGATCTCATCTGGATCAACGGCGGAAACTTCCTGTCGATGAAGGAAAAGGGGCTTCTGCATGGGCCCTTCCTGGCCGACCTGCCCAACGCAAGGTATCTCGACCTTTCCGAGGGCTCGGCCGCCGTTACCGACTTCACGATCCCGACGGAGGGTTACGAATCCCCCTGGCGGCTCGCCCGCTTCGTGCTGACCTACGATGCTGCGCGCGTCGAGGCTCCTCCCGCCTCGATGACCGAGCTTCTGGCCTGGGCAGAGGCGCATCCCGGCCGGTTCACCCATCCGGCCGTCTCGAACTTCATGGGCGCGACCTTCCTGAAACAGGCGCTGATCGAGCTCGCACCCGATCCGTCCGCGCTCAAGGCGGAGCCGACGGAAGAGACGTTTTCGGCCGCGACAGAGCCGCTTTGGGCCTGGTACGACGCCCTCCGCCCGGCGCTCTGGCGCGGCGGCGTGGCATTCCCCGAAAACGAGAGCGTCCAGAACCAGATGCTGAACGACGGCGAGGTGGATTTCACCATGGCCTTCGACCCGGCGGCAGCGGCGGCAGCGGTCGAGCGCGGGCTCCTGCCGGAAAGCGTGCGCAGCTATGCGCCGAAGGGCGGTTCCATCGGCAACGTGAGCTTTGTCGCCATTCCCTTCAACGCCGCGCACAAGGAAGGCGCGATGGTCGTCGCGAACTTCCTGCTCGACCCCGAGGTTCAGGCGCACGCGCAGGACATAAGGGTGCTCGGCAGCTACTCGGTGCTCGATCCCGCAAGGCTCGGCGAGGCGGAGAATGCCGCGTTCGCCGCCCTTCCCACCTCGCCCGCGCTTCAATCGAATGCCGAACTCGGCCGCGTCCTGAACGAACCCCATCCCGGCTGGATGACCCGGATCGCCGAGGAATGGGCGCGGCGCTACACCGAATGAGGACGACCGAGGGGCGCACGCTGAGGCTCCTTGTACTCGGTCTCGTCGCGGTGGGGCTGGTCTTTCCCATCATGGCAGGGCTCTGGGAAACCGGGCGCGCGGCGTTCGGCCTCCTTCCGGCCATCGGGGCAGAGCAGCCGACCTTGGCGCCATGGCGCGAGTTCATGACCCTGCCCGGCGCGGGGACGAGTGTCGCGCTGACCCTCTGGACCGGTGTCGCCTCCACGGCGCTGTCGCTTGCCTTCGCATTGGGGATTGCCGGAGCGGTTCATGGACGGGTGCGCGCCGGCCGGATGGCGCAGGTGCTGACCCCGTTCCTCGCCGCGCCGCATGCCGCCATGGCCATCGGCACGGCGTTCCTGATTGCCCCGTCCGGCTGGGTCGTCCGACTCCTCAGCCCCTGGGCCACCGGCTGGACGCTGCCCCCGGACATTGAGACGGTGCAGGACCGGTTCGGTGTGGCGCTGATCCTTGGCCTCATGCTGAAGGAGGTGCCGTTCCTCCTTCTCGTCACGCTCTCCGCGCTGACGCAACTGCCGGTACGCGCACAGGTCGCGGCGGGGAAGGCGATGGGCTATGCACCTGGCGCGATTTGGGCAAGGGTGATCGTGCCGCAGGTCTATTCTATGATCCGGCTTCCGGTCTTCGTGGCGCTGTCTTTCGCGCTCTCGGTCGTGGACATGGCACTGATCCTCGGGCCGACGACGCCACCGACGCTGGCGGTCGCGATGACCCGCTGGTTCCTTTCGGCGGACACCGGCCTCATCCTGCCCGCTTCGGCGGCCGCGATGGCGCTGGCGGCGCTCGCCGCGTGTTGCGTCGCACTCTGGATCGGCGCGGAACGTCTGGTCGCCTGTGTCGGACGCGCCCGCCTTCGGCGCGGCAACCGTGGCTTGCCCGCAAGCCCCGCCCTGCGGCTGGCCGCGGCGGGCGGCCTTGCTCTCCTCGCTCTCGGGGCGGGCACGCTCCTTTCGCTTGCGCTCTGGTCGGTCGCCTGGCGCTGGAGCTTTCCCCGGGCCCTTCCCGAGAGCTGGAGTCTGGCCGCGTGGACCCGACCGGGCGCGGGTTGGGGAAACGCGCTTGAACAGACCCTGGTCCTCGCGGTCGCGACCACCGCCCTCTCGCTTGCGCTTGCTATCGCCTGGCTCGAAGGCGAGGATCGCGCCGGGATGCGCCGCGCCCGGTGGGCAGAGGCGCTCATCTACCTGCCGCTTCTGGTGCCACAGGCGGCGTTTCTTTTCGGGCTCTCCGTGGTGCTTCTGCGGCTGGGCCTTTCCGGCGGTCTGACGGCCGTCATCTGGGGGCAGATGCTCTTCGTCTTTCCCTATGTCATGCTCGCGCTCTCCGATCCCTGGCGCGCGCTCGACCGGCGGATGGACCGCGCCGCCGCGGCGCTTGGCGCCGGGCCGTGGCGGCGGCTCCTCGCGGTGAAGTTGCCGATCCTCCTGCGGCCGGTGCTGACAGCGGCCGCGATCGGTTTTGCCGTCTCCGTCGCGCAATACCTGCCGACGCTCTTTCTCGGAGCCGGGCGCGTCAGTACCCTGACGACCGAGGCGGTCACGCTGGCTTCCGGATCGGACCGGCGGGTGACGGCCGTGTATGCGACGATGCAGTCGACGCTGCCGCTCGCCGCCTATGGAATTGCAATGGCGCTTCCCGCCGCCCTCCACCGCCGGCGGCGCGCAATGTCGGGTCACCTGGCATGAACACCCTGGAACTTCGGAGCGTGGCGGTGCGGGGGGCAGGAGGCAATCTCCTCTTCCGGCCGGTGACGCTCACGGTAGCCGCGGGCGCGGTGACGACGATCATGGGCGCGTCCGGCGTCGGCAAATCGACGCTGATCAACTTCATCGGCGGGCATCTTCCAGCGGATTTCGAAGCCGAGGGCCAGGTGGTCCTGAACGGGCACGACGTGACGCGGCTGCCGGCCGAGGCGCGTCGCATCGGCATCCTCTTTCAGGACGCGCTGCTCTTTCCGCACCTGTCGGTCGGGGACAACCTCGCCTTCGGCCTGGCGGCGCATGTGCGCGGCCGGGTGGCACGCAGGGCCGCAGTCGCTGCGGCGCTCGACCAGGCCGGGCTTGCGGGCTTTGCCGACCGTGATCCGGCGACCCTTTCCGGCGGGCAGCGGGCACGGGTGGCGCTGATGCGGACCCTTCTGGCCGAGCCGCTTGCGCTGCTTCTGGACGAGCCGTTCGCGCGGCTTGACCCGGACAGGCGCGCAGACCTACGGGCCTTTGTCTTCGGCCATGTGCGGGACCGCGGCGTGCCGGTCCTGATGGTCAGCCATGATCCGGATGACGCCCGCGCGGCCGGCGGGCCGGTCGTGACGCTCTAGCTAGTGGCGTCATCCCGCGTAGCCGTCGAGGCATGAGTTCGAATCCGGTCGAGGCATGAGTTCGAATCCGGGGACAAGGCCAAGCCATGCGGGCGAGTTCAGGATCGGGATGGCGGCAAGCTTGCTGCCAAGCGCCTTGTCGAACCGAGGCTGCGCGATCGCATCGTCTCCCGCCAGCGGTGCCCCATCCGAAACAACGACCGCCGCACGCACCGTCTCGACTGGACGCGCGCTCATCGCGGATCCGGCCGTGAACTCGCCATTCGTGCCCGGACGGCGCGCGCAACATCGACCCATTGCCTGAACGCAAGTTAATTCACGCGATCTTCAATCAATTACGAAAAGTCATGTCACCTCAAGCGCTGTGGTCTCTGACATACCGCCCGCCTAAGTTTGCCGCAGGACCCGATCGAGGCAACCGAGGACATCCATGAACAACAAGTATTACGCACCGCATGGTGGCCACCCAGGGCAAGACCAGCTGCTGACCGATCGCGCTGTGTTCACCGAAGCCTACGCGGTCCTTCCGAAGGGCACGATGCGGGATATCGTGACCAGCTATCTGCCGTTCTGGGCGGCGACGCGGCTTTGGGTCATCGCGCGTCCTCTGAGCGGGTTCTCGGAGACCTTTTCGCAGTACATCATGGAGGTCCAGCCTGGAGGCGGCTCCGACCGGCCAGAGACCGACGGGGATGCCGAGGCGGTGCTGTTCGTCGTCGAAGGGACCGCATCGCTGACCGTCAATGGCGAGCACCACAGCCTGACCCCCGGAGGCTACGCCTATCTGCCGTCCGGCACGCAATGGACGCTTCACAATCGCGGGTCCGAGGTGCTTCGCTTCCACTGGATCCGCAAGGCTTACGATGCGATCGATGGCCTCGACGCGCCCGATGTCCTGATCCTGAACGAAAACGACATCACGCCTGCCGCGATGCCGGAGACCGGCGGGAAATGGGCGACGACGCGTTTCGTCGACCCGCTTGACCTTCGGCACGACATGCACGTGACGATCGTCACGCTCCAGCCCGGCGCCGTGATACCCTTCCTGGAAACGCATGTGATGGAGCATGGTCTCTATGTCCTCGAGGGCAAGGCCGCCTACCGTCTGAACAGCGACTGGGTGGAGGTCGAGGCGGGCGATTTCATGTGGCTGAGGGCCTTCTGCCCGCAGGCGTGCTACGCGGGCGGTCCGGGCCCCTTCCGGTACCTGCTCTACAAGGATGTCAACCGCCACATGGCGTTGCGCCCGACCTCGGTCGCCTATCCGCGCCGCAAGGGGTTCAATCTGGCAGCCGAATAGCCGCTCCGCCAATCGCCTGGGACAACTGGCGGGCCGCCTCGATCACCGGGCGGCTCAGCTCCTCGACCGAGGGCTCACTCACCCTGGTTGTGGGTCCCGAGACCGAGATGCCGGCCACCGCTTCACGGTTGATGTCGAAGACGGGTGCCGCGATGCACCGCATTCCGAGCGTCCGCTCCTCGTCGTCGACGGCGTAACCGCGGTCGCGGATCTTCTGCAGTTCACCCTCCAGCGCGAGGCGGTCGACGAAGGTCCGCGCGGTGAACGCCTGAAGTGCACCAGGCGCCAGGTACCGGGCTTGCCGGTCCCGGTCCATCTGGGCGAGAAGCGCCTTGCCTATGCCCGAGGCGTGCATCGGCGACAGGGTGCCGGGCGGGAAGAAGGCGCGAATGCTCGCATGGGTCTCGACCTGGCTGACGAACAGCACTGATCCCTCCCTTTCGATGCCGAGGTTGGCCGTCTCGCCGGTGGTATCCATGAGCTTGCGCAAGATCGGGCGCGCCCGCTCCACGAGACTGGTCCGACGCAGGAACCGCGCGCCAATCACGAAGGCACGCGGGCCTATGTGCCAGAGCTGTGCGTCCCCGTCGAACTCGACCAGCCCCTTGCTCTCCAGCGTCACCAGAATCCGATAGATCGTTGCGGGCGACTGGCCGAGTTCGTCGGCAATCGAGGACAGGTTCTTGCCCCGGGCCTGGCTGATGTACTCGAAGACACTCATGGCCCGATCAAGGGACTTGATCATGTTCTGGTCGGAGTTGTCGTTCCAGTCCCTTGGTCGCCCGCGGGCCCTTCTTGCGCTCAGGCCGCGATCTTCTTGGTTTTTCATAAGATGTCTCTGTGCAAATCTGAAAGACAGGTTCATGCTATGAAAAATATAAGTTACTGACAAGTATGGATTATTCCAATCCATCGAATTCTGAAACACGATTTCAAAATAATGTCGTCGTGCGGGCGCCGGGCATAGACTGCGGGCAACGATTGTAGGAGGCTGACAATGAGCTATCAGAACCCCGTGTTCATCCCCGGGCCCACGAACATGCCGGAGGAGGTCCGCAAGGCCTGCTATGTTCCGACGATTGACCACCGCTCGCCGGCCTTCGCCAAGATCCTGCACCCGTGTCTCGAGAATGTGCGCAAGGTGCTGAAATCGGAAAGGGCGCATGTCTTCATCTACCCGTCCACCGGGACCGGCGGCTGGGAAACCGCACTGAGCAACACGCTTTCGCCCGGCGATAGGGTGCTGGCGGCGCGCAACGGCATGTTCAGCCACCGCTGGATCGACATGTGCCAGCGCCACGGGCTCGACGTCCAGATCGTCGAAACCCCCTGGGGTGAGGGTCTGCCGGCGACCCGCTACGAGGAAATCCTTGCCGCCGACAAGGGGCACCGGATCAAGGTGGTGCTTGCGACCCACAACGAAACAGCGACCGGCGTGAAATCCGACATCGCGGCCGTGCGCCGCGCGCTGGATGCGGCCAGGCATCCTGCGATGCTCTTCGTCGACGGCGTGTCCTCGATTGCGTCGATGGATTTCCGCTTCGACGAATGGGGTGTCGATGTGGCCGTGACCGGCAGCCAGAAGGGGTTCATGCTGCCCGCCGGCCTGGCGATCCTCGGTTTCTCCGACCGCGCGGTCGAGGCGTCGAAGACCGCCAAGCTGCCGCGAACCTTCTTCGACATCGCCGACATGACCAAGGGCTACGCTGCCAACGCCTTCCCGTACACGCCCCCGGTCGGACTGATGAACGGGCTCAAGCTGTCGTCCCAGATGATCCTGGACGAAGGGCTGGAAAACGTCTTTGCCCGGCATCACCGGATCGCCGAAGGCGTGCGTCGTGCGGTTCAGGCATGGGGCCTGAAACTCTGCGCTGCCGGTCCTGCCGTCTATTCCGATACGATCAGCGCAATTCGCACGCCCGAAGGTTTCAACGCGACCCAGATCGTGTCGCATGCGGCGTCGAAGTATGGCGTCGCCTTCGGGGTCGGCCTCGGAGAGGTTGCGGGCAAGGTGTTCCGCATCGGGCATCTCGGAATGCTGACCGACGTGCTGGCCCTGTCCGGCATCGCGACGGCCGAGATGTGCATGGCCGATCTTGGCCTGAACGTGAAACTCGGCTCGGGAGTCGCCGCTGCCCAGGACTATTATCGCAACAATCCTGGCATCGCCGCCTGAGGAGAAGAGGACATGTACATCCCGACCTATGACGACATGCTTGCCGCGCACGAGCGCATCAAACCGCATATTCGCCAGACGCCGGTCCGTACCTCGGACTACCTGAACGAACTGGCCGGCGCGCAGATGTTCTTCAAGTGCGAGAACTTCCAGGAACCCGGCGCCTTCAAGGTGCGCGGCGCGACCAACGCCGTCTTCGGCCTGTCGGACGCGCAGGCGACGAAGGGCGTCGCCACGCATTCCTCGGGCAACCATGCCTCCTGCCTCAGCTACGCGGCGATGCTGCGCGGCATTCCCTGCAACGTGGTGATGCCACGCACCGCGCCCCAGGCCAAGAAGGACACGGTCCGCCGCTACGGCGGGGTGATCACCGAATGTGAGCCCTCGACCACCAGCCGGGAGGCGACCTTCGCCAAGGTGCAGGAAGCGACCGGCGGCGACTTCGTGCATCCCTACAACGACCCGCGCGTGATCGCCGGGCAGGGCACCTGCTCGCGCGAGTTCATGGAACAGGCAGACGGGCTGGACATGGTGGTGGCGCCGATCGGCGGCGGCGGGATGATATCGGGCACCTGCCTGACGCTCGCGACGCTGGCGCCGGAAACCAAGGTCATCGCGGCCGAGCCCGAACAGGCCGATGACGCCTATCGCAGCTTCAAGGCCGGCCATATCATCGCGGACGACGCGCCGAAGACCATTGCCGACGGGCTGCTGGTGCCGCTGAAGGACCTGACCTGGCATTTCGTCAAGAACCACGTCAGCGAGATCTACACGGCCTCCGAGCAGGAAATCGTCGACGCGATGAAACTGATCTGGAAGCATCTGCGCGTGGTCATGGAACCCTCCAGCGCCGTCCCGCTGGCAACCGTTCTGAAGAACGCCGACGCCTTCCGCAATAAGCGGGTCGGCATCATCATCACCGGCGGCAACGTCGATCTCGACAAGCTGCCCTGGATTCAAGGAGCCTGAGCCATGAACGTGCCCGTGAACTTCGACAAGCTTGAAGTCGGCTATGACATCCCCGCCGTGCCAGGGATGGCCGAGGCGGATATCCAGACTCCGTGCCTGATCCTCGATCTCGACGCACTGGAGCGCAACATCAAGAAGATGGGCGACTACGCCAAAGCGCACGGCATGCGCCATCGCGTGCATGGCAAGATGCACAAGTCGGTGGATGTGGCCAAGCTGCAGGAAAAGCTGGGTGGCGCCATCGGCGTCTGCTGCCAGAAGGTCTCGGAGGCCGAGGTCTTCGTCCGGGGCGGCATCAAGGATGTGCTGGTGTCGAACCAGGTCCGCGACCCGAAGAAGATCGACCGACTGGCGCAGTTGCCCAAGCTGGGCTCGTCGATCATCGTCTGCGTCGATGACCTGTCGAACGTTGCCGAGCTTTCGGCCGCCGCGCAGAAGCACGGGACCGAGCTGGGCGTCTTCGTCGAGATCGATTGCGGCGCCGGACGCTGCGGTGTCACCACGTCGCAGGACGTGGTGGCGATCGCGCGCGCGGTCGAGGCCTCCCCCGGCCTGAAGTTCAGGGGCATCCAGGCCTATCAGGGCGCGATGCAGCACATGGACAAGTATGAGGACCGCAAGGCCAAGCTGGATATCGCCATCGGCATGGTCAAGGACGCGGTGCAGGCGCTGAAGTCGGTCGGGCTGGAGCCCGAGCTCGTGTCGGGCGGCGGCACCGGCAGCTATTACTTCGAGTCGACTTCGGGCGTATTCAACGAGCTTCAGTGCGGCTCCTATGCCTTCATGGACGCGGATTACGGCCGCATCCTCGACAAGGACGGCAAGCGCATCGACCAGGGCGAGTGGGAGAACGCGCTCTTCATCCTGACCCAGGTGATGAGCCACGCCAAGGCCGACAAGGCGATCGTCGATGCCGGCCTGAAGGCGCAGTCGGTCGACAGCGGCCTGCCGGTCGTCTACGGGCGCAGCGACGTGAAATACATCAAGTGCTCAGACGAGCACGGCGTCGTCGAAGATCCCAAGGGCGTGCTCAAGGTCGGCGAGAAGCTGCGTCTGGTGCCAGGCCACTGCGATCCCACCGCCAACGTGCACGACTGGTACGTCGGCGTGCGCAACGGCAAGGTCGAGGTCGTCTGGCCGGTCTCGGCCCGCGGCAAGGCCTACTGAGACGCCAGACGTCTGCTCCGGCCCGAACCAGGGCCGGATGGATGCCCGCGTGCAGCAATCGCCGTGCTGGCACGCGGGCCCACCAGATTCGAGCCGAGGAAAACATGCTGATCGTTCCGGAACGCGACATTGCCAAGCTGATGACCCCCGAGGCCGCCTTTGACGCGGTGGAACAGGTGTTCGCCGCCATGGCCTCTGGCGCGGCATACAACTTTCCCGTCGTCCGCGAGGCGATCGGCCACGAGGACGCGCTTTATGGCTTCAAGGGCGGTTTCGACCGGTCCAGCCTGACGCTGGGTCTGAAAGCCGGCGGCTACTGGCCCCACAACCTGGAAAAGCGCGGACTGATCAACCATCAGTCCACGATCTTCCTGTTCGATCCCGATAGCGGCATGGTTTCGGCGATGGTCGGCGGCAACCTGCTGACCGCCCTGCGCACGGCCGCCGCCTCCTCGGTGTCGATCAAGCACCTGGCGCGCAAGGATGCCAGGGTGATCGGCATGGTCGGCGCAGGCCACCAGGCGAAATTCCAGCTGCGCGCGGCCTTGAAGCGCGGCGGATTCGAGAAGGTGATCGGCTGGAACTTCCATCCGGAAATGCTGCCCGGTCTCGCCGAAGTGGCGGCCGAGGCCGGTATCCCGTTCGAGGAGGTCCCGCTGAACGGCATGCGGGAAGCGGATGTGATCATCACGATCGCCTCGTCCTTCAAGCCGATCCTGATGACGGATCACGTGAGCCCCGGCACCCACATCGCCTGCATGGGGACCGACACCAGGGGCAAGCAGGAATTGGACCCGGCCCTCCTGGCCAAGGCGGCGGTTTTCACCGACGAGATCGCCCAGTCGGTCTCGATCGGCGAGGCCCAGCATGCGATCGCCGCCGGCCTGATCCGCGAGAGCGAGATCACGCAGCTTGGCGAGGTGATCAACGGCACCCATGCGGGTCGGGCATCTGCCGACCAGATCACGCTCTTCGACGGTACCGGAGTGGGCCTTCAGGACCTTGCCGTCGCCGCCGCCGTGGTGGATCTTGCCCGGAAGAGCGGCACGGCAATCGAGATCAACGTCTGACCGCTGAAACCGTCCGCTCTGCGGCCCTGCGGCATATGCCCTGCCGGACCCGGGACCGGCGGGGCCCGCCACAACCGCCAGGCTGCTGCCCCTGTCGCTGCATTTCGACAGCGCGGTGCTCGTGCTGGACGGGCTGAGGATTTTCGGAAGGATCGCCGATCGTGAAGTCGCGGTCATTGCCTCCGTCGCCGCGGCCCTGACCGGCACGGATCAGCCAAGCTCCCGCTGAACGAACCGATCGAAGGGCCGACAGGCCCGCAACCCGGACCCGGCCGTCGATGCTTCTGCATCGGCGGCCTTTGCCTTCAGGCGGTCGGCTGCGCCTGTAAGGGCCCACATGGTGCCGTTTGCAGCGACGCAGGCTCTCGACCACAGGGCCGGTCATGAAAAACCCCCGCGCGACGCGCGGGGGCTGGCAAGCCCGTCGATGACAGGTCGTGTCAGTGATCGGCCAGGGAGGCCGCCGCCTTGATCTCGTCCGTGGCGTCCCGTGCACCGTTGAAGAAGGCGTTGAGCAGGACAGCCGCGATCGAGGCGAGCAAGATACCCGATTCGATGAGCGGGTGGATCCCGTGGGGCATCCACATCTTGAAGTTCGGGGCGACCAGCGGGATCATCCCGAAGCCGACCGACACGGCGACGATGAACAGGTTGTTGCGGTTCCTGGCAAAGTCGACGCCCGCGAGAATGCGGATGCCGGTGGCCGCGACCATCCCGAACATCACGAGGCCGGCGCCGCCCAGCACCATGGTCGGCACGGACTCGACCAGGGCGCCCATCTTTGGCATCAGGCCGAGGACGATCATGATCAGGCCGCCGGCCACGCAGACGAAGCGGCTCTTGATACCCGTCACGCCGACAAGACCGACGTTCTGGCTGAACGAGGTGTAGGGGAAGGTGTTGAAGATGCCGCCGATCAGCGTGCCGAGACCGTCGGTGCGCAGCCCCGCGGAGAGCATCGGCTGATCCACCTTCTTGCCGGTGATGTCGCCGAGCAGAACGGCGATGTTCGCGACGAACCCCCGACCGAACTTGGCAATCAGAAGGATGGCGGTCAGAACAATGGCCGAGATGGCGATGTTGCCGAGCGGCGCATAGAGCGGGTTGTTCACCTTGGCAGCCAGCGCCAGCCCCGGCGGGATTTCCGGAACGCCGGTGATCGCGCCAGAGGCGGCACCCTCGGTGACGGCCTTCAGCCAGTCGGCGTGGGCCGGGTCGATGACCTGCGGGGCGGTCGGACCAACGGGGTTGCCGAAGATCCAGTTGATCCCGATCCGCATGAGACTGACGCCGATCACCAGGATGATCGTCCCGGTCACCACCGGCGGGAAGAAGCGCAGCATCTTGGAGACGAGGGGTGCGATCAGGATCGAGATGATCCCCGCCGCGATGATCGCGCCGAAGATTGCCCGGGCGCCCTCGGGGCCGCCTTGCGCATTGGCAAAACCGATCATCGGACCGACCGCGGCAAAGGTCACGCCCATCATCACGGGCAGCCTGATGCCGAACCACTGGGTGGCCCCGAACGACTGGATCAGCGTGACGATCCCGCAGACGAACAGGTCCGCGGAGATTAGGAACGCCACATCGGCCGGCTCCAGCTTTAGGGCACGCCCCACGATCAGCGGCACCGCAACGGCACCGGCATACATCACGAGAACGTGCTGAAGCCCAAGCGTGAAGAGCTTGGGTGCTGGTAGAACTTCGTCTACCGGGTGAATCGCATCGGTCGATGCCATGGGTCTCTCCTCCCTCGTTTCACAAGACAACCAGTGCGCGGCTACTCCCCTGCCACAGCCTGGCAACATAGCGGTAGTCTGCCCCCGATCACTAACGGATCACCTGGGGTGGGTCATCGAACCAGTGCTCCTCCAGATTGGCGCCCGGTCCAATTCGATCGACAACGGCGAAGAGACCGTTGCCGGCAATCGGGGCGAGCACGCCGTGCCACACTCCCCGGTGATAATTCACGCCCTGCCCGGGATGCGTGATGAACGCGATCGGCAGGCCCGGCTTGCCCTCCAGGTCCGGGGCGACGATGACGACAAACGGCGCGTCGTCGAGCGGCAGAAAGGCCTGGCTGCCCTCGGGATGACGCTCGACGAGGTCCAGGCGCATCGGCAAGGACCGCAGCTTTGCCTTGAACAGGCTGATCCCCGCCCGGCCGTCGGCGAAGTCGAGCTTCGCCCGGTCGTGGTATCGGCCGCACATGCCCTGGTTGATCAGCTTGTCCGGATCTCCGCTGGTGTCCAGAACGTCTCCGAACGGAGCGAAGGCTTCTGCGGTCAGCGGCCGGAGTCTGATGATCGCGCTCATCTTCCCATTTTCTCGATCAGGCGGAGTTCTGCGATCCGCTCGACCTGGCGGCAGGCTTCGGCGAACTCGGCGGGGCGGTCGTTGCCGATCCGGCGCCGGAAGGCTGCCATGATCGACGATTTGGTATTGTCCCGAACGGCGATGATGAACGGAAAGCCGAACTTCGCCGTGTATGCGTCGTTCAGCTCGGCAAAGGCTGCACGTTCGCCATCGGTCAGCGCGTCGAGTCCGACAGATGCCTGCTCGGCGGTCGATTCCGCCGTCAGCCGCCTGGCCTGAGCCAGCTTGCCAGCAAGATCCGGGTGGCCCGCCAGGACCGCAAGGCGGCGCTCTTCCGGAGCGGATCTGAAGATGCGCGTGAGCGCGCTGTGCACGCCCGCCGCGCAGTCATGGGTTGGCCCAAGTTCCAGAGCGTGGGCTCCTTCGGCAATCCAGGGGCTATGTTCGAAGATTCCGCCAAATTCGGCAACAAAGGTTTGCAGGTCCATTGCGGAGGGTCGCACGGACCGCGCCGGCGGATGCAGTCGCGCCCAGTGGTCGGCGATCTGTTCCCGTGTGGCGAACCAGACACCGTCATGCTTGCGGAAATGGTCCAGCGCGCGCTGCAGAGCAAGGGCACGGCCCGGACGGCCCGCCAGCCTACAATGCAGGCCGATCGACAGCATCTTCGGCGCGCCTGCCTGACCTTCCGCATAGAGCATGTCGAAGCTGTCCTTGAGATAGCTCTCGAATTGCTCGCCGTTGGTAAAGCCCGCCTGGATCGCAAAGCGCATGTCGTTGCAATCCATCGTGTACGGCACGATCAGCTGATCCTTGCCGCCGGCTCTGACCCAATAGGGCAGGTCGTCGGCATAGCTGTCAGCGATATAGGCGAAGTCGCCAATCTCGGCGGCCAGATCTACCGTGTTCATCGAGCAGCGCCCGGTATACCAGCCGCGGGGAGCAGATCCGGTGACTTCGGTGTGCAGCCGGATCGCATCGCGGATCTGTGCCCGCTCCTCGTCTTCGGACATGTCCTTGTGCTCGATCCACTTCAGCCCGTGGCTGGCGATCTCCCATCCCGCGCGCTTCATCGCGGCGACCTGAGCGGGCGCGCGCGCAAGCGCGGTGGCGACGCCGTAGACGGTGATGGGCAGATCCTTCAGCAGCCGATGAACACGCCAGAAGCCGGCACGAGCGCCGTACTCATAGATCGATTCCATGTTCCAGTGCCGCTTGCCCGGCCAAGGTGCGGCACCGGTGATCTCGGAAAGAAAGGCCTCGGAGGCCGCGTCCCCGTGGAGGATGTTGTTTTCTCCGCCCTCCTCGTAGTTCAGTACGATCTGGACGGCGACCTTTGCGCCATTCGGCCAGTTGGCACCCGGAACGTCCTCTCCGAATCCGGTCAAGTCTCGTGGGTATCTCGACATATGCGGCGCCCCCTTGCTTGATTTGCTCATAATTCAAAACAGCAGTGCGCATTTTAAAAAATATTTTGATGGACCGTTCGGCTAGTCCTGCTTTGTCATTGGGGGAGGAAACGACCTAGTCTGGGCAAAACGTGAGGAGGCCCTACGAATGTCCGGTTACCTGACCACACATGTCCTGGATCTCGCCAAGGGCGGTCCGGCGCAGGGCATGAAGATCGAGCTCTTCAGGATCGACGGCTCCGAACGGTACCTGCTCAGGACACTCTTCACGAACGATGACGGGCGCACCGACGACAGGATCCTGCCTGCTGACGAGTTCCGGACGGGCGAATACGAACTGCTGTTTCACGCCGGCGCCTATCTGGACGCACAAGGTGTCACACCTGAAGAACCCCGTTTTCTGAACGTGATCCCGCTGCGGTTCGGGATGTCCTCCCAGTCGCACTATCATGTGCCGCTTCTGCTTTCCCCCTTCGGCTATTCGACATATCGGGGCAGCTGAAGGTCTCACCGCACCAGGTGCGTGCGCTTGATGGCCTCGGCGATCTTCTCGACCATGAACTCCATGAAGAGGCGCACCTTCGGATCCTGACCCCGCCGATGGGCGAAGAGGCACGCCATCTGGATGGGTTCGGGCGGCGTCTCTGCGGCCACGGGCACCAAGGCACCGGACTTGAGATGTTCGGCGATCTCGAAGACAGGCTTCATCGCCACGCCTGCGCCCGACAGGGCCCAGTCGGTGAGGACGTCGCCGTCATCGCACTCGTAGTGACCGGATATCCGGAACCTCTTCGGCCCGGAAGGTGTCGTCAACAACCACCGGAACTCCGTCGCCCCGGGGTAACGGAGGTTGAGACACTCGTGGTCCTGCGACAGGATCTCGTCCCCGTTTCGTGGCATGCCACGGCGCTTCACGTAGTCCGGCGATGCACAAAGCACCCTGCTCACGTCGGCTATCTTCCGGATCTTGAGGTTGCTGTCCTCGGGCTGCCCGAGGAAGAAGGCCAGGTCCAGACCCTCGGCGGTCAGGTCGACCTTGCGGTCGGTCAGGCGAAGCCGGACGTTGACCTCGGGATAATCGCTCAGAAACAACGGCACGCGCGGCGCGATGAGGCGCCGCCCTACGCCTAGAGGGGCTGCGACAAAGATAGAACCGCGCAGGTTGACGGTGATGTTCGCCACTTGCGCTTCTGCGTTGTCGACCGCCTCGAGGATGTCGATCGACCCGCGGTAGAAGGCCTTGCCCTGCTCGGTCGGTGCCAGGCTGCGGGTCGTGCGCTGAAACAGGCGGATGCCAAGGTGCTCTTCCAGTTGGGAAATCCTTGACGACGTGACGGCAGGCGAGATGCGCAGGTCCCGCCCCGCGGCCGACATGCTTCCCAGTTCATAGACCCGGACAAACGTGCGAACATTCTCAAGGTATGACATTATTCTGCATTTTTTGATGCTGCTTGGCTTATAGCATCAATACCAGAACAATCGCGCTGCGACTAGGCTGTCCGCGACAGTTGGCCTTGGGAGGGAGCCATGTACGACCTGGCAGTAATCTGGGACTGGATCGGATTTTCCGTTCGCTGGCTGCACGTCATCACGGCGATGGCCTGGATCGGGGCGTCCTTCTACTTCATCGCGCTCGACCTGATGCTCAAGCCGAATGCGAGTCTTCCCGCTGGCGCCTATGGCGAGGAATGGGAAGTGCATGGCGGGGGCTTCTATCACACGGTGAAGTATCTCGTCGCGCCCGCGCAGATGCCCGAGCATCTGACATGGCACAAGTGGCAAAGCTATTCGACCTGGCTTTCAGGGGCAGCATTGCTCATGATCGTCTACTGGGTTGGCGGCGAGCTCTTCCTGCTGGATCCGACGAAGGCCGAACTGACGCTGTGGCAAGGCATCCTGATCTCTGGCGGTTCGCTGACGATCGGATGGCTGGCCTACGACCAGCTCTGCAAGTCGAAGCTGGGGGAAAGCCCCACCGCGTTGATGCTGATCCTGTTCGCGATCCTTGTCGCGATGGCCTGGGGATACAACCAGATATTCACCGGCCGCGCGGCCCTGCTGCACCTTGGCGCCTTCACGGCCTCCATCATGACCGGGAACGTGTTTTTCCAGATCATGCCGAACCAGCGGATCGTCGTGGCCGACCTGAAAGCCGGGCGCACGCCGGATGCGAAGTATGGCAAGATCGCCAAGCTCCGTTCGACGCATAACAATTACCTTACCCTGCCCGTCGTCTTCCTCATGCTTTCGAACCACTACCCGTTGGCCTTTGGCACCGAGTACAACTGGGTCATCGCGTGCCTGGTGTTCCTGACAGGGGTCACGATCCGCCACTACTTCAACACCATGCACAAGACCGGCAAGGGCCCGCACTGGACCTGGGCCGTGACGGTCATCCTGATGATCCTTATCGCCTGGCTGTCGACGGTCAGGACCGGCGAGACGTTCGAAGAGGCCGAGGCGCGCGACCTTACGGCCCACGAGCAACGATATGCCTCTGCCGCCGGCTTTGAAGAGGCCTACAACGTGGTGGTCGGGAACTGCTCGATGTGCCACGCGCGCGAGCCGTCCTGGACCAACATCCTCTGGGCTCCGAAGGGTGTCTACCTCGAGACGCCGGGTGATGTCGCCCGCCACGCGAGCGACATCTACCTCCAGGCGGGATTGAGCCACGCCATGCCACCACCCAACGCGATCCAGATGGAACAGGACTCGCGAGAACTGATCGTCGCATGGGTCCGCGAAGTGCGTGGCATCGAATAGCCTGCCTGCCGATCTCAGCGTGAACGACCTGCGCATGGGGCTCGGGGTGATCGCGCAGTCCCTGCAAGGCTTTCCGGCAACACTCAGGGGCCGCGCCTCGACCCATCCGTCGGTTTCGCGAAGGCGTCATTGCCGCATGCCGGCGCTGCGGGGTCGTCCCCCTCAGCGCCCCTTCGCCTTCTTCGCCTCCTTCACCCGCTTCGCCAGCGCCTTGCCCCGGCGCCGGCGGTCGAGCGCCTGCGCGCTGTGGCCAGCGTCCTCGGCACGGAGCTTCTTCCAGCGGTCCACCCGGGCGGCGTCCACTTCGCCGGCCGCGACCGCCGCCTGCACGGCGCAGCCGGGTTCCGGCCCGTGCGAGCAGTCGCGGAAGCGGCATTCGGCGGCGAGGGCGGTGATCTCGGCAAAGGCCTCGTCGATCCCGTCCGCCATGTCGGTCAGGCGCAGCTCCCGCATTCCCGGCGTGTCGATCAGCCAGCCACCGCCCGGGATCGCATGCATCTCGCGCGCGGTGGTGGTGTGGCGGCCCCGCATGTCGTCCTCGCGCACCTCGGACGTCTCGAGGTCAAGCCCGGTGAGCGCGGAGGCGAGCGTCGACTTGCCGACGCCGGACATGCCGAGGAAGGCGACAGTGCGCCCGGGGCCGCACCAGGGCATCAGTGCCGCCGCAGCCCCCGGCGCCTTCGCGTTCAGCGACACGGCGGGAACCTTCGGGCCGATCGCATGCAGGCGCGCAAGGTAGGCGTCGGGCTCGTCGCTGCGGTCGGCCTTGGTCAGGACGAAGACCGGCGGCACCCCGCCCGCGTGGGCGAGCGCGAGGTAGCGTTCGAGGCGCGCCTCGTTGAACTCCTCGGTGCAGGACGTGGTGAGGAAGACGGTGTCCACGTTCGCCACGATGAGTTGTTCGCGCGCGTCCTCTCCGGCCGCGCGCCGGAAGATGCGCGAGCGGCGGTCGAGAAGCCGCGCCACCCGGCCCGTGTCGGGGTCGGCGAGTACCCAGTCGCCGACGGCGACATCGCCGGCCGAAAGTTCGGGCGGCAGGCGCAGCTCCGCTGCCCCGTCGCACGTCAGGACGGCGAGCAGGGCGCGGTGGACGCCGGTGACGCGGGCGGGAGTGAGGGTTTCCAGCTCATCTGGGCCAAGCTGGCGCAGGAAGTCGGAAGACCAGCCGAGGCTGGCAAGCGTGGGATTGGGGGTCAAGGATCTGTCCTCGGGGAAAGCCGATACCGTTGCCCGGCGGCACGGGCCGCGGGCGGGTGATGTCGGGATGGGCGGGACAGGTCTGAGGTCTCAGCGAGCCCCGGCCCGGAGGAAAGCAAGCTCTGCCATGTTCGACTCCTTCGCCGGGATGCGAGGTGAGAGGTTGGACAACGACCCAAGCGGGGCTCGTTACGGCTGCTTCCTTCCGGACCTGACCGGGTTGGCGAGGCGCTCGCCCGCGCCAACCTCTCGTCGTCGGATATAGTCCCGCCGCAGGGGCCGCGCAAGACCGGAGCGGCGCGGGCTCTTCGGAGCGACTCCGCCAAGAGCGCCGTTGCATTCTCGACCGCCCGGTCAAATCGTGTTATGAGCGGCACCGGTTTGCGCCGCCGCACCGTCGGCGCGCGATCCGTTTTTCATACGCGGCCCAATTTCATCCGAGGCATAGGACATGACGATTCACCCCAGGGGCTTCAGTGGCCCGTCCTCCCTTCCCCGCGATGTGGCGATCCGGTCGGAACATCGCCGACTTGCCGGGCATCTCCACCCTGCCGACAATCCGGTCGCCGCCGTCGTCTTGAACGGCGCAGTCGGCGTGGCTCAGGGCTATTACACCGACTTCGCCCGATGGCTTGCGGAGGAACGCGGCATCGCCTGCCTGACCTACGATTACCGCGACTTCGGCGCGTCGGCTACCGGGCGCCCGCGCCGATCGGATGCGACGATGACCGACTGGGGCGTCGCGGACCAGATGGCGGCGCGCGCGTTCGTCGAGGCGACGTTCCCGGGCCTGCCCGTCTGGATCGTCGGCCATTCCATCGGCGGCGCGATGCTGCCCTTCCAGTCCGGGTTCGAGCGCGTGGCGCGCGCCATCCTGATCGGGTCGGGCACCGTCCATGTCTCCGATCACCCCTGGCCCTATCAGGCCGTCGCGCGTTTCTTCTGGCAGGGGCACGGTCCGGTAATGACGCGGGCGCTCGGCTTTCTGCCGGGGCGGCTTTCCGGCTTTGGCGCCGACCTGCCGGCGGGCGTCTACTGGCAGTGGCGGCGCTGGTGCCTGACGCGCGGTTACCACCTCAACGATGCCGGCGGGCGGCTGCCGGTGCCGGACTGGCGGGCCTTCACCGCGCCGATGAAGTTCGTCGCCATGGCCGACGATCCGGTGGTGCCGCCGGCTGCCGTCTGGCGGCTGATGCGCCACTTCCCCGAGGCCGTGAAGCGCCAACTCGTCTTGCGCCCGGAGGAGCACGGGGTGCAAAGGATCGGGCACATGGGGATCTTTCACCGCGCCAATGCGAAGCTCTGGCCGCTTGTGGTCGCGTGACGGCGGACAGGACCCGGCAGGAGGGTAGGCATGACGACCGAATTCGCGATCGCGGAACTGGCGCTTGG
>NZ_WBUS01000171.1 GCF_008933605.1 Albidovulum sp.
CTTCGGGCGCGAGCCGGGCGGGGGCGCCGAGGCGCCAGAGCCGTTCAAGCTGGGCGAGGGTCGTCGCCCCCGGGACGAGGGTTTCAGGCGTCAAGGCGGCCTCCGAAGATGCGGGCGTGAAGGGGGGTGGCGCCGATCCGGTAGGACAGCTCGGCCGGATGCCGCGCGTCCCAGACGGCAAGGTCGGCGCGCAGACCCGGAGCGATGCGGCCGCGGTCGTCCAGCCCGAGCGCGGCGGCGGCATGCCGGGTGACGCCTGCGAGCGACTCCTCCGGCGTCAGGCGGAAGAAGGTGCAGGCCATGTTCATC
The DNA here is from genome assembly GCF_008933605.1 of Albidovulum sp. Lineage (GTDB taxonomy): Bacteria > Pseudomonadota > Alphaproteobacteria > Rhodobacterales > Rhodobacteraceae > Albidovulum. Next base: position 310 of record NZ_WBUS01000171.1, read on the forward strand.
GCCAGCGTCAGCGAGGTCATCGGCGCCGTCCCGGGGTTGCAGTCGGTGGCCACGGCCATCGGCACCCCGTGGCGGCGGAGAAGGTCGATGGGCGGCACTTGCGTCTCGCGCAAGGTGTAGAAGGCGCCGGGCAGGATGACCGCCACGGTGCCGGCCCGCGCCATGGCCGCGGCGCCCTCCTCGTCCAGATATTCGAGATGGTCGGCCGAGAGCGCCCCGTAGCGGGCCGCAAGGCCCGCGCCGCCAAGGTTCGAGAGCTGTTCCGCGTGAAGCTTGACCGGCAGGCCGAGCGCCCGGGCGGCATCGAAGACCCGGCCGATCTGCTCCGGCGAAAAGGCGATACCCTCGCAGAAGCCGTCCACCGCATCGGCGAGCCCTTCGGCCCGGGCGGCCGCGAGCGCCGGCAGGCACACGTCATCCACATAGGCATCGGCGCGGCCCGCATATTCGGGCGGCACAGCGTGGGCGGCGAGCAGGCTCGTGACCACCCCCACCGGGCGGCGGTGCGCCAGCGCGCGGGCGGCCCGCAGCATCTTCAGCTCGTCCGCGACGGTGAGCCCATAGCCCGACTTCACCTCGACGGTCGTCACCCCCTCGGCAAGCATCCGGTCGAGCCGCGACAGAGCGCCTTCCTCCAGCTCGGACTGGCTCGCCGCGCGCGTGGCGCGGACGGTCGAGACGATCCCGCCGCCGGCGCGCGCCACCTCTTCGTAGCTCGCACCCTCTAACCGCATCTCGAATTCGCGCGCGCGGTCGCCGGCGTGGACCAGATGCGTGTGGCAGTCGACCAGCCCCGGCGTAACCAAGCGGCCGCCGAGGTCGATCCGCTCCCCCTCCGCCGCGGGCAGGTCGGCCCGCGGGCCGACCCAGCGGATGCGGTCGCCCGCGATGATCACGGCACCGTCGGGGATCAGCGCCTCATCCCCCGTCATGGTCGCCAGAACCGCATTGATAAGAATCATCGGAAGCGCCTTGTATCGTCTGCGTTGTCGTGTATTATGTCTGCACATATCATCCTGTCAATACGGGTTAACCGATGCAGCGAATCTGGGCGCGCCAAGCGCTTCTTCCCGAGGGCTGGCGCGATCGCGTCCTGGTCGAGATCGCGCCCGGAGGGCGCGTCGGCGCGGTGCAACCCGACATGGCCCCGGCCGCGGATTGCCAGCGCGTCGGCGTCCTCCTTGCCGCCCCGGCCAACTGTCATTCGCACGCGTTCCAGCGCGCGATGGCCGGGCTCACGGAGCAGCGCGGGGCCGAATCCTCCGATACCTTCTGGACCTGGCGGCAGCGGATGTTCGCCTTCCTCGAACGGATCACGCCGGAGCAGGTGGAAGCCATCGCCGCGCAGGTGCAGATGGAGATGCTGGAGGCGGGATTCGCCACCAATGTGGAGTTCCACTATCTCCACCATCGTCCCGACGGCGGCTCCTATGCCGATCCGGCCGAGATGTCGGCCCGCATCGCCGCGGCCGCCGCGACAACCGGGATCGGGCTGACGCTGCTTCCGGTGCACTACCAGTTCGGCGGGCTCGACCGCCGCCCGCTCGGTCCTGGCCAGCGGCGCTTCGGCACCGATCCCGAGCGTTTCGCGCGGCTGGTGGAGGGGGCCGAGCGGGCGTTGCGCGGCCTGCCCGCCGATGCCGTGCTCGGCATTGCGCCGCATTCCCTGCGCGCCGTGGCCCCCGAAACGCTCGTCGCGCTCGCGGCGCTGAGGCCCGGCGCGCCGGTGCATATGCACCTGGCCGAGACGGGAGCCGAAGTGGCGGAGGTCCTTGCCGCGCTTGGCCGCCGGCCGGTGGAATGGATGCTGGAGAACGTCGCGCTCTCCTCCCGCTGGTGCCTGATCCACCTCACCCAGATGCTTCCGGCAGAGACCAGGGCGCTGGCCCGCACCGGCGCGGTGGCAGGGCTCTGCCCGCTGACCGAGGCAAGCCTCGGCGACGGCATCTTCGACGGCGTGACCTGGTGCGATGAGAACGGTGCGATCGCGCTGGGGTCCGACAGCAATATCCGCATCTCTCTGGCCGAGGAACTGCGCCAGCTCGACACCAGCCAGCGGCTGCGCGACCACAGCCGCGCGGCGCTGGCGACGGCCGGGCGATCCACCGGGCGGCGGCTCCTGGAGGATGCCGCGACTGGCGGCGCCACGGCGTCGGGACGCGGCTCCGGACGGATCGAACGCGGGGCCTGGGCCGATCTCCTCGCACTCGACACGAACCACATCGACCTTGAGGGGCTGCGGGGCGACACGATCCTCGACAGCTTCGCATTCGCCGGCGACAGCGGCATGGTAGCCGATGTCTGGGCGGCGGGCCGCCACATGGTGCAGGGCGGGCGGCATGTCCGCCGCGACGCGATCACCGCCGCCTATCGCACCGCGGTGCTTGGCCTGCGGGAAAGCGTCTGAACATCAGTACCGGGTGGTCATCCTATGCCCGGGGCGATGGACGAGGCGGACATAGGTCACCGTCTGGCCGCTCCACCGCGTCAGCCGCTCGGTCAGCAGGAGCGGATCGCCGACCGCACAATCCAGATGGGCGGCGAGCGCTGCATCTGCCGAGGTGGCCGAAATGCTGATCTCGACCGCAGAGAAGGGGATCTGCGATACCAGCCACTCGCTCGGACCGCTCGCCGTGAAGTCCGCCGTGCGCGCCTGCGGCAAGAGGCCCAGGTTGATCCAGCGCTCCTCGTGCTGCCAGGGGGTGCCATCGGCGAAGTGCAGGCAGGTCAGGTGGCGCACCGCATCGCCGGGCGCCAGCGCCAGCCGCGCGCGCAACCACTCGGGCGCCTCGATCACCTCCGACCGGACGAGCGCATAGCGGTAGCTGCGTCCCTGCTCCTCGACCTCGCTCCTGACCACCGGGATGTCGAACCGCGCCTGCCGCAGGGGCGACGACCGCACCCTGGTGCCCGACTTCCGCTTGCGCTCGATGATGCCGTCCTCGGCCAGTTCGCGCATGGCGCGGTTCACCGTGGCCCGGGCCGAGCCATAGGTTTCGGCCAGTTCCAGCTCGCCCGGAAGGAGACTGCCCGGCTTCCATTCGCCCCGGGTGATCCTGCCGAGGATATCCGCCTTGATCTTGCGGTAGGTCACCACCACCCCTGCCCTCGCTTCTCCCCGATCCGGCGCACAGCAGTTGCCACCGCTCAACGATAAATCTCAGACATATTGCCATTCAAATCCAGTCAAAAGAGGCGCGGCACGGGGCAGACTACGGACAATTCGCACGATCGCGCCATCCCCCGACCGGACCGGCGAAAGGCTGCCTTAACCACCCCGCACTGAGGATCGTCACCGGATCGGATCAAGGCGCGGGGGCGCAATGCTGTGCTGGTCGGCGGCGGCAGTCATGTTCGGGAACGGCGACACCCTTCCCCTGGCAATCACCGGGCTGGAAAGCTCGGTGGAGAACGGCCGCACCTACCTTTCCGCGGTCTCTGCCAACGGCGGGGCGCTTCTCAGGTTCGAGATCGGGTCGGCCGGCACTCTCGTCGCGCAGGGCTCGCTGCCACTGCCCGCGGGGCAGAACGTCGCCGACGGGCTGATCGAGGTCGCGGTTGGCGGGAGGTCCTATTTCGCGCCGCTGGCGCCGCTTGCCTCCGCCATTCCGGGCCTGACGTTGTTCGACCCGACCGGTGGCAGCGACATCGTGCTCGGCGACGCGGGCACACGAATCGCGTCGGTTGCCGCGGTCGACGTCGGCGGCGCGAGCTTCCTCCTCGTCGCCCACGCCGACAGCGGCGCGGTAGACACCTTTGCCCGCACCGGCTCCGGCCCGTTCGCCCTCGCCACTCGCACCACCGCTCAGCCCGGCGGGACGGGTCTCGCCGCGCTCGTGGTCGCCTCGGCGGGCGGCACGGCCTATGTCATCACCGCCCTGGCAGCCGACGATTCCATTCGGTCGAGCCGGATCCTGGCGGACGGTTCGCTGGCCGAGGTCGACCGCGACGGCGCACCGGGCGGGCTCGGGCTTGACGCGCCCTCCGCGACGGGCTGGACCACGCTTGACGGTGAAACCTACGTCCTGCAGGCGGGCGCCGGCAGCTCTTCGCTGAGCGTGCTGAGGCTCGAGACGGACGGGCGGCTCACGCCAACCGATCATGTCGTCGACAACCTCGCCACCAGGTTTCAGTCGGTCACCGCGCTCGCCATCGTCGAGGACGGTACACGCCGCTACGTGATCGCCGGCGGCGCCGACGGTGGGCTCAGCGCGTTCGCGCTCCTGCCCGGGGGGCGTCTCTATCACCTCGGCGCCATCGCCGACACCGCCTCGCTGACCCTCGCCGCGGTGAGCGAGGTCGCGGCCGCGATGGCTGGCGGCCGGATCCAGATCTTCGCCGCCAGCGGCAGCGAGGTCGGCTTCACCCACCTTGAGCTTGCGCTCGGGATCACCGGCGACATCGTCGCCGGCACCGACGCCGGCGAGAGGATATCCGGCACGACCGGCGCCGACATCCTTCTCGACGGGGCCGGCTCCGACGTGCTGATCGGCGGTTCGGGGGCGGATGTCTTCGTCCTCGACTACGACGGCGCCAGCGACACGATCGCGGATTTCGACCCCGCGATGGACCGGCTCGACCTCTCCGGATGGACGCTGCTGCGCAGCGCCGACCAGCTCGACGTAACAGCGACGACCTTCGGCGCCATGATCCGCTATCGCGGCGAGGTGCTGCATATCCACTCCGTGCAGGGCACCCAGCTCACCGCCGCCGACTTCGCCCGCATCGGCGTCGCCAATCTCGACCGGATCCTTACCGGATTCGTCGACGGCGCCGAACTGGAGGGCACGGCCTCCAACGATCGTCTGACCGGCACGGCGGCGAAGGACAGGCTCATCGGATACGACGGAAACGACATCCTCGACGGCGCCGGGGGGGCGGACACCCTCATCGGCGGCACCGGGCTCGACTGCGCCGACTTCTCCTGGGCCACGACCGCCCTGAGCATCGCGCTCGACAGCCCCGACCTCAACACCGGCGCGGCGCTCGATGTCATCTTCGAGAGTGTCGAGGGGGTGTTCGCCGGCAGCGGCGACGACAGCGTGACGGGGAACGCGGCGAACAACGACCTGCGGGGCGAAGGCGGCAACGACAGCCTGCTGGGCGGGGGTGGCAACGACACGCTGAACGGCGGGTCCGGGGCGGACGTGCTGGACGGCGGCAGCGGGACCGACACGGTGTCCTACCAGGACGCGGGCGGCGGTGTGCGGGTGGATTTCCTCCACCCGTCGCTGAACCTCGGCGAGGCCCTCGGCGACAGCTTTGCCAGCGTGGAGAACATTGTCGGGTCCACTCTTGCCGACAACTTGCGCGGCGGCTATGGCACAAACGTGATCGAGGGCGGCGCCGGCGACGATTGGCTGTTCGGTCGCTGGGGCAACGACCGGATCTATGGCCAGGGCGGCAACGACGTACTGCTCGGCGGCGCGCACCAGGACATCCTGGATGGCGGCACGGGTACCGATACCGCCAACTACCGCGAAAGCTACGTTGGCATCCGTGTCGACCTGGCAGACGCGAGTGTCAACACCGGCATCGCCGCCGGCGACACGCTGATCTCCATCGAGGATCTCTACGGTTCGGCCAAGGACGACAGCCTGCGCGGCAACAACGGCGCCAATACGATCGACGGCTGGACCGGCAACGACAACCTCTACGGCCGCGGCGGCGACGACCGCCTTATCGGCGGACAGGGCGACGACAAGCTCTGGGGCGGCGCCGGTGCCGACACCTTCGTCTTCGACGCCGGCGCCGACCGGGTGGAGGATTTCACCGCCGTCCAGAACGACCGCATCGCGATCGACAAGGCGCTCATCGGCGGCAGCGTGCTGACCGGCGCCGAGATCGTCGCCAGCTACGCCTCGGTCGTCGGCGGCATGGTCGTCTTCGACTTCGGCTCCGGCAACACCCTCACCCTCGAAACCCTCGCCTCAACCGCAGGCCTCGACGCCTACGTCTTCGCGTTCTGAAGGGGCAC
>NZ_WBUS01000172.1 GCF_008933605.1 Albidovulum sp.
CCCAGCGCCCGGGCAATCGCATGGCCCTCCGGCAGCACGAGATGGGCGAGGAGCGTTGCTGCCCAGAGGACCGCCAGCATTAGCGCCACGAGCCGCCCCGGCAGCCGCAGGACCCATCCGAGGGCGAGAAGCGCGAGCGCCGTCAGGACTACCGTCACCGGAACCTCACCCCCGCCCCGTGGAACCGAAGCCGCCCGCGCCCCGCGCCGTCTCGCCGAGCCGTTCCGCCTCTGCGAACTCCGCCCGCACGACCGGCGCCACGATCATCTGCGCGATCCGCTCGCCGTGGGCGATGACGACGGGCTCCGCCCCGAGATTGACGAGGAGAACGCCCAGGGGACCGCGATAGTCGCTGTCGATCGTGCCGGGCGTGTTCGGGAGCGAGATCCCGTGCCGCAGCGCAAGGCCGGACCGCGGGCGGATCTGCACTTCGAAACCCTCCGGGATCTCGATGCGGAGCCCCGTCGGCACCACCCGCCGTTCCATCGGCGCCAGCACGAGGCCCGCGGAGCGGTCGCCCCCGGGAAGGTTCGCACGGATGTCCGCCCCCGCGGCACCGGCCGTCGCGTAGGCGGGCAGCGCCACCTGAGGGTCGGCCCAGTCCTCGCGCAGAACCCGGATCACCGGACGCATCGTTCCACCTTTCATTGTGGCCGAAACACTCCCGCCGGAGGCTCCCGGCCTAGCCGCCCTCACCCAGGGCCGCGGCGATGCGCGCCGCCAGCCGCCGCGCCACCTCGTCCTTGCCGAGCCTCGGCCAGTCCTCCGCGCGCTCGCCGGTGATCAGCGTCACGGCGTTCTCCGCCCCTCCCATGATCCCGGTCGCGGGCCGCACGTCGTTCGCCACGATCCAGTCGCAGCGCTTCCGCGCGCGCTTGGCCCGCGCATGGGCCACCACGTCATCGGTTTCGGCAGCGAAGCCGACGACGAGCCGCGGCCGCCCCGACTCCAGCTGCGCCACGGTGGCAAGGATGTCGGGGTTTTCCGCGAACTCGAGCGCCGGCGCCCGGCCCGACCCGTCTTTCTTCATCTTGGAATGGCTCGCATTCTTCACCCGCCAGTCGGCGACGGCCGCCGCGAAGACGGCGGCGTCGGCCGGCAACGCCGCCTCGACGGCGGCGAGCATCTCCCGCGCCGTCTCGACCGGGACGACCTCCACCCCCGGAGGCGCGGGCACGCTGGCGGGGCCGGTGACGAAGGTCACTCGCGCGCCGAGATCGCGCAGCGCGGCGGCCAGTGCCGTGCCCTGCGCCCCCGAGGAGCGGTTGGCAATGTAGCGCACCGGGTCGATGGGCTCGTGCGTGGGACCGGAGGTCACGATCACGTGGCGACCGGCCAGCGCCCCTCCGCCCAGCGCGGCCTCGGCCGCCGCGACGATTTCCAGGGGCTCGGCCATGCGTCCCTCGCCCGCCTCGCCGGCCTCGGCCATCTCGCCCTGCATCGGTCCGACGAAGGCGATGCCGTCGGCCGCCAGCCGCGCGAAGTTGCGCCGGGTGGCCGGATGCGCCCACATCCGAGGGTTCATCGCCGGCGCCATCAGCACCTTGCGGTCCGTTGCCAGCAGCACCGCGGTCGCGAGATCGCCCGCAAACCCGTTCGCGGCCTTCGCCATCAGGTCCGCCGTCGCCGGGGCCACGATGATGAGGTCCGCCTCTCGCGCGAGCCGGATATGACCCACGTCCTGTTCGTCCTGCCGGTCGAAGAGATCGGTGAAGACGTGATCGGCGGTCAGCGCCCCGACCGAAAGCGGGGTCACGAACTCCTGCGCTGCGGTGGTCATCACCGCCCGCACCGCCGCCCCGCGTTCCCGCAGACGCCGGATCAGGTCGAGCGCCTTGTAGGCCGCGATGCCGCCACCGATGATCAGGAGAATGCGCTTGTCCGCCAGCATGATGCCCTCGCCCGCCTCGCCAAGGATTAGGCGCGGATCCCCGGGAAGACAAGCGCGCGGATTTGATCACGAAGCGTGATGGCGCTGCGCACGAAGATGAACGTGACCGGTGCCGGGGTGCCGGCTAGCAAGGAAGACAGGGAGGATTCGATGACCTATCACCTTGGCATCGGCGACCGCAGCTATTCGAGCTGGTCGCTCCGCGGCTGGCTTCTCTTCGAGAAGTTCGGCCTGCCGGTGACCTGCCACTCTGGCATTCTCTACACCGACGATTTCCAGCGGCTGCTCGCCGGCTTCGCGCCGGCCCGGCTGGTGCCGGCGATGCGCACGCCCGAGGGCGAGGTTGTCTGGGACACGCTCGCCCTCGCCGAAACGCTCGCCGAACGCCACCCGGCGGTCGGGCTCTGGCCCGAGGACGCTGCCGCCCGCGCCATGGCGCGTTCCCTGGCGGCAGAGATGCACTCCGGTTTCACGGCGCTGAGGGACGACTGCCCGATGAACCTGCGCCTCAGCTATGCCGACTCAGCCCCCCGGGACGAGGTTCGGCGCGACCTCGCCCGGATCGAGGACCTCTGGGCGCTGGCGCGGGGCCGCTTCGGCGCGGGCAGCGTCTGGCTCTTCGGCCGATACACCGCGGCGGATGCCTTCTTCGCCCCTGTGGCCACGCGGATCGCCACCTACAACCTCCCGGTGTCGCCCGCCGCGATGGACTATGTCACCGCCCATCTCGCCGACCCCGCCTTCCGCCGCTGGCGGGCGATGGGCCGGGCAGAGAACCTCGTCCAGCCTTCCTACGCCAGACCCTATGCCGAGCGGCCCTGGCCCGGCCCCCCGGCGCGACCTGCAGGGTCGGCCGAGGGACCCTCGGTCAATGCCGCCTGCCCCTATTCCGGCAGGCCCGTCAGCCATTTCCTCGAGATGGAGGGTCGCGTCTGGGGCTTCTGCAATGCCTTCTGCCGCGACAAGACGCTCGCCGACCCGGAAGCCTGGCCGGGTTTCATGTCGATGGTGGCGCGTTAACCCTTTCTCAACCACGTTCGCGCTAGCCGTTAACCAGGGTTAACGGGGACGGACCATGGTGGCGCGCACCTATACGGTGGCTTTCGAGGGGGTGGAGGCGCGGATCGTCGAGGTCCAGTGCTCGGTCGCGGCCGGAATGCCCGCCTTCGCCGTCGTGGGCCTGCCCGACAAGGCGGTGACCGAGGCGCGCGACCGGGTGCGCGCTGCGCTGACTGCCATGTCGATCGCGCTTCCGTCGAAGCGGATCACCGTGAACCTCTCGCCTGCCGACCTGCCGAAGGAAGGCTCCCATTTCGACCTGCCGATCGCGCTCGCGCTGCTCGCCGCCATCGACATCCTGCCGCGCGAGGACGTGGAGGGCACCGTGGCACTCGGCGAATTGTCGCTCGACGGGCGGCTGGTGCCGGTGATCGGCGCGCTTCCGGCCGCGATGGCCGCGGCCGAGGAGGAGCGGACGCTCCTCTGTCCGAAGGCCTGCGGGCCGGAGGCGGCCTGGGTCGGCGCCACCCCGGTGATCGCCGCCGCGACGCTGGCCGACGTGCTGCGCCACTTCACCGGCGAGGCGCCGATCACGCCCGCGAGCCCCGGCGAGGTGCGCTCCGATCCCGCGCGGCGCGACCTTCGCGACGTGAAGGGGCAGGAGCGCGCCAAGCGCGCGCTGGAGATCGCGGCGGCCGGGCGCCACCACCTTCTCATGGTCGGCACACCGGGCTCGGGCAAGTCGATGCTCGCCGCGCGCATCCCCGGCATCCTGCCACCCTTGACGGCGGCCGAGGCGCTGGAGACCTCGATGATCCACTCGCTCTCGGGCCTTCTCGACGAGGGCGGGATCAGCCGCACGCGGCCCTTCCGCGAGCCGCACCATACCGCCTCGATGGCGGCCATCGTCGGCGGCGGGCGGGGCGCGAAACCGGGCGAGATCAGCCTCGCCCACAACGGCGTCCTCTTCCTCGACGAATTCCCCGAGTTCCCCCGCACCGTGCTCGAAACCCTGCGCCAGCCGATCGAGACCGGCGAGGTCGTCGTCGCCCGCGCCAATGCCCATATCCGCTACCCCTGCCGCTTCCTCCTCGTCGCCGCGGCGAACCCCTGCAAGTGCGGCTATCTCTCCGACCCTGCGCGCGCCTGCGCGAAGGTCCCCGCCTGCGGCGAGGACTACCTCGGCCGCATCTCGGGGCCGCTCATGGACCGGATCGACCTCAGAGTCGAGGTGCCGCCGGTGGCCTACACCGACCTCGACCTGCCAGAGACGGGCGAAAGCTCCGCCGCGGTCGCCGAGCGGGTGGCCGCGGCGCGGGCCGTGCAGGCCGCGCGCTTCGCCGGCCACCCGGAGATGCGCGTGAACGCCGATGCGGAGGGCAGGATCCTGGAAGAGGTCGCGAGCCCCGACAGCGACGGGCGGGAGCTTCTGGCACGGGTCGCCGAACGCTTCGGCCTCTCGGCGCGCGGCTACCACCGGATCCTCCGGGTGGCGCGGACCATCGCCGATCTCGCGGCCTCGGCCGAGGTGCGCAAGCCGCATGTGGCCGAGGCGGTCAGCTACCGGCTGAGCGTGCAGGCGGGGCGCTAGGCGCGCTTCGCCTCGATCACCTCCCAGATCCGCGCGGCGGCGTTCGTGCCGTCGAAGCGCTCGAGTTCCTGCAGCCCCGTGGGCGAGGTCACGTTGATCTCGGTCAGCCAGTCGCCGATCACGTCGATGCCGACGAACACCTGCCCCTTCTCGCGCAACACCGGGCCGATCGCGGCGCAGATCTCCCGGTCGCGGTCGGTCAGCCCGACCTTCTCGGGCCGTCCGCCCACATGCATGTTCGATCGAGTCTCGCCCTCGGCCGGGATGCGGTTGATCGCGCCCACCGGCTCGCCGTCGACGAGAATCACGCGCTTGTCCCCCTTCACCACGGCCGGGACGTATTTCTGCGCGATCAGCGGCTCGCGGTTGATGCCGATGAAAAGTTCATGCAGCGAGGCGAGGTTGCGGTCGTTCGGGTCGAGCCGGAAGACCCCGGCGCCGCCGTTGCCGTAGAGCGGCTTGAGGATGATGTCGCCGTGCGCCGCCTTGAAGGCGCGGATCGCGGCGAGGTCGCGGGCGATGAGTGTCGGCGGCGTCAGCTGCGGGAAGGTGAGCACGAGAAGCTTCTCGGGCGAGTTCCTGACCCAGAACGGGTCGTTCACCACCAGTGTCTTCGGGTGGATCATGTCGAGCAGATGCGTCGTGGTGATGTAGCCCATGTCGAAGGGCGGGTCCTGGCGGAGCCAGACCACGTCGAAGCTGCCGAGATCGACCTCCGTCTCGGCACCCAGGGTGAAGTGATCGCCCTTCACCCGCCTCAGTTCCAGCGGCCAGCCGCGGGCGATCACGCGGCCCTCGCGGTAGGCGAGCCGGCCCGGCGTGTAGTAGAAGAGCGCGTGGCCCCGCGCCTGCGCCTCCAGTCCGATGCGGAAGGTCGAATCGGCGTCGATGTTGACGCCCTCGATCGGGTCCATCTGGAGTGCGACCTTGAGTCCCATGCGTCCGCCCCGTCTCGTTCAGCGCCCCGATTGATGACCGAGGCGGCGGGCGGATGCAATGGCGGTTCGGCCTCAGACTCCGAAGGCGTTCTCGACGATCGCGATGCGGCCCGCGCCGTCCACGAGCGCGACCTCGAAGCTCATCTCGCTGTCCTGGCCGCGGGGTTCCCCGGCGAGAAAGGCACTGGCCGAGGCCGCGATCCGGCCCATCTGCCGGGCGGAGAGGCGTTCGGCGGCGATCGCGTGGCTGTGGGCCGCCTTCACCTCGACGAAGACCAGCCGGCCGCCCGTGCGCAGGATGAGGTCGATCTCGCCGCCCGGGCCGCGCCAGCGCCGCGCCGCCACCTCATGGCCGCGCCTGCGGTAATGCTCCTCGACCTGCGCCTCGGCGACGCGGCCCGCCTGGTAGGCAAGCTCGCCCGTCAGCCGCCGTCGGCGAGCCGGAGCGCCGTCTGGTAGACCTGCCGCCGTGGCAGGCCGAGCGCGGCCGAGACCTCCGCCGCCGCATCCCGTATCGAGTGGCACTTCAACGCCTCCCTCAGCCGCGCCTCGACCTCGGCCGGATCCGCCGCAACCACGCCGGCACGGTCGATCACGATGACGATTTCGCCCTTCACCGTGCGTTCCGCGAACACTGCCGCGAGTTCCGCGAGCGAGCCGCGCGACACCTCCTCGAACCGTTTCGTCAGTTCCCGGCAGACCGCCGCGAGCCGGTCCGCCCCGAGACTGTCGCGCAATTCCCTTAACAGACCCTGAACCCGCTTCGGCGATTCGTAGAGGATGAGGGTCGCTGGGATGCCGGCGAGGTCCTCCAGCCAGCGGCGG
>NZ_WBUS01000173.1 GCF_008933605.1 Albidovulum sp.
GGCGAGCACCGTCACCCGGCGGCGCGGTGACAGCGCGCGGATCCGCCCGACGAGCGCGGCAAGCGCGAGCCCGGCGCGCCGCGCCTCGGCGCGGGCGTGCCAGAAACTGCCGCAGCCCTTCCAGCCGAACGCGATGCCGAGATCCGGCCCGCCGGCGGTCAGGCCGAGGTGGCGCGGCCAGGGCAGGTCCCATCCGGGCAGGCTTTCGGCGCGCGAGAGGATCGTCTCGTGCGGATCGCGCCCAGTCACCGAGGGGGCGTAGCGAAAGCCGTGGATCAGAATCGGGACCGGCCTGTCGGGCGCAAGCCGGTCGAGCCAGGCGGAGAGGTCCGGCCCGTCACGGTCGCGCATCCGCCAGAGGCAGCCGTCGGCATTCACGTGCAGGAGCGTCATTCCCGCCTCCACAAGATGTTGTGGCTGCAACCTGACGCGCACATACGACGCTGGCGTGACGGGCGGGAATCGGATTCGCGACGTGGTTGACGCGCCACGGTCTTCGCGCTATCGCGGCCCCGTGGCGCTTTGTTCACCGGATTGCGGGCCACGTTAAACAAGCCGCTAAAGAGGTCGGAGGCCGCTGCGCCCCCACCCCTTGCCGGTGGGGGTTTTTTATTGCCGGAGGGCAAGATGGACGACTGGAAGACGGCGACGAAACTGGTGCATGCGGGGGCGCGCCGGAGCCAGTACGGCGAGATGTCGGAGGCGATCTTCCTGACCCAGGGGTTCGTCTACGACAGCGCCGAGGCGGCGGAGGCGCGGTTCATCGAGGCGGGGCCGGACGAGTTCATCTATGCCCGCTACGGCAACCCGACCGTGCGCATGTTCGAGGAGCGCATGGCGGCGATCGAGGGCACCGAGGACGCCTTCGCCACGGCCTCCGGCATGGCGGCGGTCAACGGGGCCCTGACCGCAATGCTGAAGGCCGGCGATCATGTCGTGGCCGCCCGGGCGCTTTTCGGCTCCTGCCTCTATGTGCTCGACCTTCTGGCCCGCTTCGGCGTCGAGGTCACTTTCGTCGACGGCACCGATCTTGACCAGTGGCGCGCCGCGGTGCGCGAGGGGACGAAGGCGGTGTTCCTCGAGGCGGTGTCGAACCCGACACTGGAGGTGATCGACGTCGCCGCCGTGGCCGGGATCGCCCATGGCGTCGGCGCCACCGTCATCGTCGACAACGTCTTCGTGACGCCGACCTTCTCGAAGGCCGTGGAACTCGGCGCCGATGTCGTCGTCTATTCGGCGACCAAGCACATCGACGGCTCCGGCCGCTGCCTTGGCGGCGTCGTCTGCGGCACGCGGCAGTACATCCGCAAGGTGCTCGAGCCCTATCTGAAGCACACCGGCGGCGCCATGAGCCCGTTCAATGCCTGGGTGATGCTGAAGGGGCTGGAGACGCTGAACCTGCGGGTGCACCAGCAGGCGGCGAGCGCCCAGGCGGTGGCCGAGGCGATCGCGGGGCACCCGAAGCTCGCGCGCGTGATCTACCCGGGTCTGGCGGACCATCCGCAGCATCGCATCGCGATGGAGCAGATGGGGTCGGGAGGCACGGTGGTGACGCTGGACCTCGCGGGCGGCCAGCCGGCGGCCTTCCGTTTCCTCAACGCGCTCGGGATCGTGAAGATCTCCAACAACCTCGGCGACGCGAAGTCGATCGCGACCCATCCCGCGACGACGACGCACCAGCGGCTGCCGGCGGACCAGAAGGCCCTGCTGGGGATCACCCCGGGTCTTGTCCGGCTTTCGCTGGGGATCGAGGATACCGGCGACCTCGTGGCCGACGTGATGGCGGCGCTCGACGCGGCGTGAACGCCCCCGGGCGTGATCCGGTGTCGTGTCTTGAACGTATTGGAGCGCGTATCGTTGGACATGGAGGGCAGCGCGCCCACATAATGGGTATTGCTGCCGGCACCTCAGGAGGGCGCGATGAACTTCATCCGGAAGATCGGCGAGACGCCGGACGCCGAGGACGCCGCCGAGGCGCTCTCGGTGCTGCGCGAGTGGGCCGCGATCGCGGACCCGGTGGAGGTGGCGCGGCTCGACCCTGCCATCGCGCGGCTCCTGCCCGGGGGCAAGCTCGCCAACTATCCCGACCTGTCGCGCAGCTACCCGGCGGACTTCGCCGCCGACGCCGGGTATCGCGCGTCTCTTCCTGACCTGCAGAACGGCCCCTCCAGCCTGATCGTCGGCGCCAAGGCGCCGATCCAGCATGTCGGCATCTCGAACTTCCGGCTGCCAATCCGCTTTCACACCCGCGACGGCGGCGACGTGACGCTCGAGACCTCAGTCACCGGCACGGTGAGCCTCATCGGCGAGAAGAAGGGCATCAACATGAGCCGCATCATGCGGTCCTTCTATGCCCATGCCGAGCGGACCTTCTCCTTCGCCGTGCTGGCGGCGGTGCTCGACGACTACAAGAAGGACCACGACAGCGTCGACGCCCGGCTGATGATGCGGTTCTCGTTCCCGGCGCGGGTCCGGTCGCTCCGCTCCGGGCTCGAAGGCTGGCAGTACTACGACATCGCCCTCGAACTGATGGAGCGGGACGGGCGGCAGAAGCGGATCACCCATCTCGATTACGTCTATTCCTCCACCTGCCCCTGCTCGCTGGAGCTTTCCGAACACGCGCGGGCGACGCGCAGCCAGCTCGCCACACCGCATTCGCAGCGCTCCGTCGCGCGCATCTCGGTGGTGGAGGAGGGGCCGCGGCGGCTCTGGTACGAGGATCTCATCGACCTCGCCCGGGCGGCGGTGCCGACGGAGACGCAGGTGATGGTCAAGCGCGAGGACGAGCAGGCCTTCGCCGAACTCAACGCCGCGAACCCGATCTTCGTCGAGGACGCGGCGCGGAGCTTCGCCGAGCGGCTCCTGGCCGAGCCGCGGGTCGGCGATTTCCGCGTCGTGGCGAGCCACCAGGAGAGCCTGCATTCGCATGACGCGGTGTCGATCCTGACCGAGGGACCGACATTCGTCGCCGAAAGCATCGACCCGAAGCTCTTCTCCACGCTGCACCGTCCGGGTTGAGCGGCGCCCGTCGCGGCGGCAACCGGGCGGCGGCACGAGAAACGGCATGGCGCCCGTCTCGGCCTCGTGCCGGGCGGCATGGCCGGGTGATACCCGGTCTGGACGCTTGACAGCACCGCGGGGTGCGGCCAAGCCTCCGCCATCATGGTCGACCTGCGCCCCGTCGGATATGTGATCGGTCTCGTCATCGCCGCACTTGGGGTGACGATGATCGCGCCCATCGTGCTTGACGGTCTGCTCGGCGACGGCAACGCCCACGCCTTCGCGGCCGCCGCGCTCGTCACCACGATGACCGGATGGCTGACCGCGCTGGCCTGCCGGAACAGCGCGGGCCGGAGCCTGTCGATCCGCCAGGCCTTCCTGCTGACGCTCGGGATCTGGTTCCTCGTTCCCGGCTTCGGGGCGCTGCCCTTCATCCTCGGTGCCCCCGGCGCACGCTTCATCGACGCCTATTTCGAGGCGGTGTCCGGCATCACCACGACCGGGTCCTCGGTCTTCCTCGCGGTAGACGACCTGCCGCCCGGCGTCACGCTCTGGCGGGGGATGCTGAACTGGCTCGGCGGACTTGGCATCGCCTTCATCGCGATGATCTTCCTGCCGGTCATGCGCGTCGGCGGCATGCAGTTCTTCCGCACCGAGGGTTTCGACACCTTCGGCAAGGTACTGCCCCGCGCGACCGACATCGCGCGCGAGCTCTTCCTCGTCTATGCCCTGCTGACCGCGCTCTGCATGGCCGTCTATGCGATGCTCGGCATGGCCCCGTTCGAGGCGGTCACCCATGCCCTCGCCACCATCGCCACCGGCGGCTTCTCGCCGCGTGCGGCCTCCTTCAGCGGATATTCCGCCCCGATCCTCTATGCCGGTGCGGTCTTCATGCTGCTCGGCAGCCTGCCCTACATCCGCTACGTCCAGTTCCTGCGCGGATCGGCCCGCCCGTTGTGGCGTGACGCGCAGGTGCGCGGCTATCTCGCCTGGGTCGCGGCCGGGGTTTCTTCCGTCGCGCTCTGGCGCGTGGCGACGAGCGAACAGGACCTCGAACCGGCCTTCCGCGAGACGCTCTTCAACCTCGTCTCGATCATGTCCTCGACGGGCTTCGGCGCCGGGGACTTTCCCGTCTGGGGCGCCTTTCCGATGGTGGTCGCGCTCTGGATGGGCGTGATCGGCGCCTGTTCGGGATCAAGCGCCGCGGGCCTGTCGGTGTTCCGCGTCCAGGTGATGTTCGGCGCGCTGGGCGCGCAGATCCGCCGCATCCACGCGCCGCACCGGCTCGCGCCGGTGCGCTATGCCGGCCGACCCGTCGACGTGGACACGATGGACGCCATCGTGCTCTACCTCGGCGCCTACATCATCACCTTCGGTATCATCGCGCTCCTGATCGTCGAAACCGGCGTGGACTTCGAATCCGCGCTCTTCGCCTCCTGGACCTCGATCGGCAACATCGGCTACGGCTACGGGCCGATGGTCCTTCCGACCGGCACCTTCCTCGAGTTTCCCGACATGGCCAAGGCGCTGATGATCCTCGCCATGATCATGGGGCGACTGTCGCTTCTTTCGGTGCTGGTGATCCTGCTGCCGCGATTCTGGCGGGAGTGAGGCCGGGTCGCGCGGGGCGCGCTTGACAGGGAGGCGGCGGGCCGCGAAGGCTCGCCTCATGCTCGACCTGCGTCCCGTCGGATATGTCATCGGCCTGCTGTCCGCCGCCCTCGGGGCGACGATGGCGTTGCCGCTGGCAGTCGATTTCGCTGCCGGCGACGCGCATTGGCACGCCTTCCTGCAAAGCGCGATTGTCACCTCCGCCAGCGGCGGGCTGCTGGCGCTTGCCTGCGCGAACGGGGTATCGGAACGCCTGAGCCTGCAACAGACCTTCCTGCTTGCCACCTGCGTCTGGGTCGTGCTGCCACTCTATGGAGCGTTGCCCTTCATCTTCGGCGCGACGGACGCCCGCGTGGTCGACGCGGTCTTCGAATCCATGTCGGGGATGACGACCACCGGGGGCACGGTCTTCGTCGGCCTCGAGCACCTGCCGAGGGGCCTCCTGCTCTGGCGCTCCATGCTGCAATGGTTCGGTGGCATCGGCATCATCATCGTGGCGATGGTCTTCCTGCCGGAACTGCGGGTCGGCGGCATGCAGATCTTCCGGTCCGAGGCCTTCGAGACCGGCGGCAAGGTGCTGCCCCGGGCGGCCGAGATCGCGGCCCGGATCGGAGCCATCTACGTCGCGCTGACCGTTGCCTGCGCGGTGGCCTACGGCGGGGTGGGCATGGGCGGCTTCGACGCGGTGAACCACGCGCTGACGACGATGTCGACGGGGGGCTTTTCCACCTCGGATGCCTCGTTCGCGCCGTTCCAGGGCGCCCCGGAATACCTCGCCTCTCTGTTCATGGTGCTCGCCAGCCTCCCCTTCGTCCGCTACGTCCAGATGCTCGCGGGGTCCACCCGGCCACTCCTGCGCGATACCCAGGTGAAGGCCTTTCTCTGGACCATCGCCGCGCTGGTGGCCGTGATCGCGGCCTACCGGATGCTCGCCAACGGCGACGGATGGGAGCACGCGCTGCGCGAGGCGCTCTTCAACGTCACGTCGATCATCACCGGCACCGGCTATGCGAGCGTGGACTACCAGCTCTGGGGGCCGTTCCCCGTCGCGCTCTTCTTCTTCATCGGGCTTATCGGCGGCTGCGCCGGCTCGACCTGCTGTTCGGTGAAGATCTTCCGTTACCAGCTTCTCGCCGCCGCCATCCGGGCACAGATCCGCAGGATACACTCGCCGCACGGCATGTTCCCCGCGCGCTACGAGGGGCACCCGGTCAGCGAGGAGGTCCTCTTCTCGGTGATGGCCTTTCTGGGGGTCTTCGTCGTCACCCTGGGCCTGACGGCTGTCGCGCTGTCGCTGACCGGGCTCGACTTCGTCACCTCGATCTCGGGCGCGGCGACGGCGATCGCCAACATCGGGCCGGGCCTCGGCGACATCATCGGCCCGGCCGGGAACTTCGCGCCGATCAATGACGCGGCGAAGTGGATCCTCACCTTCGCCATGCTGCTCGGCCGGCTCGAGCTCCTCGTCGTGCTCGTCCTCTTCCTGCCGCGCTTCTGGCGGATCTGACCGCCGGGCTCAGCGCCAGCAGGAGACGAGGACGGCAAGGTCGCGGCCAAGCGCCGTGAGGTCCTCGGGCGCGAGCTGGCCCGCAGGCGGCTCGGCCCCGGGCGTCGGCAGG
>NZ_WBUS01000174.1 GCF_008933605.1 Albidovulum sp.
GTCGCACGCCACCCTGATCGTCTCGAACATCATGCCCCCCGCATTGCCCGCGCCATGGCCGCGGCGGCGCCGATCCGCGCCGCGTCGAGGCCGGTTTCATAGCCCCCCGCGGCGAGATGGGCCGCGACCCGCTCCGTCGCCACGTTCCCGGCCGCGCCGGGCGCATAGGGGCAGCCGCCAAGGCCCCCGACCGCCGCGTCGAAGACCCTGAGCCCGCGGGCAAGCGCGGCGTCGATGTTGTCCAGCGCGCGGCCCGCGGTGTCGTGGAAATGCCCGGCGAGCCGGCCCGCCGGCAGTTCCGCGAGGACCGCCGTCAGCATCGCGTCCACCGTCTCGGGCCGCCCCTGCCCGATCGTGTCGCCGAGGCTGATCTCGAAACAGCCCATGTCGCGGAGCGCCGCGGCGACCCGGGCGACCGCAGCGGGCGCCACCTTCCCGTCGTAGGGACAGTCGGTCACCACCGAGACGTAGCCCCGGACGGGAATGCCGTCCTGCCCCGCCGCCGCCGCCACCGGGCGGAACCGGTCGAGGCTTTCGGCGATGGTGCAGTTGAGGTTGGCCCTGGAGAAACCCTCGGAGGCGGAGGCGAAGATCGCCACCTCGTCCGCACCCGCCGCCTTCGCCGCCTCGTATCCCCTCATGTTGGGCGTGAGCGCGGCATAACGCACGCCGGGCGCGCGGTTGATCCCGGCCAGGACCTCGGCGCCGTCGGCCATCTGCGGCACCCATTTCGGGCTCACGAAGCTCGCCACCTCGATCCGGCGGAAACCGCAGAGGCTCAAGGCATTTACGAGCGCGACCTTCTCCGCCGTGGGGATGATCCGCTTTTCGTTCTGCAGCCCGTCGCGCGGGCCCATCTCGACGATCTCGACGAACTCAGCCATCCCATGCCTCGTAAAAGTCGCGCCTGTAGAGCAGGTCGGCGCCCTCCGGCGGCAGCGACCGCCGGAAGGCGGGCCGTGCCGCGATGCGCGCGTACCACTCGGCGAGCGCCGGGAAGGACTCCGTCCGCGCGAAGTGGCGCGCCATGTAGAGGGCCTGTCCGACGCCGACGTCGGCCGCCGAAAAGCCGCTTCCAACCAGCCAGTCGCGCCCCGCGAGCCGGCCCTCTAGAGCAGCATAGCACTTCTCGAGCCGCTTCGCCTCGAGCCGCATCACAACCGGACTGCGCATCGCGTCGTCGTAGAGCACGACATGCTGCTGGGTGAGCGCGGCGCTGTGCTGGCTGACCGTCTCGGCGAAATGCACCCAGACGAGCCAGTCGCCACGCTCCGGATCGCCCGGCATCCGGCCGAGGCCCGCTTCGGGATGCCGCTCGCAGAGATACTCGGCTATGGCCCCCGTCTCCCAGAGCACCCGGCCGTCGATCTCGAGCGCGGGGACGCGGCCGGCGGGATTGAGCGCGAGATAGTCCCTCGTGCGAAGCGACCTGTCGAACGGATGGACGACCACGTCGAAGGGAACGCCGAGTTCGTGCAGCAGCCAGAGCGTGCGCATGGAGCGCGTCTGGTGGCAGTGGTGAAGGCGGATCATACCTCCTCCTCCTCCAGGCGCACGAGGGCCGCGCCCGCCTCCACCTGCGCGCCGGGTTCGACGAGCACCTCGGCCACCACGCCGTCGCGCGCGGCCGTCAGCGTGTGCTCCATCTTCATCGCCTCCAGCACCGCGAGGCGTTCGCCTGCCGCCACCCTCTGTCCGGCGGCGACGAAGACGGCCTTCACGACGCCCGGCATCGGCGAGAGGGTCAGCCCCCCGCCCGACGCCTCGGCCTGCCGGTCCAGCGGGTCGGCGGTTTCGAAGTGCTGCGCCGTCCGGCCGAAGACGCTGACGAGGCCCGGGCTCAGGACGATTCGCGCGCCTGAAGGCGCGCCGTTGACCCACCAGGAGCCCTGCCGCAAGTCGCAGTCGGCGACCTCGTCCCCGATGGTGACCCGGACGCGGCCCGGCCCAGAGACCTCGATCAGGCCGGCGAGGCCGGCGAGCCCGACCCGCCGCGACAGCGGTGCCCAGAGGTTGAAGCCCGCAAGCGCCTCGCCTCCGCCGGCAAGGCCCGCCGCGCCGAGGAGCGCGAGCGCACGCGTCGCAAGGTCGGTTGCGGCGCCCGTCGTCAGCGCGGCGAGGTCGCGGGCGATGAGACCGGTATCCACCTCGCCGCGGCGGAAGCCTTCGTGCCGCGCGAGGGCGCCGAGGAAGGCGAGGTTGGTCACCGAACCGGCGACCTCGGTCGCGTCGAGCGCGGCGGAGAGCTTCGCAAGCGCGATGGCGCGGGTCGGACCGTGGGTGACGATCTTGGCGATCATCGGATCGTACCAGGGGCTGATCGTGTCGCCGGGCCGCACTCCGGTCTCGATCCGCGCCGCTTCCGGGAAACGCAGGTGCGCGAGCGTCCCGGTCGCGGGCAGGAAGCCGGCGGGAACGTCCTCGGCGTAGAGTCGCGCCTCGAAGGCATGGCCCGTGAGGCGGATGTCCTCCTGCCCGGCGGGAAGGGGTTCGCCCGCGGCCACGCGGAGCTGCCATTCGACAAGGTCGATGCCGGTCACCGCCTCGGTCACCGGATGCTCGACCTGCAACCGCGTGTTCATCTCCATGAACCAGAAGCGGTCGGGGCGAAGTCCTTCGGAGCCGTCGACGATGAACTCGACCGTGCCCGCGCCGGCATAGCCGATGGCCTCGGCCGCCCGCACCGCCGCCTGGCCCATCGCGGCGCGCATCTCGGCCGTCATGCCCGGCGCGGGCGCCTCCTCGATCACCTTCTGGTGGCGCCGCTGGAGCGAACAGTCGCGTTCGTAGAGATGGACGGCGCGCACCCCGTCGCCGAAGACCTGCACCTCGATGTGGCGGGGTTTCTGCACGAACTTCTCGATCAGCACGTCGGGATTGCCGAAGGCGGTCCGGGCCTCCCCCCGGGCGCTCTGGAGCCTTTCGGCGAAGTCCTCCGGCCGCTCGACAAGCCGCATCCCCTTGCCGCCGCCGCCCGCCACGGCCTTGATGAGGACCGGAAAGCCCACCGTCTCGGCCGCGCCGGCGAGGTGCTCCGGGTCCTGGTTCGCCCCGTGATAGCCCGGCACGACGGGCACGCCGGCCGCCTCCATCAGCGCCTTCGCCGCGTCCTTGAGGCCCATGGCGCGGATCGCCTCCGCCGAGGGACCGATGAAGGTGAGGCCGGCCGCCTGAACCGCAGCCACGAAGTCCGGGTTCTCGGAGAGGAAGCCGTAGCCGGGATGGATCGCCTCGGCACCCGTCGCCCGCGCGGCACCGATGATCGCCTCGGCGCGGAGGTAGCTGTCGGCCGGACGCTGGCGGCCGATATGCACGGCCTCGTCGGCCATCGCGACGTGGCGGGCGGTGGCGTCAGCGTCGGAATAGACCGCGACGGTACGCACGCCGAGCCGCCGGCAGGACTCGATGATCCGGCAGGCGATCTCGCCCCGGTTGGCGATCAGGATCTTCTGGAACATGGGATCATCCTTCTGGCGTGGCCGGGGGTCTTCCACCCCCGGACCCCCGGAGAGTATTTGGTCCAAGAAGAAGCAGTCCCGGGAATGCGTTGCGGCGTCATGATGCGAGATCCTCGATCAGGCGGAACCTTTCGCAGACGAGTTCCATCTCGGGCGTCCAGCCGCCGTTGCGCTCGAAATAGGCGCGGTGTCCGGCCTGCCAGCCCGCCAGGGTCGCGTCCTCGCCCTCGGCAAGGGCGAAATCCGCATCCACATCGCAGAAACGGCGGATGGTGACTTCAGCCGTCTCGATCACGAGCGCGGGAAAGCCGTCCCAGTCGAGCGCGATGTCGCGCCGGCCGGGGATGGGAAGCGGCTCGACCCCATCTGTGAAGTCCCTCAGGGCGCCGCAGGTGGCGCGCTTCTTCCCTTCGCGGACGAGGACGAGGAGCCGGTCGCAAAGCGCACGGCTGTCGCCGAATGCGAAGGTTTCGGCGCCGGGATAGCGCGCCCTCAGGGCGGCGACGGCCTCGGCGGCGGAAATCTCCCCGGTCATGCGCACCACTCCTGTCGCCGGCCGCCGGCATAGGGCCGGGCGTGGCCGGACGCGATCATGGCCCCCGCCAGGGGGGCGCCGTCAAGAAAGGCCGAGACGAGAGCCCGGCCGTAGCGGTCGGTGCCCCCGCGGACGAGCGTGACCTTCTCCGCCTGCCAGAGTTTCAGGCGCAGCGCCCACTTGGCCGTGACGGCTGCGGCGAATTCGGAGGCGCAGGCGGGCGAGAAGAGTTCCGGCGCGTCGAAGCCCGTCAACCGGGCGGAGGTGTTGCCGCGCCCGGGGCAGACCATCCGCACCGTGTCGCCGTCGATCACCTGATAGATGCGGCAGGTGCCCTCCGCCGCGGCGGCGGGACGGGTGACGGCAATGACGGCATCCGCCGCCACCGGGAGCACCACGAGCCCGAGCGCGGCGAGGACGATCACGGCCCCGAGGTAGGTCCTGGGATCGGCCAGGCGCCGGGTGCGGCGCGGGCGGCGGGGCGGCAGGCCCCCCGGCACCGGCCCGACGCGGCGAAAGGCGTTCGGCTTCGCGTAGCCGCGCGCGTAGGGCACGAACCTTCCGGGTTTCCGCGCCATCGTCACATCCGGAAGACACCGAAGCGCGTCGCTTCGATGGGCGCGTTGAGCGCGGCGGAGAGGCTGAGCGCCAACACCTCGCGCGACTTCCGCGGGTCGATGATGCCGTCGTCCCAGAGCCGCGCCGAGGCATAGAGGGGGTGGGATTGTTCCTCGAACATCTCGATCGTCGGGCGCTTGAACTCGGCCTCCTCCTCCGCGCTCCAGGCGCCCCCGGCGCGTTCGATCCCCTCGCGCTTCACCGTGGCGAGCACCCCCGCCGCCTGTTCGCCGCCCATCACCGAGATGCGGGAATTCGGCCAGGTCCAGAGGAAGCGGGGGCTGTAGGCGCGCCCGGCCATGCCGTAATTGCCGGCGCCGAAGGAACCGCCGACCAGCATGGTGATCTTCGGCACCGCGGTCGTCGCCACCGCCGTCACCATCTTCGCGCCATGCCGGGCGATGCCTTCGTTCTCGTATTTGCGGCCGACCATGAAGCCGGTGATGTTCTGGAGGAAGACGAGCGGGATCGACCGCTGGCTGCACAGCTCGATGAAATGCGCGCCCTTGACCGCGCTTTCGCTGAACAGCACGCCGTTGTTGGCGACGATCCCCACCGGGCAGCCCATGACATGGGCGAAGCCGGTCACCAGCGTCTCGCCGAAGCGCGGCTTGAACTCGTCGAAGCGCGAGCCGTCGACGATCCGGGCGATGACCTCGCGGATGTCGTAGGGGGTGCGCAGGTCCCCCGGCACGATGCCGAGGATTTCCTCGGGGTCATAGGCCGGGTCTTCGGGGCTTTGCCACGCGACCGTCGCGGGTTTCGTGCGGTTCAGGCTGCCGATGGCGCGGCGGGCGAGCGCGAGGGCGTGGGCGTCGTCCTCGGCAAGATAGTCGGCGACGCCGGAAAGCCGCGTGTGGACGTCGCCGCCGCCGAGGTCTTCGGCGCTGACCACCTCGCCGGTCGCGGCCTTCACGAGAGGCGGTCCGGCGAGAAAGATCGTGCCCTGGTTCCTGACGATGATCGAGACATCGGACATGGCCGGGACATAGGCCCCGCCGGCGGTGCAGGAGCCCATGACAACGGCGATCTGGGGGATGCCCCTGGCGCTCATCTGCGCCTGATTGAAGAAAATGCGGCCGAAATGCTCGCGGTCGGGGAAGACCTCGTCCTGGTTGGGCAGGTTGGCGCCGCCGGAATCGACGAGGTAGATGCAGGGCAGACGGTTCTCGGCCGCGATCTCCTGCGCGCGGAGGTGTTTCTTGACCGTCATCGGATAATAGGTGCCGCCCTTCACGGTGGCGTCATTGGCGACCACCATGACCTCCTGGCCGTGGATGCGGCCGATTCCGGCGGTCAGGCCCGCAGCCGGCGCGTCGCCGCCATACATCCCGTGCGCCGCGGTCGCGCCGACCTCGAGGAAGGGGGAACCCGGGTCGAGCAGGTCGGCGACCCGCTCGCGCGGCGGCAGCTTGCCGCGCGCGACGTGTTTCGCGCGCGGCGCCTCGCCGCCGCCCTGCGCCACCTGCGCGATCTTCATCCGCAGGTCGCCCACCAGCACGCGCATCGCCTGCGCGTTGGCCTGGAACTGCGCGTCGCGCGGATCGAGCCTGCTTTCGATTCGGTTCAATTGACT
>NZ_WBUS01000011.1 GCF_008933605.1 Albidovulum sp.
GGCGTGTCGCGGACCAGCTTCGCCGGCGCCCAGACCACGCGCCGGCCGCGCTTCAGCGCCCAGTCAAGCTCGGTCCGCGTGGCAACGACCGAAAGGGCCGCATCCCGGGCGGCCAGCGACCAGGCCGCCTGTTCGAGTGCCAGGAGCGCGATGTGGCGCCGGGCCTCGTCCGTGGCCGCCGCGGGCAGTGGCAATCCGGGGGCCGGCGGAACGAAGACGGCAGGCCCCTCCACGCGCTCCGGTAGCCCCGGTCCGAGGAGGAGGTGCACGGCGGCGCGGGGCGCTTGCGCGATCTCAGCGTCGACGGTGGCCGCCGCCGACCGGTCGCGGACGATCTCCACCCCGAGCGCGCCCGGAACGAGGTCGAGCTTCTCGATCCTGAGGAAGACCCGCGCCGCCTGCGGCGCGGCGAGTATGCGCGCGGCGACGCGTTCCGCCAGCGTTTCGAGGAGGTTCAGGCGCTCCGCCGCAAGCTCGGCCGCGATGGCCTCGGTGAGCCGGTCGTAGGACAGGATACGGTCCACGTCGTCCTCGGCGCCCTCCCCCTGCCTCGCCGGCGGCGCGAGTTCGACGACGACGTTGAAGCGCAGGCGCTGGCCCTGCCCCCGTTCATGCTGAAAGGCGCCGATCTCGGCCGTGACGACATGGTCGCGGAGCGACAGGCGGTCCAGCGCGTTCGCGCCTGCCATGGCAGCGGCCCGTTCCTCCAGGGTGCCGAAGGCGGGGGATCTGTCGTCGGTCATGGTCGCGCTCCGGCTCGGGTCGGGGCATCATAGCCGGATCGGCCGGTGCCGGAAGGCCGAAGGCGGCGCGGCGGGCGCCGCCCGCGGCGTCAGTTCATCGCGGTCACGACCGGCGCGCGGTAGAAGATGTGGCGGCCGATCTTCGCCGTCTTCTCGAACCGGCGCGCCCAGGACGGCCGCACCGCGGGCGTGTGGAAGTAGGTCGCCCCCTCGGTCAGCGGACGCGGCGCGCCGTCGAGCATCGCCTTGGCGATCTTTCCCGCCCGAATCCAGGCGGCGCGGTCGCCGATGCGGTCCGCACGGCCGTCGCAGGTGTAGGAGAACTGGCACCCCCGTCCGTTCGACTGGTTGACCACGCCGCAGACCGTCCGAGGGAAGGTCGGATTCTCCACCCGGTTCAGGATTACCTCGGCCACCGCGGCCTGCCCCGCGACCCCCTCGCCGCGCGCCTCGAAGTAGAGCGCCGTGGCCAGGCATTCGAATTCCGCCCCGCCCGTGGCCGCAGGCTGCGCCGCAAGCCAGGCATCGTCATAGGCAATCTGGCCCTTGGCGGCCTTCCCGGCCTTCTTCGTGACGACCGGCGGCGTCACGATCGCTGCAAGGCGATTTCCCGCGACCGCCCCAAGGCCTTCACGGTCCTGTCCCAGGAGCGCGGTCAGGTTCATCCCGATCGCGGCGCTGGGATCGTTCGACTGGCTTACCGTCATCTCGGCATGCAAGCCTCCGGCGAGGCCAAGGAGCATGACCATGCTCCCGGTCCAGCACTTCAGCACTGACATTTTCCGTTCCCGAATTGCTTCGTCGAGCCACAGCCCCCCAAAGGCAATGACCGGCAGGGCATAGCCGAACGAGCGCGGCACGTCCACCCGCAGGGGGGCCCGGCGGCAGGACGCCGCCGATCGCCACGATTGTCGCGGCTACTTCAACAATTGGCCCGGCGCACCAGCAACCGGGGTGTCAGCCTCAATCGTTTGAAATCACTTTGTTTCCTTGCGCAATATCCGGGTCTTTCAGGGCGAAGTGCGCAGCGGCAAGGCGCGCCACGGGAACGCGGAACGGCGAGCAGGAGACGTAATCGAAGCCGGATCTGCGACAAAATGCAATGGATGCCGGGTTTCCACCGTGCTCGCCGCAGATCGAAAGCGTCACATCGTGTCGCGTTTGACGTCCGCGCGCGCTTCCGATGAGCAACAATTCGCCGACGCCGTCCTCGTCGAGGACGTGAAACGGGTCTTCCGGGAAGACACCCTGATTGACATAATCGCCCATGAAGCGACCGGCATCGTCGCGCGACAACCCATAGGTCATCTGCGTGAGGTCGTTGGTGCCGAACGACAGGAAGGCCGCGTGCTGGGCGATCTCGCCTGCCCGCAGCGCGGCGCGCGGCGTCTCGACCATCACGCCCATGCGATAGGTGAAATCCGCCCCGGTCGCGGTGCGCACGGCGGCGGCAACCGCGTCGATGCGGGTCTTGACCAGTTCGACCTCCCGCTTGGCCGAGACGAGCGGGATCATCACCTCCGGCACCACCGCCGCCCCGCGCCGGGAGGCCTCGACCGTGGCCTCGAAGATCGCCCTAGCCTGCATCTCGTAGATCTCCGGCACCGTCACGCCGAGCCGGACGCCGCGCAGCCCCAGCATCGGGTTGAACTCCGAGAGCGCCTCCACCCGCCGGGTCACCTCGGAAAGCGGCCGGTCGAGCGCCTCGGCAAGCTCCCGCATCCCCTCGCGGTCGTGCGGCAGGAACTCGTGCAGGGGCGGGTCGAAGAGGCGGATGCAGACGGGAAGCCCTGCCATGATGTCGAATAGCGCGATGAAATCGGCCCGCTGCATCGGCAGGAGCCGGTCGAGCGCGACCTTCCGGTCCTTCGCCGTGTCGGCGAAGATCATCTCGCGCATCACGGTCAGCCGGTCCTCGTCGAAGAACATGTGCTCCGTGCGGCAAAGACCGATGCCTTCGGCCTCGAACATCCGCGCGGTACGGGCGTCGTCGGGCGTGTCGGCATTGGCGCGCACGCCGATGTCGCGGACATTGTCGGCCCAGTGCAGGAGCGTCGTGAACCATTCGTCGAGCGCGGGTTCGAGCATCTCGGCCGAACCGGCCAGCACCTCGCCGTTGGTGCCGTCGACGGTGATCACGTCGCCTTCGCGGAAGGTCCGGCCCGAGCGCGTCACGATCACCCGGTCGCGCGGGTTGAGCGAAAGCTCCGACGCCCCGACGATGCAGGGCAGGCCGAGCCCGCGCGCGATGACGGCGGCGTGGCTGGTGATGCCGCCCCGCTCGGTCAGGACCGCGACGGCCGCATGCATCCCCCGGATGTCCTCGGGCGCGGTCTCGCGCCGGACGAGGATGCAGCGTTCGTCGCGTGCGGCGGCAGCCTGAGCGTCAGCCGAGGAGAAGACGATCCGGCCCGAGGCGGCGCCGGGGCTCGCGGCGATGCCGCGCGCCACCCGGTCGCGCGGAGCGCGCGGGTCCACCTGATGGTGCAAAAGCTCCGACAGCGCGCGCGGCTCGACCCGCAGGATCGCGTCGTCGCGGCTGATGATCCTTTCCGTTGCCAGGGTCACCGCGACGCGGACAGAGGCGCGCGAGGACCTTTGCACCTTCACGGCGTCGATGACCTTCAGCACGCCGTTTTCCAGCGCGAACTCGATCAGCATCTCCTCGCGCAGCCGCTC
This sequence comes from Albidovulum sp., assembly GCF_008933605.1. Classification (GTDB taxonomy): domain Bacteria; phylum Pseudomonadota; class Alphaproteobacteria; order Rhodobacterales; family Rhodobacteraceae; genus Albidovulum. The sequence goes on from NZ_WBUS01000011.1 coordinate 3,423, forward strand.
GCGGCAGGTGCGGCAATGGGCCTGAAGGGCGGCGAAGACCTCGGGCGCCGCGTCCTCGAGCGAGTGGCCCCGGCGATCGCGCACCAGATAGAGCGTCTCTTCGGCCTTGCGGTTCGCGGGATTGAGGCCGCGGAAGCGCCCCGTCACCTGCGGCGCACCGGTCACCGGTTCGATGAGCTGGATCGTGCCTGTGCCCGAGAGTCCCGGCCCGACGGCCTGTGCCATTTCCTGCATGACGAGGCCGAGCGCGGCATCGGACGGCGCGCCCTTCGCCTCGCGCAGAAGCCGCGCCGTGGTCCCCTCCCAGGCACGGGCCATCGACCGGAGCACCTCGCCCATCTGCCGGGCCGGCGACTGCGGGAACTCCTCGTCCATCTCGGCCTCGTAGGCGGCAAGCGCCGCTGCGAGCGCCTCGGGCGAGGGCTCGGCCGTGAACATGTCGGGGTCGAGCCGCGCGACGTGGATGGCATAGGACTGCACGAAACCGAGGTAGAGCGCGTCTGCATAGGCCCGGCCGTGCACTGCGGCGATCTCGGCGTGCTTGGCGCCGGTCATGCCGACATTCAGGACCGTGGTCGGTCCGCCCCATTCCGGATTGGCCGGAGAGGGCCGGATGGTGACCAGCGCGCCACCGAACGCGGCCGCGAGCCGCGCCGTGTCGGGCGTCACTCCCGCCGCGATGGCGCGCACCGTGTCGGCGGATAGCGCGACGGTGCGCGGCACTGGCAGGTCGAGCCGAATGAGCCGCTGGAGGCATTTCGCGCGCCAGCCATGGCGCTCCGCGTCGATCGGCGCCGAAGGCGTGATCTCGGTGAACTCTGCGAAAATGCTCTGTTTCTGCACTGCGGCACCGGCCTCCCTGGCGGCAGAATACGCGCCGCGCGGAACTTGGCAAGGAAAAGCGCCGAATGCCAGCGCACCAGGGCTCCGCTTGCGCGGCCGCCGCGCTTGGGCCATGACTGGCGGGAGCGAAAGGAGTGCGCCATGGCGCTGACGGTCCGGCAACAGGCGAGATACTGGGGGATCGCCGCGGCGATCTTCCTGGCCCTGCTCTGGGGGCTCGGCAACGTGATCCTGCCCTTCCTCGTGGGCGGCGCCCTGGCCTATTTCCTCGATCCCATCGCCGACCGGCTGGAACGCATGGGCCTGTCGCGCGCGGCCGCCACCGCCGCGATCTCGGCGCTCGCGCTTCTTATCTTCGTGCTTCTGGCGCTTCTGATCGTCCCGATGCTCGTCCGCCAGCTCATCCAGCTCGTGAACGCGGCGCCAACGATCTTCGGCGAGTTGCAGGGCTTCCTGACGGCGAACTTCCCCTCGATCATGGATCAGGAAAGCGTCGTGCGCGAGACCCTGGTCTCCATCGGCAAGACCATCCAGGCCAGGGGCGGGGAACTGGCAAGCGGCCTGCTGTCGTCGGCGCTGTCGGTCATCAACGCGGTCGTGTTCATCGTCGTCGTGCCGGTCGTGGCGTTCTACCTTCTCCTGGACTGGGACAAGATGGTCGGGAAGATCGACGCGCTCCTGCCACGTGACCATGCCGAAACCGTGCGCACGATCGCGCGCGACATCGACCGGGTGCTTGCCGGTTTCGTCCGGGGGCAGGTGTCGGTCTGCCTCATCCTCGGCACGTTCTATTCCGTGACGCTGATGCTCGCCGGGCTCGACTTCGGCCTGATCGTCGGGGCCATTGCGGGGCTGATCACATTCATCCCCTATGTCGGTGCGCTGATCGGCGGGGCGCTCGCCATCGGGCTCGCCTTCTTCCAGTTCTGGGGCGAGTGGTTCCAGATCGCCGTCATCGCCGGCATATTCGCGGTGGGCCAGTTCCTCGAAGGCAACATCGTCACGCCGAAGCTTGTCGGCAATTCGGTCGGGCTCCACCCGGTCTGGCTGCTCTTCGCGCTTTCGGCCTTCGGCACGCTCTTCGGTTTTGTCGGGATGCTCGTCGCCGTCCCGGTCGCCGCCGCGCTCGGGGTGCTGGCGCGCTTTGCTATCTCCCAATACCTCGGCAGCCGGCTCTACCAAGGCCTGTCGGGAAGCGACGAGTCTTGAGATGCCCCGGCAACTGACCTTCGACCTGCCGGTGCGGCCCGCACTGGGGCGCGGGGATTTCTTCGTGTCGCCGGCGAATGCGCTTGCCGTGGCGCAAGTCGACGCGGGCGACTGGCCGGAGGGCAAGCTCCTGCTGATCGGCCCCGAGGGCGCCGGCAAGAGCCACCTCGCCCAGGTCTGGGCGGGCGAGAACGATGCCGCGGTCCTTTCTGCCGGCGCGGTGCCGGAGGAGGCGGTCGAGGCGCCGGCCGTCGTCGTCGAGGATGCCGACCGGATCGCGGGGGACCGCGCGGCGGAAACCGCGCTCTTTCACCTGCACAACCACGTCCTCGCCCGTGGCGGCCGGCTCCTCGTCACCGCGGCGTCGCCGCCGCGGAACTGGGGGCTTTGCCTGCCGGACCTCGCCAGCAGGATGGAGGCGACCGCGGTCGCCGAAATTGCCGCCCCGGACGACGCGCTTCTCGCGGCGGTGCTGGTCAAGCTCTTCGCCGACCGCCAGATCGTCGTCGCGCCAAGCCTGATCCAGTGGCTGGTCCGCAGGATGGACCGCTCCTTCGCGAGCGCACGCGGGCTCGTCGCCGATCTTGACGCGCGTGCGCTCGCCCGCGGCGGGCCGGTCACGCGCGAGATGGCACGAGACGCGCTGGACTTGTGCTCGCAACCGGGGTCATGATGCGACGCCGTCCGGCATCAACGAGGTACCGACCGAGGCCCCCAAGTCGCCAATGACACAAGCAGATTTCCTCAAGGCTCCCTTCCCTGCCCCGATCACCTTTCCCGAAGCCGAGATTGCCGGACCGAGACGGTTCTTCAACCGGGAACTGTCCTGGCTCGCCTTCAACTGGCGGGTGCTCGATGAGGCGCGCAATCCGCGGGTGCCGCTGCTCGAACGCGTCCGGTTCCTGTCGATCTCGGCCACGAACCTCGACGAGTTCTACACCGTCCGCGTGGCGGGCCTGCGGGAACTCGTCCGCGAAGGCAACGCGATGTTCTCGGACGACGGGCTGAGCCCGGCCGAGCAACTGAAGCTCATCAACGAGGACGCACGACGGCTGATGCAGACGCAGCAGAGCGTCTGGAACAAGCTCAGGCGGGAACTGGAGACGAGCGGTATCGCGCTTCTGACGCGATCGAAACTGACAAGGCGGGACGAGGACTTTCTCGCCGACTATTTCCTCAACAAGGTCTTCCCGGTCCTCTCGCCCCTCGCCATCGACCCCGCCCATCCCTTCCCGTTCATCCCCAACACCGGCTTCTGTCTCGCGCTCGAGCTCGAGCGGGGGGTGGACAAGCGGCGGTTGCAGGCGATCCTGCCGATCCCGCAGCAGATCGACCGCTTCGTCGCCATGCCGGGCGGCCGGCGCTTCCTGCCGATGGAAGAACTGCTGCTGCTGCATCTGCACTCGCTCTTCCCCGGCTACCGGGACACCGGCCACTGCACGTTCCGCGTCCTGCGCGACAGCGACATCGAGGTCGAGGACGAGGCCGAGGACCTGGTGCGCGAGTTCGAGACCGCGCTGAAACGGCGCCGGCGCGGGCAGGTCATCCGCATGAAGATCACCGCGGGCGCGCCCGAGGGCATCCGCGCGCTGATCATGGACGAACTGGGCGTCACGCCGGACGAGGTGGTCGAGGTCAAGGGCATGGTCGGCATGGCCGACCTGAAGGAACTGGTGCTCGACAGCCGCCGCGACCTGCAATGGCCCTCGTTCACCCCGCGCGTGCCCGAGCGCGTGCAGGACCACGAGGGCGACATGTTCGCGGCGATCCGCCAGAAGGACATGCTGCTGCACCATCCCTACGAGACCTTCGACATGGTCATCCGCTTCCTCAACCAGGCGGCGGCGGACCCCAACGTGCTGGCGATCAAGCAGACGCTCTACCGCACCTCGCAGGACAGCCCGATCGTCTCGGCGCTCTGCGATGCGGCCGAAAGCGGCAAGTCCGTGACGGCGCTCGTGGAACTCAAGGCCCGTTTCGACGAGGCGGCGAACATCCGGCAGTCACGGCGGCTGGAACGTGCGGGCGCGCATGTCGTCTACGGCTTCATCAACTACAAGACCCACGCCAAGATCTCGACGGTCGTCCGGCGCGAGGGCGAGAACCTCGTGACCTACACCCATTTCGGCACCGGCAACTACCACCCGATCACCGCGCGCATCTACACCGACCTGTCCTTCTTCACCGCCGACCCCGCGCTCGGGCGCGATGCGACGAAGGTGTTCAACTACCTCTCGGGCTACGTCCAGCCCGAGCATCTGGAAAACCTCGCCATCTCGCCCATCACGCTGAAGCCGCGCCTGCTGGAACTCATCGCGGTCGAGGCGGAGCACGCGCGCGCCGGGCGCCCCGCCGAAATCTGGGCGAAGATGAACTCGGTCATCGAGCCCGACGTGATCGACGCGCTCTATGCGGCGAGCCGGGCCGGCGTGCGGATCCAGCTCGTCGTCCGCGGCATCTGCGGGCTCAGGCCCGGTATCCACGGCCTGAGCGAGAACATCCGGGTGAAGTCGATCGTCGGCCGCTTCCTCGAACACAGCCGGATCGTCTGCTTCGGCAACGGCCACGGCCTGCCCTCGAAGAAGGCCCGTGTCTTCATCTCCTCGGCCGACTGGATGGGGCGGAACCTCAGCCGCCGGGTGGAGACGCTGATCGAGACGAAGAACGACACGGTGAAGGCCCAGATCGTCAGCCAGATCATGGCCGCGAACCTCGCCGACGAGGCGCAGAGCTGGGTGCTCGGCCCCGACGGTCGCTATCTGCGCGACCTTCCCGACGGGCGCGACGACCTCTTTTCCTGTCACCGTTTCTTCATGGAAAATCCGTCGCTTTCGGGCCGCGGCTCGGCCGGGGCGAAGGACGTGCCGAAGCTTGCCCACGCGCCGGAATGAAGGTTAGAAGGGTGCCGGGTCCGAGGCAGCCGGGGGATGACAGCCATGACCGCCGATAGCCGCGTGCATGGTGACGACTGGAAGCCCTTCGGCCGTCCGTTGTTCGAGGATCCTTCCGCGCGCGCGCTCGACCGGGTGGGTGTCGTCGACGTCGGCTCGAACTCGGTCCGGCTCGTCGTCTTCGACGGCGCGGCGCGCAGCCCGGCCTATTTCTACAACGAGAAGATCATGGCGGGCCTTGGCCAGGGTCTGGCCGAAACCGGCCGGCTCAACCCGGAGGGCAAGCGGCGGGCGCTCGCCGCGCTCCGGCGTTTCGCCATGCTTGCCAAGGGGATGAAGCTGCCCCCCCTGACCTGCGTCGCCACCGCGGCCGTGCGCGAGGCCAGCGACGGACCCGAGTTCCAGAAGCTCGTGGAGCGCGACACCGGGCTCAAGCTCTGGGTGATCGACGGGCAGGAAGAGGCGCGGCTCTCGGCGCAGGGAGTTCTCCTCGGCTGGCCGGAGGCCGAGGGGCTCGTCTGCGACATCGGCGGCAACTCGATGGAACTGGCCGAGGTTTCGGGCGGCAAGGTCGGCCGGCGGGTGAGTTCGGCGCTCGGCCCCTTCCGGCTCCAGCAGGTAACCGGCGGCGGCAAGGGCCTTCAGCGATATATCGAGGAGACGATGGAATCGCTCGCCGAGGCCGTCGGGCGCGGACACGAGCGCGTCTATCTGGTGGGCGGTTCCTGGCGTGCCTTTGCCCGGCTCGACATGGTGCGGCGCAACTATCCACTCACCGTCTTGCATGAATACCGGATGGGGCCGCAGTCGGTACTGCAGACCGCGCACTGGATCGCCGAGAGCGACATCGCCGCGCTCAAGGCCCGGACCGGCACCTCGGAGGCCCGGCTCGAACTGGTGCCGCTTGCCGCGCGGGTGCTGCGCCAGCTGGTGCTGACCTTCCGGCCAAAGGAAATCGACGTTTCCTCCTACGGCATCCGCGAGGGGCTGCTCTACGAGCAGATGCCCGAGCGGCTGAGGATGCGCGACCCCCTGATCGAGGCCTGCCGCCACGCCGAACGGACGATGGCGCGCATGCCGGGCTTCGGCAAGAAGCTCTACCAGTTCATCCTTCCGATCTTCGTCGATTTGCCGGAGGCCCGGCAGCGGGTGATCAAGGCAGCCTGTCTCTTGCACGACACGACCTGGCGGGCGCATCCCGACTATCGGGCCGAGGCCTGTTTCGACAATGCGACACGCGCCAATCTCGGCGGACTCAGTCACGTCGAGCGCGTCTATCTCGGTCTGGCACTGCTCCACCGCTACAAGAACTCGCGCTCGGGGTCGCGGATGGAACCTCTCTTCACCCTGCTCGACGGCCGGCAGCTCCGCGAAGCCGAGGTGCTTGGAAAGGCCATGCGTTTCGGCGCGATGTTCGCGGTGCGGTCGCCCGAGGATGCAGGTGAACTCTTCTGGCGGCCGAAGAAGAAGGTTCTCGAACTGCGACTCAAGGCCGGATCGCAGGCGCTCTTCGGCGAGGTGGCGGAGGCCCGCTTCAAGTCGCTCTGCGACGCGCTCGGCGCGACGGCGCGGGTGACGGTGGTCGCGGACTGATCAGATCTCGATCTCGCCGTTGGGTCCCGGCATCTGCGGGCCCTCGGGGCGCTTGCGGCGGATGATGATGTCGCCGTTCGGCAGCATCTCCGGAGCCTCGTAGTTGCGGACATCGCCGATCATCTCGACGAGCTGGCCAAGCATCGGCCCGACCTCTTTCATGGCGTCGTCCAAGCCCTTGTGCATGTCCTTCAGCGCCGGCTCCATTTCGTCGATGAATGACCGCAGGATGATCTTTGCGCCCTCCTCCAGGAGGCTGAATCCTTCCTCGGCGGAGGCGGGCGGCTCTTCGGCCTGGACAGGCGCCGAGGCAACCATCAGGGCGATCAAGGCGGAGGCGACACGGTACATGAGCCGAATATAGTCCCTCCGGCCCCGGATTCACAGCCGGACGATCACAGATCGACGTCAACGGTGACGGGGAAATGGTCCGACGCGGTCAGGAGCGCCTCCCTCAGTTCCGGCACCCGGTAGCAGCCGGGGTCGTCGAACGGATGCCAGATGCGCCACCTCGGCCCTTTCGCGCGGATGTCCGGCGACACCATGATGTAGTCGAGCAGCGCCGAGAAATAGGCGCCCTTGTCGTCGAGGTAGAACCGCGCGGTCGCGGGCATCGCGGCAAGCTTCTTGCCGAAGGCCACCCGCGCGTGGGGGTCGAACAGGCGCGTCTCGTGCGGTTCGTCCCACCCCAGCACGATCTCCACCCCGGACCGGCCGAAGAGTTTCTCGTATTCGTCGATCCCCGGGCCGTCGTTGAAATCGCCCATCACGATCAGGCTTTCCTTCGCCCGCAGATGTTCGAGCACGCGTTCCCTGAGCCAGATGCACTGGGCAAGCTGCTTGCGCCGGTTCTCGATGGCGAGCCGCTTGATCTGCGCCTCGCTTTCGGCGCCATGCGGGGCCTTCGACTTCACATGGACCCCGATCAGCCTGACCTTCGTGCCTGCGGCGGTGGTCATGGCCACCTCGAGCGGCGGCTTGGAAAAGCGCACCACGTCAAGCGTCGCGTCGATGTTGAGGTCGATCTTGTAGCTCGAATCGAAGCGCGGGCTCGACACGCCCTCCACGGGCTCGTCGGGCAGCCCGATCGGATCGTGCTCGGCCGAAAGCTTGTCGGGATCGTAGAGCAGCGCGATTTCCTGCTGGGTCTCGTTCTCGTAGCCGAGGAGCGCCTTGCGGGTGCGCAGGCCATAGCGCGCGGCGAAGGCTTCCAGCATCGCCACAGTCTTGTGGCGGCGGTTGTTGTCGGGCGCCTCGATGATCATCACCGCATCCGCGTCCATGGCGGTGAAGACGATGCCGAGCGAGCCGAGCTGGTCCGCGCGGGTCACGTTGTAGCGCGCGGACCAGCCGCCGTCTTCGAGCATGACGCCGTTGCGGTCGAAGAGATTGGAGAACCACTCGACGTTGTAGGTTGCCAGCCGCATCGTCTCAGGCCGCCTTGCGCGCCTGGATCTCCTCCCAGGCGCGGTTGATGTCGATGAGCCGCTGTTCGGCCATCTTCAGCGCCTCGTCCGGCAGGCCGCGCGCGCGCATCCGGTCGGGGTGGCTGTCGCGCACCGCCTGCCGCCAGGCCGCGCGCACCTCCTCGATCGGGGCGCCGTGCGGCACACGCAGCACATCATAGGGGTCGCGCGGGGCGTCGGGCACGAGACGGCTCAGAAGCGAACGGAAGCAGCGGTCGTCGACCCCGAAGATGCGGGCCACTTCGCGCAGGAAGGCGTCCTCGTGCGGGTGGTAGTCGCCATCGGCCATTGCGATGTGGAAGAGCCCCTCCATGAGGTCCACCAGCACCGGGTCCCCCGGCCCGAACATGGCGGCGATCTTGCCGGCGTAGAGGTCGAAGCCGGCCACGTCCTGCCGGGCGAGGTTGAAGACGCGCGCGGCGTTGTCCTCCTCCGCGGGCGGAATCGCGAAGACCTCGCGAAAAGCGGCGACCTCGTTGCGCGTCACCTGGCCATCGGCCTTGGCCATCTTGGCGCCGAGCGCGATCACCGCGATGGTGAAACCCACGGACCGTTCCGGCGGCGCCTTGAGCCGGTCGAAGACGGACGCAAGCCCCTCGCCCTTGGCAAGGGCGGCCACGGCGTCGGCGATGCGGGTCCAGATCGACATGGCGCCACTCTAGCCGCAGCGCAGCGCGCTGTCATCGGGTCCGGCTGTGCGGCAATGCAGCCCTCAGCCGAGCCTTTTCATCATCAGCACGAGGTCGAGCCAGCGGCCGAACTTGCGCCCCGCCTCGGGATAGCGCGCCGAGACGTCGAAGCCGATGCGGGCGTGGAAGGCGATTCCGGCCGTGTTCTCGCCCGAGACGCCGGCGAAGAGCGTATGCGCGCCGCCGGCCCGGGCATGGGCCTCCACCCGGTCCATCAGCGCGCGGCCGGCACCGCGCCCGCGAAGCTCCGGCGGCAGGAGGACCGTGTGCTCCATCGCATGTGCGTAGCCCGGACCGTCGCGGAACTGGTCATAGCTGGCGAAGCCGATCGCGCCGCCGTCGCGGACGACGAAGAACTCGCGCCCGGCCGCCCGCCGCGCCGCGATCATGGCGGACAGGCCTTCCTCGGTCTTGAGAACCGTGGTGAACGTGATCGTCGTCTCTCGGATGATGCCATTCCAGAAGGCGGCAAGATGCGGCAGGTCCTCCGCCTCGACGGGGCGAAGGATCACTCGATCCACCAGTCGCCGTGCGGCGTCGTGATCTCGGCCCGGATCGCCTTCGGGCCGACGACGATGGAGATGCGCGGGTCGGAAAGCGGGACAAGCGGGCGGAGACGGTCGGCCTTCGGATGCGCGATCTCGAGCCGCCGCAGGCGGCAGCCGCGGTCGGGCAAGGCGGCGGCCGGGTGGCACTCGCCCTGCCACTGGATAAGCGCCGGAAAGGCATCATCGAAGGGAAGCCGGCCATCCTCGGGCACGCCCATGCGCCAGCGATAGGGGCCGCGCTCAAGCGCGACCGGCTGGCCCGCCCCCGGCGGCGCGGCCGCAAGCGCCGCGTCGAGTTCGTCGGTCCGCAGGATCCAGTTCGTCACCCGTGGCGGCCCGGTGAAGGTGTCGAGACGGAACCACCGCGGGCGGTCGGGTGCGGTGGCGTCCGGGTCGATGGCGATGACCTCGAGATACTCTCCGGGCCCAAGGCTGAGGAGGCGGTTGTGCGTCCCCATGAAGGGGTGCTTTCCGCCGGGCTCCAAACCCACGCCAAGCGCGGCCTCCACGACACGCGCGCCGTGATCGAGCGACGCGGCGGATACTGCCAGGTGATCGAACGCTGCCTTCATCTCACTCTCCGTAACCATCCTAGGCCGCGCGGAAAAAGCTGCAAGGGCGGAAAGAACGCACCCCGTACGGTTGACACACCGCAATGCGACCCCAAGTCTGAGCGAAAGACTCATAATCACGGGACCCCATGAGCCTCATACGCAGCATCGACCAGTTCTTCCGCCACGACGCCGCCGGCGGCGTACTCCTCATGCTTTCGGCGCTCCTTGCGCTGATCATCGCGAACTCGGGCCTGTCGGACGGCTATCACGCGCTGCTCACGACTCCCTTCTCGGTGCTCCTGAACGGCGAGGGGCTTTCGAAGCCGCTGATCCTCTGGATCAATGACGGGTTGATGGCCGTGTTCTTCTTTCTCATCGGCCTCGAACTGAAGCGCGAGATGATGGAGGGCAAGCTGAAGAACCCCTCCGACGTGATGCTCCCCGGCGTGGCGGCGATTGGCGGGATGGCGGTGCCGGCGCTGGTCTATCTCGCGCTCAACTGGTCCGACCCGGTGACGCGCGGCGGCTGGGCCATTCCGGCGGCGACCGACATCGCCTTCGCGGTCGGCGTGCTGGCGCTGCTCGGCAAACGGGTGCCGGCGGCGCTGAAGGTCTTCCTGCTGACGCTGGCGATCCTCGACGACCTCGGGGCCATCATCATCATTGCGCTCTTCTACACGAAGGAGCTTCACCTCGACTACCTCCTCCTCGCGCTGGCTCCGCTCACGGGCCTTTACCTGCTGAACCGCGCGGGCGCGCACCGCATCGCGCCGATCGTCATGCTGGGCATCGTGCTCTGGGTGCTCGTCCTGAAATCCGGTGTGCACGCCACGCTCGCGGGCGTCGTGACCGCCTTCTTCGTGCCGTTGAAGGACAAGTACGGTAAGTCGCCGCTGCACGCGCTCGAACACGCTCTTTCGCCCTATGTGCTCTTCCTCATCGTGCCTGTCTTCGCCTTTGCGAACGCGGGCGTCGTGCTGAAGGGGCTGACGCCGTCGGACCTCGTCTCCGCCCTGCCGCTCGGCATCGCGGGAGGACTCGTCCTCGGCAAGCAGGCGGGTGTGTTCCTGGCGACCTGGGCGCTGGTGCGGATGGGCTGGGCGCGGCTTCCCCAGGGCGTGACCTGGATGCACATCTACGGCCTGGCCTGCCTCGCCGGCATCGGCTTCACCATGTCGCTCTTCATTGGCGGTCTGAGTTTCGCCGACCAGGCGCTGATGAACGAGGTCCGCCTCGGCGTACTGACCGGCTCGGCCATCTCGGCGATCATCGGCTATACGGTCCTGCGCTACGTCGTCCGGCCGGTGTCTGAAACGGGCCACGCCGCCGAAAGGCGCCAGTCGGCCGTTTCGGCAGAGTGAGTCCGCGCGCCGGCCCCTCCGGCGGCGCGCGGAAGAGGCCGGTCATGCCGCGCGCGCGGCCCGGATCAGCCCGAGGATGTCCTTCGCCGCCGCCGGGATGTTGGTCCCCGGCCCGAAGATCGCCTTGACCCCGGCGGACTTGAGGAAGTCGTAGTCCTGCTGCGGGATGACGCCGCCGCAGATCACGATGATGTCCTCCGCCCCCTTCTCCTTCAGGGCCGCGACCAGTTTCGGCGCCAGCGTCTTGTGGCCCGCCGCCTGGGAGGAGATGCCGACGACATGCACGTCGTTGTCGACCGCGTCCTGCGCCGCCTCTTCCGGCGTCTGGAAGAGCGGCCCCACATCGACGTCGAAGCCGATGTCGGCAAAGGCCGTGGCGATGACCTTGGCGCCGCGGTCGTGGCCGTCCTGGCCCATCTTGACGACCAGCATCCTTGGGCGCCGGCCCTCCTCCTCGGCGAAGGTCTCCACGTCCTTCTGGATCGCCGCGAAGCCCGCGTCGCCCTCATAGGCGGCGCCATAGACCCCGGCGAGCGTCTTCACCTCGGCCCGGTGACGGCCGAACACCTTTTCCATCGCCATGCTGATCTCTCCCACGCTCGCCCGTGCCCGCGCGGCCTCCACGGCCGCTTCCAGAAGGTTGCCGCCATCGCGCGCGCGCCGCTCGAGTTCCGCCAGCGCCGCCGCGCACCGGGCCGCTTCGCGGGTCGCGCGGATGCGCTCCAGCCGGGCAACCTGCGCCTCGCGCACCTTCATGTTGTCGACGTCGAGGATCTCGATGTGATCCTCCCGGGTCGGACGGTACTTGTTGACGCCCACCACGACCTCCTCGCCCCGGTCGATCATCGCCTGACGCCGTGCCGCCGATTCCTCGATCCTGAGCTTCGGCATGCCCGAGGCCACCGCCTTGGTCATGCCGCCCATCGCCTCGACCTCCTCGATGAGCGCCCAGGCCTTGCCGGCCAGTTCCGCCGTGAGGCTTTCGACGTAATAGGATCCCGCAAGCGGATCGACGACATGGGTGATCCCGGTCTCCTCCTGGAGGATCAGCTGGGTGTTCCGCGCAATTCGGGCAGAGAACTCGGTCGGCAGCGCGATTGCCTCGTCGAGCGCGTTGGTGTGCAAGGACTGCGTGCCCCCCAGGACCGCCGCCATCGCCTCGTAGGCGGTGCGGATGACATTGTTGTAGGGGTCCTGCTCCTGCAAGGAGACGCCCGAGGTCTGGCAATGCGTGCGCAACATCAGGCTTTCGGGCTTCGTCGCCCCGAACTCCGACATGATCCGGTGCCAGAGGAGCCGGGCGGCGCGCAGCTTTGCGGCCTCCATGAAGAAGTTCATGCCGATGGCGAAGAAGAAGCTGAGCCTGCCCGCGAAGTCATCCACGTTCATGCCTCGCGCGATGGCGGCGCGGACATATTCGCGCCCGTCGGCCAGCGTGTAGGCCAGTTCCTGCACCAGGTTCGCGCCCGCCTCCTGCATGTGGTAGCCGGAGATCGAGATGGAGTTGAACTTCGGCATCTCTTTCGCCGTGTATTCAATGATGTCGGCGACGATCCTCATGCTGGGTTCAGGCGGATAGACGTAGGTGTTCCGCACCATGAATTCCTTGAGGATGTCGTTCTGGATCGTGCCCGACAGGGCCGACCGCGCCACACCCTGCTCCTCGCCGGCGACGATGAAGGAGGCGAGGATCGGGATCACCGCGCCGTTCATCGTCATGGAGACGGAGATCTTTTCCAGCGGAATGCCGTCGAAGAGGATCTTCATGTCCTCGACGCTGTCGATCGCGACGCCCGCCTTGCCGACATCGCCCACGACGCGCGGGTGGTCGCTGTCATAGCCGCGGTGCGTCGCAAGGTCGAAGGCGACCGAGACGCCCTGCTGCCCGGCGGCGAGGTTCTTGCGGTAGAAGGCGTTGCTCTCCTCCGCCGTCGAGAAGCCCGCATATTGCCGGATCGTCCAGGGCCGGCCGGCATACATCGTGGCGCGGACCCCGCGGGTGAAGGGGGCGAGGCCAGGGACGGAGCCCATGTGCGCGAGACCGGCGGTGTCGGCCTCGGTATAGAGCGGCTTCACCCGGATGCCTTCCAGCGTCTCCCAGGCCAGCGCGTCGGGCGACTTCCCCTTCAGTTCCTTCTCGGCCAGGTGCCGCCACGTCGACAGCTTATCGGTCATCGCCTTGTCCTTTCTCCTTGCCCGGAGTCCCGCAGGGTTATCCGGCGTAAGTCTTTGGCATTCCGCCCGTTCCGCCTATATCTGAACGAAAGGAGTGCCCATGAAGTTCGTTGCCGCCCTGTGCCTCGCGGTTCTTGCCGCAACCCCGGTTGTGGCCGAGACGCCCCGGCCCGAATTGCCGCCCGTCCCCGCGGCGGAGGTCACGCTTGCGGATTTCCTCTGGCTCAAGCGCCCGATCGTCGTCTTCGCCGACAGCCCCAACGATCCCGCGTTCCAGACGCAGATCAGGTACCTCGCCGACGATCCCGGCGAACTCCTCAAGCGCGACGTGGTGATCCTGACCGATACCGATCCGAAGGTTCCGTCCGACGCGCGGAAGAGACTGCGCCCCCGCGGGTTCTCGATGGTGCTGCTCGACAAGAACGGACAGGTGATGCTGCGCAAGCCCCTGCCCTGGAGCGTGCGCGAGATCGCCCATGCGATCGACAAGTTCCCGCTTCGCCAGCAGGAGATCCGCGAAGGGCGCGGCGGAGGCTGACGCCGGATCATCGCGCCGCCTCCGGCTCCGCCAGCGCGAGGATTTCGACGCCGGGAACGGCACCCGTCCCGATCGCGGCCCATTCGCGTTCGAAGCGCGCCATCAGCGCGGCGGTTTGCGCCGCGGAGAACGGGTCCAGCGGCGGCCCTCCCGCGCGCCGCGCGGCCTCCGCCATCCTGGCACGGTCGGGGCCCCGGGGCATCCGTCGCAGGGTGTCCAGCACATCGGCCGGCAGCGAGGCGTTCACCGTCGTCCAGGGGCGCGCCACGCCGGCAAGCGGCCCCGGCCCGACCATCGCGGCGGCGAGCGCGGGAACGAAGGAGCGGTCCGCCCGGTGCCGCGCGACCATGACACGGGCGTCGGGGAAGGTCGCCCGGATTGCGCACAGCAACGGCATCCAGGAATTTCCCGCCGCCCCGGCGAACCGGCTGGCGTCGAAGTCCGCGTCGTCGCCGGCAAGCAGGGCATGGGCATGGGACGAGCGCCAGTAGCCCGGGTAATCGCGCACCGTCAGGAAGATGCGGGCGGGCGCGACAGGCAGGGCCGCCGAAAGGTCGGCGAGCCGCGCCTCGGCGTTCGGGTAAAGCTCGGCCCGCGACAGGTTCGGTCCCATCGTGCCGGGAAGGTTCTCCTCGCTGATGACGACATGAGTACAGCCTGCCGCGACCAGGCGGCCGCATTCCGCCGTCAGCGGCGAGGGGACGGGGGCGTGTCCCGCGGCGCGCGCCTTCGTCCAGGCGCGCAGGTCTCCCGCCAGTTCCTCGCCGCGAAGGGTCGCGGGGCCGAGATAGCCGATCCCGGCCGCAGCCAGCCGGTCGGCATGGCGCTGGAGCAGCCGCTGGAGCGCGGTCGTGCCGGTGCGATGAACGCCAAGGTGGACGGTGATCTCGGTCGCCGCGCTCATGCCCCGCCGCCCTCCAGGGTAAGCACCGCTTCGCCCGGAAGCGTCGGCGCGAAGGCCACGAGGTCGTTGCGCAACGCCGCCGCGTCGGCGGCGTCGGTCGCGTAGATGGCGACCTTCCAGTCGCCGAGCGCGCCCTTGGGCCGGGTCACCGAGAGCGTCGCCACCCGGACCCAGCCCGGCGCGACGGCAGAGGCGAACCACTTGTCGTAGATCATCGCCGCCTTCACGCCATGCGCGGTGGCGAGCGGGCCGGCCCAGCCGTCCGCGGGCGCCACCGGGCCGAAGCGGGTCCTTCGCGCCTCGGCGGAGCCGAGCCCCCAGATGTCGAGCACGTAGTCGGGATTGCCCCAGGCCACCCGGCCGAGGTCGTTCACTGCCACCGGCGCCTTGAGGTAATCCTGCGCGAACCGCGCCATCTGCGCCTGCTGCAAGTGGATCGCGCGCGGGTTCCAGACATAGGCGCCCCAGAGCGTCGGTCCATAGGCCACCGCGGCGGCCGCCATCGTCGCAAGCGACGCGCCCTGCCCGATCCGCGCCGCCCGGGACCCCGCCGCCGATCCGGCGAGGAGAAAGGCGCCGAGGAGGATCACGAGGACATAGGGCTCATACCGGTGCATCCAGCCGACCTGCCCGAAGACGAGATGCGCGAGCGCCGCCGCCCCGACGGTCGCCACCATCGCCCCGGCCGGTCCGCGCCGGAGCGCGGGGATGGCCCCCGCCGTGGCCAGAAGGACAACGAGGAGAAGCGCGAGGATCGCCCCCGCCGGCTTCACCAGGTTGGCGATGAGACCGACGAGCAGGCGGAACCCGATACCACCCTGAGGGTCGAGGCCGCCGGTCTTGGCGAGGATCGAACCCGGCAGAGGGTCGAGGCCGAGATGGAGGAGGAAGAGGCTGAAGCCGAGGACCGCGCCGAGCGCGCCGCAGGCGATCAGGCCCGCCGCGCGACGATGCCCCCAGAGCCAGAGCGCCACCGCCGCCGCCAGCGAAAGCGCCAGCCCCTCGTAGCGAAAGAGCGGCGCGGCGATCGCCGCCGCGACCAGCCACCATGCGGCCCCCTGCCCGTTCAGCGCCCGCCAGAGCCCGAGTACCACGAGGAGGCTCGCCAGCAGATGCGGGGCCGCCTCCATTCCGGTGTAGCCGACGCCCGAGATGTTGAGGAAAACCGGCCCGGCGATGACGATGGTCGCGCCGGCCGCGCCGGCCAGTCCGGCGGCCGCGGCGACAAGGCCCCAGGCCCAGCCGGCCCCCGCGACCGCGAGCGTGTTCCAGAAGAGCGGCAGAAGCCGCTGGGCCTCCGTGCCCGGAAAGGGCAGCAGGAGAAACGGGTAGACGATGGAGGAGGAGGCCGAGGCAGGCTCGCCAAGGTTCACGCCGTAGGTGCCCTGGGCGATCTTCTCGGCCATGGCGAGGTGGATATAGACGTCGTCGAGCGGATATTCGAAGACCCCGGCATGCCAGGCCGCCACCGCCTGGAGGGCGAGAAAACCCCCCAGCGCGGCAAGCATCCCCCAGAGGGGATAGCGGCTGACGTTTGCCCCTTCGCCCATCCTCACTCGAACTCCAGGATCACGTCATCGACCCTAAGGCTCGCCCCGGCCGCGGCAACGACGCGCTTGACGGTGCCCTTCCGCTCGGCGCGCAGGATGTTCTCCATCTTCATCGCCTCGACGGTGGCGAGCGCCTGGCCTTCCTGCACCTCCTGCCCCACCTCGACGCTGATCTTCACGACGAGGCCCGGCATCGGGCAAAGGAGGAACTTCGAGGTGTCGGGAGCGGCCTTTTCCGGCATCAGGCGCGCCAGCTCGGCCTGACGGGGCGTGCGGACATGCACCTTGAGGTCGGCGCCGCGGGTGCGGATACGGAAGCCCCCGGGGATTTTCCCGACCTTCAGCACGACCGGGTCGCCGTCCACCGTGAGCCGGGCAAGCGGCTGGCCCGGCGTCCAGTCCGAGGTGACGCGATGGGCGCTGCCGTCGGCGAAATGCACCGTCGCGCCGTCGCGGTCGGCTGCGATCGTGACCGCGATCGCCTCGCCCTGAAGGCTGACGACCCAGTCGTCGCCGACGTGGCGCTCGTGGTTGCCAAGCCGGCCGGTGATCCGCGTCCGCCGGATTTCCGCCACCCGGTTCATCGCCGCCGCGGCCGCTGCCACCTTGCGCAGGCCGCCTTCGGGCAGGGTCACGCCCTGGAAGCCCTCGGGATATTCCTCGGCGATGAAGGCCGTGGTGATCGCGCCCTCGACGAAGCGGGGATGGTCCATCACGGCGGAAAGGAACGGCAGGTTGTGGCCGATCCCCTCCACTTCGAACGTGTCGAGCGCGACGCGCATCCCCTCGATAGCCGCGCCGCGCGTCGGCGCCCAGGTGCAGAGCTTGGCGATCATCGGATCGTAGTACATGCTGATCTCGCCGCCCTCGTAGACGCCGGTGTCGTTGCGCACGACGCCCTCCGCCGTCGCGGCCTCGACCGGCGGGCGGTAGCGGGTGAGCCGGCCGATCGAGGGCAGGAAGTTGCGATAGGGATCCTCGGCGTAGAGCCGGCTTTCCATCCCCCAGCCGTTGATCCTGAGGTCGGATTGCCGGAAGGGCAGCCTCTCGCCCCCCGCGACGCGGATCATCTGCTCCACGAGATCGACGCCCGTGATCAGCTCGGTCACCGGATGCTCGACCTGCAAACGGGTATTCATTTCAAGGAAATAGAAGTTGCGGCTGCCATCGACGATGAACTCCACCGTGCCCGCGCTGGTGTAGCCGACGGCGCGGGCCAGCGCGCAGGCCTGCTCGCCCATCGCCTTGCGGGTCTTCTCGTCGAGGAAGGGGCTCGGGGCCTCCTCGATCACCTTCTGGTTCCGCCGCTGGATGGAGCACTCCCGCTCATGCAGGTAGACGCAGTTGCCGTGCTTGTCGGCCAGCACCTGAATCTCGATATGGCGCGGCTGGGTCACGAACTTCTCGATGAAGATGCGGTCGTCGCCGAAGGAGGCCGCCGCCTCGTTCTTCGAGGACTGGAAGCCGTCCCGCGCCTCCTCGTCGTTCCAGGCGATGCGCATGCCCTTGCCGCCGCCGCCGGCCGATGCCTTGATCATCACCGGATATCCGATGTCTCGGCTGATCCTGACCGCCTCCTCGGCATCGGCGATGAGCCCCATGTAGCCGGGCACGGTGGAAACGCCCGCCTCCATGGCGATCTTCTTGGAGGTGATCTTATCGCCCATCGCCTCGATCGCCGGCGATGGCGGGCCGATGAAGGTCACGCCCTCCCTTTCCAGCGCCTCGGCGAACTTCATGTTCTCGGACAGGAAGCCATAGCCGGGGTGGACGGCCTCCGCGCCGGTCTTGCGGATGGCCTCCATGATCTTGTCGATGACGATGTAGGACTGCGCGGCGGGCGGCGGGCCGATATGCACGGCCTCGTCCGCCATCTTGACGTGCAGCGCCTCGCGGTCGGCATCGGAATAGACGGCGACGGTCTTGATGCCCATCTTGCGGGCCGACTTGATGACCCGGCAGGCAATTTCGCCCCGGTTCGCGATCAGGATCTTCTTGAACATGTCGTCCCCTTCTCAGGCCGCGCCGGGCTCTCCCGGTCATGAAAACACGAAGGGCCACCCGGGCGTGCTGCCCCGGTGGCCCTGATGCAAGACACATGCGGCCGCGATAGGGCCGCCGTCAGGGTGTCAGTTGCAGATGCCCGCGTCGTCGCAGAAGACACCGGCGCCCGCGCCGATGATGGCACCCGTGACCGCACTGTTGCCCGTAGCGTCGGCAATGACCGCGCCAGCGGCCGCGCCCGCAACGCCGCGCTCGGCGTCGTTTTGCAGGCAGCCGGCGAGACTTCCCACCAGCGCGACGGCAACGATGATCCTTGTATAACGCATTCTGCTCTTCCTCCGGTTAGAGTTGATATGGAAAATAATTCTAGCGTATTCCCGGCGGCCGAAAAGCGGATTCGCCATGAATGACGCCCATCGGCGGCGCAATGTCGACCGAAACGCGGGCGGCCATCCTGAGACAAAAGTGGCCTGACCCCGATGGGATCAGGCCGTAGAGAAGGGGAAGGGTAACGGTTTTGACAAATCGGGGCGCGAAGCTTGCTGTAGGGTGACGCCCCGCACGGAGCATGTGCTGGACGCGCCATTTGCGCAAAGACAAAGTTTCCAGTGAGGAAACGATCGGCAATTTCATGCTGAAACGCTGCAGGAACACGCAGAAACATGCCTATTCCTCCCCCTCGAAGACTTCGGGGAAGCTCGCGCGGGCCCGGGCGAGGTCGATGCGCAGGAGCGCCTCGTAGCTTTCCGGATCGAACGGGAGCCCGGCCGGGACCACTTCGCGGCCGAAAAGCCAGGAAAGCCGGCCCGCATCGAGATTGCCGCGCTCGAAGGGTTCCTCGCCGAAATTGTCCCAGAGCGCGGCCATGAAGGCCAGGTCGGCACGGCGGTCGGCGGGACTGCGGTCACGGAAGCGTTCGCGCGCGACGAGCCGCGTTGCGCCCTTCGGATTGGCGCGGCGGATCACGAACTGGTGGTCGGTGCCGGGAAGGCGGCCGGGAAAGCCGCGGTGCTTCAGCATGGCACACCCCTCCCGGATGGGGCGGCCGGGCGGCGGGCCGGGGCCGGGCGTGGCGCCCGGACCCGGCCGATGGGATCAGCTGCCGTACTTGCCGGTGAAGACGGGCTCCGTCGTGACGGGCTGTTCCGCGTAGACGGTTTCCTTCTTTGCCGCGCAACCGGCCACGACGGCCACGAGCATGGCGGCAACAAGGGCTTTTCTGGACATTCGAATCTCCTGCTCAATTCGGCGGTTGCGCCTCTCGCGGTGCACCCCGACCTGTTGTTATCGCTACGGGCTGCGTCGCCGCATCCCTTGGCGATCATACCCGCTCTGACGATACTATCCCACCGTGCACCGCGCAAGGCGGCGGGCTGTGGCGCGGGGGCACCACCCGCCCCACCGGACGTGATTGACCGGAAATCGCCGGGCGTCGCCATCAGAACGGCTCCCACTGGCAGCGCCCGTCGGTGATCGCATAGGCCTCGAAGAACTGTGTGGCCTCGGGCGCCGGCTCGCCAAAGGCAACCGCGCGGTCGGAGAGCGAGATGATGACCTGCGCCGGCGCTGGCCCGGTGGCCGGCAGCCGCGGCAGGGCGAAGTCGTTGCAGAGCGCCTCCATGTCGGCCTGTGCGGCCTCCACATCGACGGTGGCGGCATCGCGTGCGATCGCCGGCGCGACGAAGCGGAAGCGGATCGTCAGACCCTCCGGTCCCGGCGCCGATTGCACCGTATCGAGATAGGTCACGTCCTGCCCGGAAGGCACGGCGACGACCGTGCCGCCCGTCACCGCCGTTTCCTGCGCTCCTGCGCCGAGGCCGAACCCGATCATGGCGACTGCCACCGCTCCCCTTGTCATCCGCAGGCCACCCGCCGACGCTGTGCCCCGCCCCGGCAGAGCGGCCCGAGACGTCCTGCAACTCGGCACGGTGCTGGTCATCGCACGCCCTGCCTCCCGGCCCTCAGAGTGGAATATTGTCGTGCTTCTTCCACGGGTTCGCGAGCTTCTTCGTCCGCAGCGAGGCGAAGGCCCGCGCCACCCGCTTGCGCGTGGAATGGGGCATGATCACCTCGTCGATGAAGCCCTTTTCGGCCGCCACGAAGGGGTTGGCGAAGCGGTCCTCGTAGTTCTTCGTCCGCTCGGCGATCTTCTCCCTGTCGGCGAGTTCCGCCCGGTAGAGGATCTCGACCGCGCCCTTGGCGCCCATCACGGCAATCTCCGCCGTCGGCCAGGCGTAGTTGAAATCGCCGCGCAGGTGCTTCGACGCCATTACGTCATAGGCGCCGCCATAGGCCTTGCGGGTGATCACCGTGACCTTCGGCACCGTCGCCTCGCCATAGGCGAAGAGGAGCTTCGCCCCGTGCTTGATCACGCCGCCGTATTCCTGGCTCGTGCCCGGCAGGAAGCCCGGCACATCGACGAAGGTGAGGATCGGGATTTCAAACGCATCGCAGAAGCGCACGAAACGCGCGGCCTTGCGCGAGCTGTCGATGTCGAGGCAGCCCGCCAGCACCATCGGCTGGTTGGCCACCACGCCCACGGTCTGCCCCTCGATGCGGATGAATCCGGTGATAATGTTGCCGGCATAATCCTTCTGGATCTCGAAGAAGTCGCCCTCGTCTGCCACCTTTAGGATCAGTTCCTTCATGTCGTAGGGCAGGTTCGGGTTGTCGGGGATCAGCGTGTCGAGGCTCGGCTCCACCCGCGCGGGATCGTCGAAGAAGGGGCGGGTCGGCGCCTTGTCGCGGTTCGAGAGCGGCAGGAAGTCGTAGAGCCTGCGAATCTCGGCCAGGGCCTCCACGTCGTTCTCGAAGGCGCCGTCGGCGACCGAGGATTTCTTCGTGTGGGTCGAGGCGCCGCCAAGCTCCTCGGCCGTCACGATCTCGTTCGTCACGGTCTTCACCACGTCGGGGCCGGTGACGAACATGTAGGACGTATCCTTCACCATGAAGATGAAGTCGGTCATCGCCGGCGAATAGACCGCGCCGCCCGCGCAGGGGCCCATGATGACGCTGATCTGCGGCACCACGCCCGAGGCCATGATGTTGCGCTGGAACACGTCGGCATAGCCGGCGAGCGAGGCCACGCCCTCCTGGATGCGCGCGCCGCCCGAGTCGTTCAGCCCGATCACCGGCGCGCCGTTCTGCATCGCCATGTCCATGATCTTGCAGATCTTCTGGGCGTGGGTTTCCGACAGGGAGCCGCCGAAGACCGTGAAGTCCTGGCTGAAGACGTAGACCATGCGGCCGTTGATCGTGCCCCAGCCGGTGACGACACCGTCGCCGGCCGGCCGGTCGGTCTCCATGCCGAAGTCGGTGCAGCGGTGGGCGACGAACATGTCGAACTCCTCGAAGCTGCCTTCGTCGAGAAGAAGCTCGATCCGCTCGCGCGCGGTAAGCTTGCCACGGGCGTGCTGGGCGTCGATCCGGCGCTGGCCGCCGCCGGCGCGGGCGATGGCGCGGCGGGATTCGAGTTGTTCGAGAATGTCCTTCATCGGGTCCCCCTCCAGGCGATGGCGCACCCTATCCGCTGGCACCGGTCGGTCAAAGCGGATTTCCGGAAATTTGCAACATTTTCGCAAGCACTATGCTGCGAATTGAATATCTGCAAAACCACGGGACTTTCCGCCCTCCATGACGCGGGCTATAGCATCGGAAAACCGTGCGAGGCATCATGGACCGTATTCCCGTTCCGCTGATAACGATCGGCCTTCTACTGGCCTCGAATGTCTTCATGACCTTTGCCTGGTACGGCCATCTCAAGTTCAAGGCGACGCCGCTTGCCGTCGTCATCCTTGCAAGCTGGGGCATCGCCTTCTTCGAGTACCTCCTGCAGGTGCCCGCCAACCGGATCGGCCACGGCCATTTCTCCGCGGCCGAACTGAAGACCATCCAGGAGGTGATCACCCTCGTCGTCTTCGCGGTCTTCTCCGCGACCTGGCTCGGAGAAGGGCTCGGCTGGAACCACGCCGTCGGCTTCACGCTGATCGCGGCCGGCGCCGTCTTCGTCTTCCAGCCCTGGGCCTGAGAGGGCTCGCACAGCCCCCTGTGCACTCCGAGCATGGACAGCCGCAAATCTGCCCGCTACGCCTCGGGCATGACCGCGCGCCCCGTCGTCCGCTTCCTCGACCGCTCCACCGCCCCGCATGTCGCGACCCTCGTCGCGGTCACGGGGCTCTCGGCGCTGGCGATGAACATCTTCCTGCCCTCGCTTCCGGCGATGACCGAGTGGTTCGCCACCGACTACCGGCTGATGCAGCTTTCGGTCTCGCTCTATCTGGGCGTCAGCGCCGGCCTGCAGATCGTCATCGGCCCGATCTCGGACCGGTTCGGGCGTCGGCCCGTCCTCCTTTGGTCCGTCGTGCTGTTCCTGATCGCGACGGCGGGCACGCTTGTCGCCCCCTCCGCCGGTATCTTCCTCGCCTTCCGAATGATGCAGGCGGTCGTCGCCGCCGGAATGGTCCTGAGCCGCGCCGTCATCCGCGACATGGTGCCGGCAGACGAGGCCGCGTCGATGATCGGTTACGTCACCATGGGAATGGCCTTCGTGCCGATGGTCGGGCCGATGATCGGCGGCATTCTCGACGGGGCCTTCGGCTGGCACGCGAACTTTGTCGTGCTCTTCGGTCTCGGCCTCGCGGTCCTCTGGATGATCTGGGCCGACCTCGGCGAGACGGCGGCCGGCCATCGGGCGCGTTTCGCCGACCAGGTCCGGCAATACCCCGAGCTTCTCGCCTCGCGCCGGTTCTGGGGCTATAGCCTTTCCGCCGCGTTCGCCTCGGGGGCGTTCTTCGCCTATCTCGGCGGCGCGCCCTTCGTCGGCAGCGAGGTGTTCCACCTTTCTCCCGGACGGCTCGGCCTCTACCTCGGGGCGCCCGCGGTCGGCTACGCCTTGGGCAACTTCCTCGCAGGGCGCTATTCGGTCCGTATAGGCATCGACCGGATGATCCTCCTGGGCACGCTCCTGACGGCGGTCTGCATGGGCTTGCTCGTCGCCCTGTCGCTTGCCGGGTCTGCCGGAGCAAACACGTTCTTCGGCCTCGTCATCTCGGTCGGCCTCGGCAACGGCATGGCGCTGCCCGGCGCGAACGCCGGGATGCTCTCGGTCCGGCCGGGGCTCGCGGGCACGGCCTCCGGGCTCGGCGGTGCGATCATGATCGGCGGGGGCGCGGCGATCTCTGCGGCCGCAGGCTGGGCGCTCGGCCTCGGCGGCGGCGCTGCACCGCTCGCAATCCTGATGTTCGCCTGTGCCGTGGCCGCGGTCGCCTCGATCCTCCTCGTCATCCGCCGCGCCCGCAGGCTGGGCCTCTGAGCGATCCGGCAGGGACCTTGGCAGCGGGCTTTGCAAAGGCTACTCTCGGCTTCGCAAACCTGCGGAGCCCGGGGCGATGGCCACCCAGAAACTCTACGCCGGCGCGAAGCTGCGCGAGACGCGCGCGCGGCTCGGCCTGACCCAGAAGGCGTTCGCCACCAAGCTCGGCGTCTCTCTCCCCTACCTCAACCAGATGGAGAACAATCACCGCCCGGTCTCCGCCGCGGTGGTGCTGGCGCTGGCGGGGGAATTCGGCCTTGACGTGACGGAGCTTTCGGCGGGCGATGCCGAGCGTCTCGTCTCCGACATGCGCGAGGCGCTCGCGGACCCGGTCTTCGCCGACACGATGCCGCCCCTTGCCGACCTCCGGCTTGCGGCGTCGAATGCGCCGATGCTCGCCCGTGCCTTCCTCGAGCTGCACCGCGGCTACCGGCAGAACCACGAACGCCTCGCCTCGCTCGACGAGGCGCTGGGGCGCGAGGGGGGCTCGAGCCGCGCCTCGCCTTGGGAAGAGGTGCGCGACTTCTTTCACTACTGCGACAACTATCTCGACGCCGTGGACCGCGCGGCGGAACGGTTTGCGTCGCCCGACGGAGCGCTCGGCGACGTCGGCAAGCCGGCGCGTGCCGCCCTTGCAGCCCACGGCATCTCCCTCAGCCTCGCCGATGCGGAGCAGGTCCGCTCGCTCAGCGGCAAGGTACTCACCCTCTCTACCCGCGCCAGCGCGCCGACGCAGCGCTTCCAGCTACTGCACCAGGTCGCGCTCCTGACGCAGGGCGACCTGATCGAGGCGACGCTCGACCTTGCCCGCTTCCAGTCCGATGCCGCCCGCGCCATCGCCAAGATCGGTCTTGCCAACTATTTCGCGGGTGCCGCGCTCCTGCCCTACCGCGCGTTCCTGGCGGCAGCGCAGGAAACCCGGCACGATCTCGAACGCCTCGCCGACCGCTTCGGCGCCTCGATCGAACAGGTGGCGCACCGGCTGTCCACCCTGCAGCGGCCGGGGATGAAGGGCATTCCCTTCTTCTTTGTCCGCGTCGATCAGGCGGGCACGATCACCAAGCGCCACTCGGCCACGCGGCTCCAGTTCGCGCGTTTCGGCGGCGCCTGTCCCTTGTGGAACGTCCACCAGGCCTTCGAGACGCCCGGGCGCTTCCTGCGCCAGCTTGCCGAGACGCCCGACGGCGTGCGGTACCTGAGCCTCGCGCGCGACATCTCGAAGCCCGGAGGGTCCTTCCACGCGCCCGTCCGGCGCTATGCGATCGGGCTCGGCTGCGAGGTGAGCCACGCCAAGGACCTCGTCTACGCCGACGGGCTCGACGTGACGAACGCCCGCGCCTTCGAGCCCATCGGCATATCCTGCCGCATCTGCGACCGGACGGAGTGCCATCAGCGCTCCGTCCCGCCGCTCGAACGCAAACTCAGGGTGGACCCCAACCGGCGCGGGCTCCTGCCCTACGAGATCGGCTGAGCCTCACGCCGCCTGGATCATCCGGTAGATCTCGTCCTTGAGCTGGGCGCGCTTCTTGCGCATCTCGACCTCGGCGAACTGGTCGACGGGCTCGATGCCGGACTCGGCACGATGCACCTGCCGGTTCAACTCGTGGTATTCCTCCGCCAGCCGGGCGAAATGCGTGTTGGAGACCTTCAGGGCGTGGATCTTGTCCGCCTCGGCCGGGAACTCCTCGTGCAGTTCGTGCGGTGTGTTCGACATTGAGCTTTCCTTTCATCGCTTCGCCCCTTTCTCGCGCGGCTGAGCGCGTCCGGCTTTGACCTCGGTCAATCCGGAGCCGCCAGGCCGCGAACGGCGCGCGAAGGGCCGCGAACGGGATTGCCCAAACCCTGGCCGGAGCCTATTGCGGCACTACCCTATCGCGGGCGGAACGCATGATCCTGATCGAGAATGGCCCCGGCGGCGCGCCGGCCCTCTTCGACGCCCTGCGCCGAATCATCCGGGCGGAGACGGCGGCCGAGGTCGCCCCGGCGCTTGCCGCGCTCGATGCCGCCCGCGCCGGGGGCCTCTGGGCCGCCGGGTTCCTGAGCTACGAGGCAGGCTACGCGCTGGAGCCGCGCCTCACCGCGCTGATGCCCGAGGCGCGAGGGCTGCCGCTCCTCGCCTTCGGTCTCTACGACCATCCGCTTGCGGCCGGGGCGGTCCTTGCCCGGGCCGCGGCCGAGGCGGCCGGGACGCACCTCTCGCCTGCGACGCCCGACTGGACCGCAGCGGAGCATGCCGGGGCGATGGCCCGCGTTCTCGACTACATCGGCGCCGGCGACATCTACCAGGCCAACCTGACGATGCAGATGCGCGCCAGCTTTGCCGGTTCCCCGCTCGGCCTCTATGGCGCCCTTCGCGCCCGCCAGCCGGTCGGCCACGGCGCATTCGTCGCCCTTGCCGGCTGCCCCGTGCTCGTCTCGCGCTCACCCGAACTCTTCTTCGCCACGGATGCGGAAGGGGCGATCGAGACCCGGCCGATGAAGGGCACCGCGCCCCGTGCCTCGAACCCCGCCCATGACGCGGCGCTGCGGCTGGAGTTGCAGCAAAGCGTGAAGAACCGCGCGGAGAACCTCATGATCGTTGATCTTCTTCGCAATGATATCTCCCGCATCTGCACCGTCGGATCGGTGCGGGTGCCCGAGCTCTACACGGTCGAGAGCTATGCCACCGTGCACCAGATGGTCAGCCGCGTGACGGGCCGGCTGCGCCCCGGAACGCCGCCCTCCGCGCTTGTCCATGCGCTCTTTCCCTGCGGCTCGGTCACCGGCGCGCCGAAGATCCGGGCGATGCAGATCATCCGCGAACTGGAGCCCGCGCCCCGCGGCGCCTATTGCGGGGCGATCGGCTGGCTCGGCCCGGACGGAAGCTCGGCCTTCAACGTGGCGATCCGCACGCTGACGCTTGCGGCCGACGGCACCGCCAGCTTCGGCGTCGGCGGCGGCATCGTCGCCGATTCCACCCCCGAGGGCGAATACGAGGAGGCGTTGTGGAAAGCCCGCTTTGCCGACCCGATACGCGGCTGATCGAGACCTTCGGCTGGGACGGCACCGCCTTCCGCCGACTCGACGCCCATCTCGCCCGCGCCCGCGCCTCATCCGCGGAACTGGGCTTCCTCTGGGACGAGGCGAGGGTCCGGGCGGCGCTGGACACCGTGGGCGGGCCGGCGCAGCTCCGCGTCCGGCTGACCATCTCGCGCTCCGGCACGGCCGAGGTCACGACCGGGCCCCTCGGACCCAACCCGCCCGAATGGCGCGTCACCGTCGCCGCGGATCGGCTCGACCCCGACGCGCCGCTCCTGCGCCACAAGACGACGGAACGCGCGCTCTACGACCGCACCCGCGCGGCGCTGCCCGCCGGCATCGACGAAGTCATCTTCCTCAATACGCGGGGCGAGGCCTGCGAAGGCACGATCACCAACCTCTTCGCCGACTTCGGCGGCGGGCTCCTGTCACCGCCGCTCGCCTCGGGCTGTCTGCCGGGCATCCTCCGCGCCGAGCTTCTCGCCATCGGCGCGGCGCGCGAGGCGGTGATTCGCGCCTCCGACCTCCCGCGCGCCCGCCTCTACGTCGGCAATGCGCTTCGCGGCCTGATTCCCGCCCGGCTGCTCGCCTAGCATCTGCGCTGCCCAAGCCCCCGCGTCCTAGCGGCGTGACAGTGCGTCGATCTTCGCCTCGAGACGCGCAAACAGCGCCTCGAGCTGGCGCATGCGGATGTCGTCCACCTTCTCGTGCAGGCTCATGATCTCCAGTTCCGCCTTCAGGTTCACCTCGTAGTCATGCGCCGCCGCCAGCCGGTCCTTTGCCGCCTGGCGATTCTGCGACATCATGATCACGGGGGCCTGGATCGCCGCGACCATCGACAGGATGAGGTTGAGGAATACGAAGGGATAGGGATCGGCCGGCCGCACCATGATCCAGACATTGGCCGCCACCCAGCCGAGAATCACCGCGGCAAAGAGGATGATGAAGCTCCACGACCCGCCGAAGGCCGCCACCCGGTCGGCCACGCGGTCGCCGAAGCTCAGTTCCTGGCGGAAGGACTCGTTGACGTTGCGCGAGATCGCCGCACGGCCCGCGATGCGGCGCAGCACGCGCTGTTCCCGTTCGGGCAGGTCGTCGTAGCCCTTGCTCAGCAGCCGCTCGGCCAGTTCGCGCACACGCTCGTCCATCTTTCCCTCCGGCCACGCCACTCGCAGAGCATAGCCAGAGCGCACGCGCCGCGAAAAGGGTGCCTAGCGTTGCGCGGTCCGCCAGCGCGGGCTGGTCCAGGGTTCGGAATTGGCCGACGCGAGCATGGGCCGGCCAAGCACATGGTCGGCCGCCTTCTCGCCCACCATGATCGAGGGCGCGTTGAGGTTGCCGTTGGTGATGCGCGGGAAGATCGAACTGTCGGCAACCCTGAGCCCTTCGACGCCGATCACCCGGCAATCGGGCCCCACGACCGCCATCGGATCGTCACGCCGGCCCATCTTCGCGGTGCCGCAGGGGTGATAGGCGCTTTCGGCGTGTTCGCGCAGGAAGGCGTCGATCTCCGCGTCCGACTCGACGGCCGGTCCGGGCTGGATCTCGTGCTTCACGAAGGGACGGAACGCCTCCTGCGCGAAGATCTCGCGGGTAAGCCGCACGCATTTGCGGAACTCCGCCCAGTCGTCGGGATGCGACATGTAGTTGAAGCGGATGACCGGCGGGGCCTTGGGATCGGCCGAGCGCAGCGTCACGGAGCCGCGCGACTTCGACCGCATCGGTCCGACATGGGCCTGGAATCCGTGGCCCTCGGCCACGGCCCTGCCGTCGTAGCGCACGGCGATGGGCAGGAAGTGATACTGGATGTCCGGGTAGTCCACGCCCTTGTCCGACCGGATGAAGGCAGCGCTTTCGAACTGGTTGGAAGCGCCGGGTCCGGTGCCGGTGAACAGCCACTGGGCACCGACCATGGCCTTGCCCCAGAGATTCCAGTATTTGTAAAGCGTGATGGGCTTTTGCGAGGCGTACTGCATGTAGACTTCGAGGTGGTCCTGCAGGTTCGCCCCGACACCGGGACGGTCGGCCACCACCGCGATCCCGTGTTCGGACAGGTGCCGCGCCGGGCCGACGCCGGAGAGCATGAGAAGCTTCGGGGTGTTGATCGAGGAGGCGGCGAGGATCACCTCGGCGCGGGCGCGGATGACCTCCACCTGCCCGCCGCGCTCCACCTCCACGCCCACCGCGCGGCCCGCGTCGAGGACGACCCGGCGCGCGAGGGCCCGGATCAACCGGCAGTTCGGCCGCTTCATCGCGGGTTTCAGATAGGCGTTCGCCGCCGACCAGCGCCGGCCGCGCCAGATCGTCGCCTCCATCGGGCCGAAGCCTTCCTGCTTTTCGCCGTTGTAGTCCTCGGTGACCTCGTAGCCGGCCTGCCGGCCCGCCTCCACGAAGGCGTGGAAGAGGGGGTTGCGGCGCGGCCCCCGGGTGACGTGAAGCGGGCCGTCGGTGCCCCGGAACGCCCCGCCATCGCCGCCGTGCCAGGTTTCCATCCGCCGGAAGTAGGGGAGCACGTCGGCATAGGCCCAGCCAGCCGCGCCGCTCTCTGCCCAGTGGTCGAAGTCCTTGGCGTGGCCGCGCACGAAGACCATGCCGTTGATCGAGGAAGAACCGCCGATCACCTTGCCGCGCGGCGTGGCAAGCGTGCGGCCGCCCAGATGCGGCTCGGGCTCCGTCCGGAAGCCCCAATCGTAGATCCCCATGTTCATCGGATAGGACAGTGCGCCCGGCATCTGGATGAACGGACCGACGTCCGATCCGCCGTGTTCGATGACGACCACGCTCCGCCCCGCTTCGGCGAGCCGGTAGGCCATGGCGCAGCCGGCCGAGCCGGCGCCGACGACGACGTAATCCGCTTCGGTCATGCCGCAAGCTCCCGTTCCAGACAGTCGAGCACGATTCCGGCCGCGCCCGGGCTGTCGGGCGCGCCGGGCTTCAGCGCCTCGCGGATGTAGACACCGTCGATCATCGCGCCCAATGCCCTCGCGACCGCCTCTGCCCTGACGCCGACGAGCGGGCGGAGCGAATGGACGAGGTTGGACTGCAGCCGGCGCTGATAGACGCCGAGCAGCCGCCGCGCCTCCGGCAAGGTCTGGGCGAGGACGTAGAAGTTCAACCAGGCGCCGATCACCTCGCGCCGGAAACTCGATGTGGCAAAGCTCGCCCGGACGATGGCCTGCACCCGTCCCTTCGGCCCTTCGGCCGCCGCCAGCGCCCCGCGCACCTCCGCGCTGTAGAGGGTCAGGATATGGCGCATCGCGGCGAGGAATATCTGCTCCTTCGAGCCGAAATAGTGATGCGCCAGCGCCGAGGACATGCCCGCGCGCTTGGCGATCTGGCTCACCGTGACATCGAGCGACCCGGCGCGGCCGATCTCGGTGATCGTCGCCTTGACCAGCGCCGCCTTGCGAATCGGTTCCATCCCCAGTTTCGGCATCGTTCCATCCTTTCGGTCTCTCCATCGCTAGCTGACCTTTTATTGACTCGTCAATCAAGAAAAACCTTCGGTGCCGCTCCAGAGCTTCCTTTTCCAGAGCGCAAACTTGTTCTACGCTCCCCCGGATGGCCCCGGGGAATGCCCGAGGGGCAAAGATTTTCCTTGCGCGAAAGCGGGAAACTAAAGTTTATTGACTCATCAATCAACAAAACAGGGAGCAACACCATGATCCTCGCCAACAGCCTGCGCGCAAGCCTCCTGGCGACCGCCGCGCTTGTCGTCACGGCCCCGGCCAATGCGGCCGGCTGCGACAGCATCATCTTCTCGGACGTCGGCTGGACCGACATCACGGCGACCACCGCGGTCGCAAGCACGATCCTGCAGGCGCTCGGCTACGAGACGGAGACCAAGATCCTCTCCGTGCCGGTGACCTATACCGGGCTTGCCGAGGGCGACATCGACGTGTTCCTCGGCAACTGGATGCCGACGATGGAGGCCGACATCGCGCCCTATCGCGACGCTGGCACGGTCGAGACGGTGCGCACCAACCTGACGGGCGCGAAGTACACGCTGGCGACTAACGAGGCCGGCGCGGCCCTGGGGATCGACGACTTCTCCAAGATCGACGCCAACAAGGATGCGCTGGAAGGCCAGATATTCGGCATCGAGCCCGGCAACGACGGCAACCGCCTGATCCTCGACATGATCGCCGCCGACACCTTCGGATTGGGCGACTTCAAGCTCGTGGAAAGTTCCGAGCAGGGGATGCTGGCCGAGGTCGCCAAGCATGACGGCGACGGCAAGCCGATCGTGTTCCTCGGCTGGGAACCGCATCCGATGAACGCGAACTTCAAGATGACCTACCTTGCGGGGGGCGACGACGTCTTCGGACCGAACTTCGGGGGCGCGGAAGTGGCCACGAACGTCCGCAAGGGCTATGTCGCCGAATGCCCGAACACCGGCAAGCTCCTCCAGAACCTCGAGTTCTCGCTCCAGATGGAGAACGAGATCATGGGCAAGATCCTGAACGACGGGGCCGATCCGATGGAGGCGGCGAAGGAGTGGCTGAAGGCCAACCCCGACGCGATGACCCCTTGGCTCGACGGCGTCACGACGAAGGATGGCGGCGACGCGATGGCGGCGGTCAGCGCGGCCCTCGGCTGAGGCGCCGGGACTGAGGCGATGCGGAGAGCGGCAACGGACCCGTCTGTTGCCGCTTTCCATATGGACCTGCGCGGGAGGGGGACGCGATGGACTGGAGCTGGCTCGAAAGCGTTTGGCTGGCCGACCACAAGATTCCGGTCGGAAAGGTGTCGAAGGTTGCCTTCGACTGGATGAAGGAGAACCTCAAACCGGTCTTCGACTTCATGTCATGGGTCATGGAGGGGCTGATCGCGGGAATCCTGTGGCTGCTGGAGACGCCGCATCCGCTGATCATCGTCGCCATCGCGGTGGCGCTGACCTGGTATCTCCAGCGCAACTGGAAAATCTGCCTCCTGGTCCTCCTGGGCCTGCTCTTCATCCTCAACCAGGGTTACTGGAAGCCGACCACGGAAAGCCTGACGCTGATCCTCGCCTCCTGCGTCGTCTGCATGGGGCTGGGTGTGCCCATCGGAATCGCAGCCGCCCACCGGCCGAAGCTCTATGCGGCGATGCAGCCGGTCCTCGACTTGATGCAGACCCTGCCCACCTTCGTCTACCTGATCCCGGCCATCGTCTTCTTCGGGCTCGGCATGGTGCCCGGGCTGATCGCAACGGTGATCTTCGTGCTGCCCGCGCCGATCCGGCTGACGCATCTGGGCGTCTCCAACACGCCGCTCGCGCTGACCGAGGCGCTGACCGCCTTCGGCGCGACGAAGCGGCAGGTGCTATACAAGGCCGAGCTTCCCTATGCGCTGCCGCAGATCATGGCGGGGCTGAACCAGACGATCATGTTGTCGCTGTCGATGGTGGTGATCGCCGCGCTCGTAGGGGCGGACGGACTTGGGGTTCCGGTCGTCAGGGCGCTGAACTCCGTCAACACGGCGTTGGGGTTCGAGTCCGGCTTTGTCATCGTGGTCGTGGCCATCGTGCTTGACCGGATGCTGCGGAAGGGAGACGCGAAATGACCGCCGCGCCCGAAATCGCAGTCGCGTTCGACAAGGTCAACATCGTCTTCGGCGACCATCCCGAACGCGCCCTGCCACTGATGGACCAGGGGCAGAGCCGCACCGAGATCCAGAAGGCCACCGGCCAGGTGCTGGGCGTCCACGACTGCTCGCTGACCGTGGCACGCGGCGAGATCCTGGTGCTCATGGGCCTGTCGGGGTCGGGCAAGTCGACGCTCCTGCGGGCCGTCAACGGGCTCAACAAGGTCTGCCGCGGATCGGTGACGATCCACGACGGCGACTGGAACTGCGAAGTCGGCGGCGCGTCGAAGGAAGACCTCCTGCGCGTGCGCCGAGAATGCGTGGCGATGGTGTTCCAGCAGTTCGGCCTCCTGCCCTGGCGGACGGTGCGCGAAAACGTCGGACTGGGGCTGGAACTCGCCGGCATGACGGCCGAGGCGATGCGCGAGAAGGTCGATGCGCAACTGAAGCTCGTCGGTCTTTACGAACGCGCCGACGCCAAGGTGGGCGAACTTTCCGGGGGCATGCAGCAGCGTGTCGGCCTGGCCCGCGCCTTCGTCACCGATGCGCCGATCCTGCTGATGGACGAACCGTTCTCGGCGCTCGATCCCTTGATCCGCACCCGGCTTCAGGACGAACTGCTGGACCTGCAGGAAAAGCTCAAGCGCACGATCATCTTCGTCAGCCACGACCTCGACGAGGCGTTCAAGATCGGCAACCGGATCGCGCTGATGGAAGGCGGGCGGATCGTCCAGTGCGGCACGGCGCGCGAGATCATCGCCAACCCGGTCTCGGACTACGTGGCCGACTTCGTCAACCACATGAACCCGCTTTCCGTCCTGACCGCGCGCGACGCGGTGGAGCCGACGCCGAACGCGATCCCCACCGCGGGGACGACCGACATCGACACGCCGATCAAGGAAGTCATGGCGCGGCTCAAGGACGAGACGCGCGCGCTCGAGGTGACCGACCACGGCGCGGTCGTCGGCCAGGTCTCGCGCAAGACCGTGATCGCGCGGCTTCTGGACCCGCGGGGCTGAAGAGCGCTCTCACGGCCTTCCGGCGGAAGGTCGTCAGCGCCGAGCGCCCCTCGCCCGGCGGCGGGCCGGGAGGCGCGGCTCAGAGCTTCGCCGCGTCGGCGGGCGGCGTGATCGCGCGCCGACGGGCCGTCGCCTCGCGCCAGGTCATGTAGCTGATCGCGGCGATGATCATGGCGCCGCCGAGAAGGACGAACGGATCGACGGCCTCGTCGAAGGCCAGCCATCCGAGCAGGCTCGCCCAGACGAGCTGCAGGAAGGTCACGGGCTGAGTGACCGTAAGCGGCGCGGCGGCGAAGGCCCGCGCCATGGCATAATGGCCGAAGGTCGCGAAGACCGCGACGACGCCGAGCCAGGCGAGTTGTTCGGGTGCGGGCGGCACCCAGGCGGAGAGCGCGAGGGGCGCAAGCCCGACCGTGACCGTGAGCGACAGGAGCGCCACAAGGGCACCGGCCGGCAGATCCGCCGAGAGCCGCTTGGCGATGAGGTAGGACAACCCGAAGCTCACGGCCGCGCCGAGTTGCGCGAGATGGCCCGGCGTCACCTCGCGCAAGCCCGGCCGCAGGACCACCAGCGCGCCAAGGAGGGCGATCGCGATGGCCGCGATCCGCCGCGCGGCGAGCGTCTCGCCGAAGAGGAGCGCCGCGCCGACCGTCACGACGATCGGGTTGAGGTAACCGATGGCCGTGACTTCCGCCACGGGGATGCGCGCCATCGCGAAGAACCAGAGCGTGACCGCGACGACATGGAGCCCCCCGCGGCCGAGAACGAGCGGCCAGGCGCCAGCAGGCAGGCCGCGGCGCAGAACGGGGACGAGCGAGGGCATGAGGAAGACCAGGCCGAAGAGGAACCGGATGAAGGCCGACTGCGCGGCCGGAAGGCCGGTCCCGACATGGCGCACGGCGCCGGTCACGACGACGAAGGACAGCCCCGTCGCGAGCATCCAGAGGATCCCGGCGAGCGGGCGGTCTTGATCGGTGGTCGCCATGACGCCGACAGAACGCGATCAGACGGGCGGCCGCAAGGGGGCATCCCCGCAGCTCATCCGATGGCCAGCCGGGCCGCGATCGTCCACATGATGATGCCGACCACCCCGTCGAGCACCTGCCAGGCGCGCGGCCGGGCGAAAAGCGGCGCGAGAAGCCGCGCGCCGAAGCCAAGCGACAGGAAGAAGACGAAGGAGGCCGTCGCCGCCCCCGCAGCAAAGCCGACCGATCCGCCGGAGTACTGCGATGCGATGGAGCCGATCAGCACGACCGTATCCAGCCAGACATGCGGGTTGAGCCAGGTCAGGAGCGCCAGCGTCGCGATGACCCGGGTCAGGGGCTCACCGCCCCCCCGCGCGGCCTGAAGCGTCTCGCCACCCGCCCAGGCGGCGCGGAAGGCGCGCGCGCCGTACCAGAGAAGGAAGGCCACCCCGCCCCAGCGCAGTACCGCACCCGCCGCCGGCACGCGGTCGGCCAGCGTCCCCATGCCGGCCACCCCCGCGGCGATGAGAACGGCATCCGAGGCGGCACAGAAGAGGCAGACGGCGAGCACATGCTCGCGCCGGAGACCCTGGCGCAGGACAAAGGCATTCTGCGCCCCGATCGCCATGATCAGGCCGAGCGAAATCTGGAAACCGGCGAGAAAGGGGATGGGCATTGTGGGCTCCGTGACCGCGACGCGCCTTGACTATCCCTGCGGAGGAGATCATTCCAGTTAAACTGATGAAGCTCAGATAAGTTCGGCTAATGTTTGAACCCGCTCATCTGCAGGCACTCGCCGCGATCCTCCGCACCGGCAGTTTCGAGGCCGCCGCAGCGGCGCTGAACGTCACGCCCTCGGCGGTCTCGCAGCGCATCCGCGGCCTCGAGGAACGGCTCGGCACCGCCGTCGTCGTCCGCGCGGACCCGTGCCGGCCGACCACGGCCGGCGCCCGGCTGGCGCGGCACGCCGAGGAGGTGGCGCTTCTGGAGCGCACGCTCGCCACCGATCTCGGGCAGGCTGAGGGTCTGGCGCAGGTGCGCATCGCCGTCAACGCCGACAGCCTCGCGACCTGGTTCCTGCCGGCGCTCGCAACGGTGCCGGGGCTTCTCTTCGATCTTGTCATCGACGATCAGGACCACTCGGCCGACCTCCTCCGCCGGGGCGAGGTGCAGGCGGCAGTGACCGCCCATGGCGCCCCCCTCGCCGGCTGTGACGCGCACCCGCTCGGCCGGCTCGCCTACGTCGCGACGGCCAGCCCCGCATTCGTGGCGCGCTGGTTTCCGGACGGGGTGACGGCAGAGGCCCTTGCCGCGGCCCCTGCCCTCACCTTCAACCGCAAGGACCGGCTTCAGGCCGACTGGGCACGCGACATTGCCGGGCGGACGGTATCGCTGCCGACCCATCTCGTGGCGTCAAGCCATGCCTTCGTCGAGGCCGCCCGGCTCGGGATCGGCTGGGGCATGAACCCCCTGCCCCTCATCCGCGGGGAAATCGCCGCCGGCAAGCTGGTGGCACTGGCGGACAGGACGCTGGATCTCGCGCTCCACTGGCAGGTGACGCGACTCGCCGGGCGGGCGCTGGCTCCGCTCACGGCCTCCGTGCGACGGGCGGCCGCGGCTGCGCTGGCCTGAGATCCGCGCGCGGTCAGAGCTGGGCGGCCACCTCTTCCGGCACGTCGAAGTTCGCGGTGACGGTCTGCACGTCATCGTCCTCCTCGAGCGTGTCGATGAGCCGCATCAGCTTCTGCGCGGTCTCAAGGTCCACATCGGTGCGGGTCTGCGGCTTCCAGACGAGCTTGGCTTCCTCGCATTCGCCGAGTTGCCGTTCCAGCGCTTCGGTCACGTCCGAAAGGCTGTCGGCAGCGCAGTAAATCCAATGGCCCTCGTCGTCGGACTCCACGTCCTCGGCGCCGGCTTCGAGCGCGGCCATCATCACCGTGTCGGCATCCCCGGCCGAGGCGGCAAACGTGATCTCTCCCACCCGGTCGAACATGAAGCTGACGGAGCCGGTGGTACCGAGGTTGCCGCCGAACTTGGCGAAGGTGCTGCGCACGTTGGAAGCGGTGCGGTTGAGGTTGTCGGTCATCGTCTCGACCATCACGGCGATGCCGTTCGGGCCATAGCCCTCGTAGCGGATCTCGGTGTAGTCCGCCGCGTCACCGCCCTGCGACTTCTTGATCGCGCGGTCGATCACGTCCTTCGGCATCGACTGCGACTTCGCCGCCTTCACGGCGAGCCTGAGGCGCGGGTTCTTGTCGGGATCGGGGTCGCCCATCTTGGCGGCGACGGTGATTTCCTTCGCAAGCTTCGAGAACATCTTGGAGCGCAGCTTGTCCTGCTTGCCCTTGCGATGCTGGATGTTGGCCCATTTCGAATGGCCTGCCATGACCCTCTCCGTCCGTGCTTTCGGTAAACCGGCGCCTCTATATGTCAGAGGGCGGGGAACCTGCAAGCCGGAGCACCGGTTGCATTCCGCAGACGCGACCGGTTCACTGGGGTCATGACACAGCAGCAGACCATCCTCTTCGCGCTCTTCGGGCTTGTCTTCGCAGCGCTCATCTGGGGGCGCTGGCGCTATGATCTCATCGCCTTCTCGGCCTTGCTGGCCGCCGTCGTGCTCGGCGTCGTGCCCGCCGAGGCCGCGTTCGCGGGGTTCGGCCACCCGGCGACCCTCGTCGTGGCGCTCGTCCTCGTCGTCTCGGCCGGTCTCACGCGCGCCGGGGTCGTCATGGCGATCGCGCGGCGGCTGCTCAGTCCGGAGCGTCCGCTTCAGGGCCATATCGCGGTGATGGGGGCCACGGGCGGACTCCTGTCGGCCTTCATGAACAATGTCGCGGCCCTCGCGCTGCTCATGCCCGTCGATGTGGAGACCGCCCGCAAGGCCGGGCGCGAACCGGCGATGTCGCTCATGCCGCTGTCCTTCGCGACGATTCTCGGCGGGATGATCACGCTGATCGGCACGCCCCCCAACATCATCATCGCGACCCTGCGGCAGGAGTCGCTCGGAGCGCCGTTCCGGATGTTCGACTTCGCGCCGGTCGGGGCGGTCGTCGCGCTGGCCGGCACACTCTTCGTCGCGCTGGTCGGCTGGCGACTGATCCCCCGCCGGGCAGATGCCGGGACGGCCGCGGCCCCCGCCGCCTATCTCGCCGAACTGGTCGTCGGCGAGCAATCGCGCCTCGTGGGCAAGCCGATGTCGGCGCTTCTCGACGAGGCCGACAGGTCGAACGCAACCGTCCTGGCCCTGATCCGCGACCGCAAGCGGCGCTATGCCGTGGCCCGCGACCGGATCATCGAAGCGGGCGACGTGCTGCTCTTCGAGGCGGGAGCCGAGGCTCTCGACGAGCTGCGGTCCGGTCTGCGGCTGGACTTCGCCGACCAGCGCCGCAAGACCTATCTCACCGCCGAGAAGGCCGGCTTCGACGTGGTCGAGGCGGTGGTTCCGGCCACGGCGCGCGTCCGCGGCAAGACGACCGATGCGGTCGGGCTGACCTGGCGCCAGCGCAGTGTGCTGCTCGGCATTTCCCGCCGCGGCCAGCGGATCCGCGGCCCTCTGCGAAAGACCCGCATCCGGGCCGGCGACATCCTGCTGCTCCTGACTCCGGCGGATGCGGCCGACCAGGTCATCGAGTGGCTGGGCTGCCTTCCACTCGGGGGGCGCAGCGTTTCGGTCACGAAGGAGCACCAGCTCTGGCCCGCCGTGGGCATCTTCGCGGCGGCCGTGGTCGCGGCGAGCGTCGGGCTGATCGACCTTCCCATCGCCCTCGGCATCGTCGTGATCGCCTATGTCGCCAGTGGCGTCCTGCAGCTGGCCGAGATCTACGATCATGTCGAGTGGCCGGTGATCGTACTTCTCGGCTCGATGATCCCGCTCGGCGGCGCGCTCGAAAGCTCCGGCGGCACGGACCTGATTGCGGCGGCGCTCGTCAGCCTCTCGCTCGGCGCGCCCGCATGGGTGGCGCTGCTCCTGCTGATGGTGGTGACGATGTCGCTGTCGGACGTGCTCAACAACACTGCGACCGCGATCGTCGCCGCGCCGGTCGGCATCTCCATGGCCCATGCGCTGGGAGCCTCGCCCGATCCGTTCCTGATGGCGGTGGCCGTCGCATCCTCCTGCGCGTTTCTCACGCCCATCGGTCACAAGAACAACATGCTGATCCTCGGCCCCGGCGGCTACCGGTTCGGCGACTACTGGCCGATGGGGTTGCCGCTCGAGGTTCTCGTGATCGCCACGGGCCTGCCGGCGATCCTCTTCTTCTGGCCGCTTTGACCCGACCTAGAGCGGCCAGAGAGCCGGGATGGTCATGCAGGCCGTGAGCGCAAGGAGGAGGTTCAGGGGAATGCCGACCTTCAGGTAGTCCGAGAACCTGTAGCCCCCCGGCCCGTAGACCAGCATGTTGGTCTGGTAGCCGATAGGCGTCGAGAAGGCCGCAGACGCCGCGAACATGACGGCGACGACAAGGCCGCGCGGGTCGAGCCCGAGCGAATGGCCGAGTTCGATGGCCACGGGCGTGAAGATCACCCCCACCGCGTTGTTCGAGATGATCTCGGTCATCACCATCGCCAGCAGATAGACCGCAAGCACCACGAACTGCGGCGGCAGGTCGCGGAGGGCCGGGCTGACCCAGCTGACGAGAAGCTCCGCCGCGCCGGAATGGTCGAGCGCGGCGCCCACCGCGAGCATCGCGAAGATCAGCGCGAGGAGCCGGCCCTCGATGAAGGAAAAAGCCTCGTCCGCGTCGATGCAGCGGGCCAGAAGCACGAGCGCCACCCCCACCACCGACAAGGACAGGATCGGCGCGACGCCAAGCCCCGAGAGCGCCACGATCCCCGCGAGCACACCGAAGGCGATCGGGGCCTTCGACCTCCGGTAGGCCTTCACGGTGGGTTTCGTCACGTCGACGAGTTCCATGTCGGCCGCGAGCCGCTGGATATCCTCGGGGGCGCCTTCGAGGAGCAGGGTGTCGCCCACCACGACGACAAGGTCGTCGAGCTGGCGGCCGATGTTCTGGTTCCGGCGGTGCACGGCGAGCGTGTAGACACCGTAGCGCCGCCGCAGGCGCAGTTCGCCGAGCGAGCGGCCGACCATCCGGCATCCGGGCGAGATCAGCACCTCCACCGTCTCGGTCTGGACGGAGGAGAGCTTGTCGACAAGTCGGATGTCCCTATTCTCCTGCAGGCCCAGCAGCTCCGCCATCTCGGTGCGGAGCACCACGCGGTCGCCCGCCTGCAGCACCACCGGATCGAGGTCGCGGCGCAGCGAGGCGTCGCCCCTCAGGACGTCGATCACCCGCACGCCCGGACGCTTGAAGAGGTCGACCTCGAGCGCCCGCTGGCCGGCGAGCTTGGAGTCCTCGGGCACCGCGACCTCCGTGAAGAACTTGAGCTTGCGCCGGTCGCCGAGCATTACGCCCATCGATTGCCGGTCGGGCAGGAGCCGGCGGCCGATCGTGGCGACATAGATCATGCCGACGAGGACCTGGATCGCGCCGAGGGGAGTGATCTCGAAGATCGAGAAGGGCTTCATTCCCTGCGCCTTGGCCACACCGTCGACGAGAAGGTTCGTCGAGGTGCCGATGAGCGTGACGGTGCCGCCGAGGATGGCCGCATAGGACAGCGGGATCAGGAGCTTGGAGGCCGAGATGTGGAGTTTTCGGGCGATCGAGACCATCACCGGGATCATCACCACGACGACCGGCGTGTTGTTCAGGAAAGCCGACGCGAGCGCCACGAAGCCGAAAAGGATGATCAGCGTCACCGTCGGACGGTGGCCGGCATTGGCCTCGGCCGTGTGCGTCAGCCATTCCAGCACGCCGGTCCTGACCAGCGCCCCCATGATGAGGAACATGGCCGTGATCGTCCAGGGTGCGGGATTCGTGAGCGACTTCAATGCCTCGTCATAGGGCAGGATGCCGAGGACGAGGAAGAGCGCGGCGCCGGCGATCGCGACGACCTCGGTCGGGAATCTCTCGCGCACGAACATGACGAACATGCCCGCGACGATGAGCAATGTGAGAATCGCCTCACCGTCCGGCGAGAGGGGCAGAGTGATCATTCACCGATACCGCGTGTCATGCGGCGCGATCATATCGACGCGGGGCGATTGGGCAAGCCGCGCCGGCACGGGCCGCAAGGACTCGCGAAACGGGGCACATATCCCGGGCACGGGCCCGAATCGTTGCCGATGCGGCCATGGGCATGGGCCGGAACCGGCGGGGCGCCCCCGGTTCGCGGCCGGGAATCACGGGCCGGATGGCGCGAGCCGGCCCCCGAGCCGGATCATGTGCACCGCAGTGGCAAGGCCGCTGCGGTCGTCGGTCTCCACCAGCGTGCCGCAGAGCGTCGCCTCGCCCGCCGCGGGGGTGAAGCGATCCTTTCCCATGCCGGTGACGAAGCGGCGCATCGGTTCGAGCTTTTCCATCCCGATGACCGAGTTGTAGTCGCCGCACATGCCGGCGTCGGACTGGAAGGCCGTGCCGCCCGGAAGCACCTGGGCATCCGCCGTGGGGACATGGGTATGGGTGCCGACGACGAGGCTCGCGCGTCCGTCGCACCAGTGGCCCATGCCCATCTTCTCGCTCGTCGCCTCGCAATGCATGTCGATGAGCGTCGCCTGCACCGCGCCGCCAAGGGGATGCGCACGCAGAACGGCGTCCACCGCCGAAAAGGGATCGTCGAAGGGCCGCTTCATGAAGACCTGGCCGAGCGCCTGCGCGACCATCACCTTCCGGCCGCCGGTGGCTGCGAACACGCGCGCGCCCCGCCCGGGCGCTGTCTTCGCATAGTTCAGCGGCCGAAGGATGCGCGGCTCGGTCTCGATGAAGGAGAGCATGTCCTTCTGGTCGAAGGCATGGTCGCCGAGCGTCAGGCAGTCGGCGCCGGCCGCGAGGAGCGCCTTGGCGTGCTCGGGCGACAGACCCGCCCCGGAGGTCGCGTTCTCGCCGTTCACGACCACGAAATCCAGCGCCCAGTTCGCGCGCAGGCCCGGCAGCCGCGCCGTTACGGCCGCGCGCCCTGCCCGCCCCATGACATCGCCGAGAAAGAGGATCCGCATGGCTCCTGCCTAGTCGGCCTGCGGTCCAAGGGCAAGCACGAGACGCGGGTGGAGTTCGGCGCCGGAAGCCGGGCAGCCTTGTGCCCGCGCGCGCGCGTGACCCATTCGCCTCAGTTCCGCCCCAATTGCCCAGATCTTGCCGTATTCGTTGACGCCCCGCGAACACCGCCGCTACCCTTCGAGGAACGATTGCAGTCACGGTATCGAGGTGCCCCATGGTGATCAGATCCCTCCGGACGGCCGCGCTCCTGGCAGGCTCTGTCGTTGCCGGACTTGCGGAACCCGCGTCGGCACGGACCGTCACCTTCGACTACCTGTCGCCGGCGTACTACGACAGCCATGGCGGCCTTGACCTGCCCTATGTCGAGAACGGCGTCACCGTGACCTCGACGGACCCGTTCGGCGGCATCCTTTCCGAGTTCACGATGGCCGGGGCCCTGCACATCGACGACGCGCCCGCAGGCTTCACCGAAGGGGTGATCTTCACGACGGGTTCGACCTTTGACGTCCTCGGCTTCTCCTTCGTCTCGCTTGGCTTCGCTTTCTTCGACGAGGCCCCGACCGTTACCGGCAGCATCCTTATCCGCGGTTTCCTCGACGGGGTACAGGTTGTCCGTGACCATGTCACGATGT
Source organism: Albidovulum sp. (assembly GCF_008933605.1). Lineage (GTDB taxonomy): Bacteria > Pseudomonadota > Alphaproteobacteria > Rhodobacterales > Rhodobacteraceae > Albidovulum. Next base: position 45,313 of record NZ_WBUS01000011.1, read on the forward strand.
CGCCGGTCTTCGGGACCGCTCAGGATATCGTGCTCGACTCGGCCTTCGCCGGTCTGGATGCGTTCTCCATCGAACTGATCTATCCCGATACCCGGGCCAATTGCGACGCGCCCTGCGGGCATATCGAGCTTGACAGCATAAGCTTCGGCGGCATCGCCCCGGTGCCGCTGCCGGCCTCGGGGCTCCTCCTCGGCGCGGGCGTTCTGGCGATCGCGGCTTGGCGCCGGCGCCGGGGCTGACCTCCGGCAGCGCGCCTCTCCCAACGGCCGGCCGGATCATGCGCCGGGCGCGATCGTTTCATCTTCCGTGATGATCAGGTCGAGCCTCTGGTCGGTCGCTTCCGTTGGCACCGCCGCCACCTCCTGCGCCGCGAAGGCGAAGCCGATGGCGGTCACCGGGCCACGGGCCCTGAGGCCCTCCAGCGTCCGGTCGTAGAAGCCGCCGCCATAGCCGAGCCGGTAGCCCCGCCGGTCGAAGGCCAGAAGCGGCACGATCAGCACCCGAGGCTCGATCCAGTCGCCCGCCTCGGGGATCAGCGCGCCGAAGTCCCCGGGAACCATCCGCGCCTGGGGAGTCCAGCGGCGGAACCTCAGCGCCTCGCCGGGGGCGAGGATCACCGGCACGGCGACGGGACCATCATGCGCTTCCATCGCCGGCAGGCAGTCGATTTCCGTCCGCATCGGCATGTAGCCGGCGAGCGGTTGGCCCGCGAAGCGCGCGAGTCCGGCCGCAAGCCGCGCCGCGTCGCCGGGCGCCCGTCCCGCGAAGGCCGTCTTGCGC
>NZ_WBUS01000175.1 GCF_008933605.1 Albidovulum sp.
CTCGTGCTCGACACGTCCGGGGCGACGCTCGCGCGCGCGGCCGAACCGCCGCGCCCGGTCTTCGTCCTCAGGATGGATGAGCAGGAGGCGGAGACGCTCGCCGCGAGCCGGCTAAAGACCCGGGGCGATACCGCGGATTTCGCCGAGGCGCTGGTCCGCAGGGGCGCAGCCGAGGTCGTCGTTATCGCGCGGGGGGCCGACGGATCGGTGATGGCCACGCGCGAGGGGCGCTGGTTCACGAAGGCCGCCGACGTTCCGGTGAGAAGCAAGGTCGGCGCGGGTGACAGTTTCGTCGCGGCCTTCACCCTCGCCGTGGCGCGCGGGCGCACCTTGCCGCGCGCGCTTCAGGAGGGCATGGCCGCGGCGAGCGCGGCGGTGATGACCGAGGCGACGGACCTTGCCCGCGCCTCGGATGTCCGCAGGCTGGTCGCCGCCTGCCCGGTCTTTCCGGTCTGAGCGTCGGCCGCGGGCTCAGGCAGCGATCTTCTTCGTGAACTCGACGAGGCGCTTGGCCTGATGCGCCACGGCCGCGCGGCCCTTGTCGTCGAAGTCGCCGGCCTTGGCGGAATAGCCGTAGGGGTTGCCGCCCGCCTCGAAGATGCACGGGTCGGTATAACCGGGCGCCACGATGACCGCGCCCCAGTGCATCGCGGTGGTGTAGAGCGAGAGAATCGTCGCCTCCTGCCCGCCATGGGCGTTCTGCGCGCTCGTCGTCGCGGTGATGGTCTTGTTGGCAAGCCCGCCCTTCGACCAGACGCCGCCCAGCGTGTCGATGAAAGCCCTGAGCTGGCTTGCCGAGACGCCAAAGCGCGTGGGCGCGGAAATGAAGTAGCCGTCGGCCCATTCCATGTCCTCGGCGGTGGCGACGGGAATGCCGGCGGCCTTGTCGGCCTGCGCCTTCCAGGCGTCCTGGCCCTTCACCACGGCATCGGGCGCCGTCTCGGGAACACGGCGCAGGCGCACTTCGGCGCCGGCCGCCTCGGCGGCCTTGGCGGCGGCCTCGGCGACGGCATGGTTGGTGCCGTAGGTGGAATAGAAGATGACGGCGATCTTGGGTCTGGACATCGGTCCCTCCGTTACAAGCGTATGATCCAGACATAACGCTGCAACGCAGAAACCGTTTCATGCACAGGCGAATAGGACCTGTGCCCCAGGGCACAGAACCGCCTCTCAGCTGGGCAGCACCGGCCAGTGTCGCGCAAGGTCCTCGAGGCCCGCGCGGATCAGCCGTCTCAGCGCGCCCTCGTCCACATCGTCGAGCCTGTTGAGATAGAGGCAGGCCCTGCCCCGCCGGTGCTTGCCGAGGTCTTCAAGGATGGGGCCGAAATCGGTGTAGCCGGGCATGATGTATATGCTGATCGCGGCCTTGCGCGGCGAAAAGCCGGTAGCAAGGGCGTCTCCCTCGCGCCCGCTGGCATATCGGTAGTGATAGCGGCCGTAGCCGACCATCGACGGGCCCCACAGGACCGGCCGGAAGCCGGTGACCTCGCGGAAGATGGCGTCGAGCCGGAGGGCTTCGCCGCGCCGGCGTGGATCCGGCACCGCGGCAATGACGTCCGTCACCGGAACGCAGGTTGGCGCGGTCTTGTTGGGCATGGGGCCATTCTGCCGCCGCGCCTTGACTGCGTCCAGTCAGAAGCGGATCTCCGCCAGAGTCGCGCGGTGATCCGACGGCCAGGGATCGACTGCCATATCCGTGCGCGGGCCGGTCTCGCCCACGATCCAGGCGTTCACGACCGTGAGCCCGTCGGTCTTCGCGAAGGCGAAGTCGATGCGGTCGTGATGGTCCTCGGGGTCGGTCTCGTCGCCCTGTGGGGTCCAGGTGTAGGCCGGCTTTGCCACCGGATCGGGATGGGCCGCCCGGTAGGTGTCCACGAAGCCGGCAGAGAGCAGCCGCCCGGTCGTCGGCCAGTCCACCTTCGCTGGCTGCTGGCCGGTCGCCGCGGCGGCCTCGGTCCAGTCGAGCCCCGAGGGTTCGTTGAAGTCGCCGAACACGAGGACGGCCGCCGCGTCCCCGGCGGCGCTGATGTCGGAAAAGAGCAGGTCCATCGCCGCCCCCCGCGTCCGGTTCGCCCAGTCCTGGGCTTCGGCCTCGGTCTTGATGAAGGGCGCGGGCCCGTATTCGATCCCGAGAAGCTGGTAGGGCTGATAGGGCTCGTCGTCGTGGTGGATGTTGAAGGCCCAGACGGTCGTGCCATTGACCTCGATCGGCACGCCCAGATCATGTTCGCTCGCCGGCCCGATCGGATAGCGCGACAGGATCGCATTGGCCCAGAGCGCCGGGTTTTCCTGCGTCTGGTCGTAATAGTGGTATCCGAGCGCCTCGGCGATGGACTTCGCCACCGACTCGCCCACGGCCGCGCAGCTTTCCGCGGTGCATCCCTCGGGCTCCAGCCGGGTCTCCTGCATGCCGATGATGTCGGCATCCGCGGCCCTCAGCACGGCGACCGTCTCCTCGATCCCCTTGCCTTCGTTGCCGCCGCCACCCCAGACGTTGTAGCTCATGATCCTGAGCGTCGTCTCGGCCGCCGCCGGTCCGGCTGCAAGGACGCCCGCGAGAAGTCCCGGAAGAATTCGTGTCAGCACGGCTCACCCCCCCCATTTGATGGCAGGAGCCCAGACTAGCCCCGAAGTGGCAACTCGACATGACAACCGCCGACCGCGCACGCCGCAAACCGCCGCTCAGCTTTCGTCGCGCCAGCGGTTGACGATCGGATAGCGGCGGTCGAGCCAGAAGGCCTTGCGCGTCAGCCGCACCCCCGGCGCGGACTGGAAGCGCTTGTATTCGCTGATGTAGACGAGGTGTTCCACCTTCTTCACCACGGCCCGGTCGAAGCCCGCCGCGACGACCTCGGCGACCGACTGGTCGCCCTCGATCAGCCGTTCGAGGATGGCGTCGAGCACCGCGTATGGCGGCAGGCTGTCCTCGTCCTTCTGGTTCGCGCGGAGTTCCGCCGAGGGCGCCTTGTCAATGACGCGTTCAGGTATGACGTCGCCCGCGGGCCCCTTCATCCAGGGCCGGTGGTTGGCGTTGCGCCAGCGGCAGGTCTCGAACACGCGGGTCTTGTAGAGGTCTTTCAGCGGATTGTAGCCCCCGGCCATGTCGCCGTAGATCGTGGCATAGCCGACCGCGACCTCGGACTTGTTGCCGGTGGTCAGGAGCATCTCGCCGAACTTGTTCGAGATCGCCATGAGCGTCAGGCCGCGCAGCCGGGACTGGATGTTTTCCTCGGCAACCCCCGGTTTCGTTCCCTTGAAGAGATGGACAAGGGCGCCCTCGACGGCATCCCGCGCGCCCTCGATCGACACTGTGTCGAGCCGGCAGCCGAGTGCCTGCGCCACGGCCTTGGCATCCTCCAGCGAGTGGACGGAGGTGAATTCCGACGGCAGCATGACGCAGCGCACGTTGTCCGGCCCCAGCGCGTCAGCGGCGATCACGGCGACCAGCGCGGAATCGACGCCGCCGGAAAGCCCGAGCAGAACCTTGCCGAACCCCGACTTGCCGCAGTAGTCGCGCAGGCTCTCGACCATCGCGCGGTAGTCCTGTTCCCATTCGTCCGGCAGCGGCACGAGTTCGGTGCGCACCGCGCGCCAGCCGTGCTCGCCGCGCTCGAAGTCCACGTGACGGATGCATTCGTCGAAGGCGGGCATCTGCAGCGCGAGGTCGGCTCCGGGGTTGAGCACGAAGCTCGCCCCGTCGAAGACCTGGTCGTCCTGCCCGCCGACCATGTTGAGGTAGACGAGCGGCAGCCGCGTCTCGATGACGCGGGACACCATGAGGTTCACGCGCCGGTCGTACTTGTTGCGATAGTAGGGCGACCCGTTCGGGACGAGGAGGATCTCGGCCCCCGTCTCGGCCAGGGTCTCGGTCACGTCGTCGAACCAGGCGTCCTCGCAAATCGGCGTTCCGATCCTGACGCTGTTCACGGCATAGGGGCCGCTGACGGGGGCGCTTTCAAACAGTCGCTCCTCGTCGAAGACGGTGTCGTTGGGCAGATGGTGCTTCAGCACCCGGGCGTGGACCTTTCCGCCCTGAAGCACGAACCAGGCGTTGTAGAGGGCCCCCTGCCGGTCACGCCAGGGCCCGCCGAGGCCCAGCGCGGGGCCTTCTGCGCAGTCTTCGGCGAGCCTGGCGATCCATTCCTCCGCCTCCGCCGCGAAGCCAGGCTTCATCACCAGGTCCTGCGTCTGGTAGCCGGTGATGTACATCTCGGGCAGGGCAACCATGGCCGCGCCGGCGGCCTTGCCCTCGGCCCAGGCGGCGCGCGCCTTCGCCGCGTTGCCGGCAAAGTCCCCCACGGTGGGGTTCAACTGTGCGAGGGTCAGGCGGAAGGTACCGGCCATGCGCGTCTCCGTCACTCGAGCGCCCCTGTCTTATCAGACCTGCGCCCGAGGGAAAGCGCCCAAGGCGCCCGGCGGGGCATCGGTTCGCGCAACGCACCGTCGTCAGGCCGCCTGTGGCTTGTCACCGAGGGGGCACGGAATTAGGGTTCGGACCCGTGCCGCGGCGGGTGCGAGTCACGGGTCGGCGACAAGGAAGCGAGGATGGAGCGGATGGGCAGACAGGGTCTCACGGCGGCAGGACTTGCCGCGCTGGCGATCACGGCCGGGGTCGTGACGGACCTTCCCGCCGGTCCCGCCGCCGCGCAGGAGGTCGTCACCAAGGAATACGACGACGGCGGCATCTACGAGGGCACCTTCAAGGACGGCAAGCAGCACGGCCGCGGCACCTACCGCCTGCCCAACGGCTACGAATACAGCGGCGACTGGGTGGAGGGCGAGATCCTCGGCCAGGGCACGGCGCGCTACCCCAACGGTTCGATCTACGAAGGCGCCTTCGTGAACGGCAAGCCGCAGGGCAAGGGCAAGATCACATTCGCCGACGGCGGCACCTACGAGGGCGACTGGGTCGCAGGCGAGATCGAGGGCCAGGGAACGGCGCACTACGCCAATGGCACGACCTATACCGGCGGCTTCACCAGGGCGCTGCATCACGGCAAGGGCCGGATGGAAAGCCCGGGCGGCTACACCTACGACGGCGACTGGGTGATGGGTGTCAAGGAGGGCAAGGGCAAGATCACCTACCCGGACGGCGCGGTCTACGACGGCGACATCCTGCGCGGACAGCGCGCCGGTCAGGGCAAGCTGACGCTCGCCGACGGGCTGACCTACGAGGGCGGCTGGACGGACGGGCAGATGAGCGGCCAGGGCAAGCTGACCCAGCCCAACGGCGACATCTACGAAGGCGGCTTCACGGGCGGCAAGCGCAATGGCAAGGGCAAGGTCACCTATTCGAACGGCGACATCTACGAGGGGGAGTTCGTCGCCGACCAGCGGCAGGGCAAGGGCGTCTTCCGCGGCACCGACGGCTATATCTACGACGGCGACTGGGCAGAGGGACGGATCGAGGGGGCGGGCAAGGTCACCTATCCCGACGGCTCGGTCTATGAAGGTCAGTTCCTGAACGACCTCGCCAACGGCAAGGGCAAGATCACCTATGCCGACGGCTCGACCTACGAGGGCGACTGGAAGGACGGGGTCATCGAAGGCATGGGGACGGCCGTCTATGCCAACGGGCTGATCTACGTAGGCGCCTTCAAGGGCGGCAAGAACCACGGGTCGGGCAAGATGACCTATCCGGACGGCTATACCTACGAGGGTGACTGGAAGGACGGCAGCCGCGAAGGCAAGGGCGTCGCGCGCTATGCCGACGGCTCGGTCTATACCGGTGAGTTCGTTGCCGGCCAGCGCGAAGGCCAGGGCGAGATAGTGATGCCCGACGGCTTCCGCTATGTCGGCGGCTGGAAGGCCGGTGAGATCGACGGGACTGGCGTCGCGACCTATGCGAACGGCGATGTCTACGAAGGCATGTTCAAGGCCGGCAAGCGGCAGGGCGAGGGCGTCATGCGCTACGCGACCGGCCAGACCGCCTCGGGCATCTGGACCGAGGGCGCGCTGACCGAGGAGAAGCCGGCTGCGACCGAAGGCGCCCCGGATGCGACCGCCCCGGCCCCCGCTGATAGCACCGCGCCGCCGGCGGACGGCGCGGTGCTATCAGCGGGGGCCGGGGCGGTCGCATCCGGGG
>NZ_WBUS01000012.1 GCF_008933605.1 Albidovulum sp.
GTTCAGGATGGCCGCGCGCTCGGGCTGGGACGCGGCCCAGGGACGGGCGGCGGCGAGGGCGGCGTCCACATCCGCGGCCGTGGCGTCGGTCACCTCGCCCACCGCCGCGCCGGTCGCGGGGTTCAGCACCGGCTTCGCGGTGCCCTTCGTCGCCGGGGCCGCGAGGATCGGGGCCGCGGCGAAGCTCCGGGACGCGAACGGGCCGCGGGCGGCGTCGATGCGGGCCAGCGTGGGCGCGTCGGTCAGGTCGAAGCCCTGCGAGTTCGCGCGTTCCGGCGCGAAGAGGTCGGGGCCCCGGACCACACGGGCGTTGGCGAGGCCCGGCAGCATCGCCTCCACGGCCGTGAGCGGGCAGGCCGCGACCGTTTCCGGGGCGACATCCTCGTTGACAATCTGGTTCACGAAGGAGGAATTGGCGCCGTTCTCCAGGAGCCGGCGGACGAGATAGGCGAGGAGGTCACGGTGCGCGCCCACCGGCGCATAGATGCGGCAGCGGCTCTTTTCGCGCTTCAGCACGATGTCGTGGAGCCTTTCGCCCATGCCATGCAGGCGCTGGAACTCGAAGGGCTTGCCCTTGCCCATGTCGAGGATCGCGGCGACGGTATGGGCGTTGTGGGTGGCGAACTGCGGGTAGATCCGGTCGGTCATCGACAGGAGCTTCTTCGCGTTGGCGATGTAGCTGACGTCGGTCGCCTCCTTCCGGGTGAAGACGGGGAAGTCCTCGAGCCCCATCACCTGCGCGCGCTTGATCTCGGCGTCCCAGTAGGCGCCTTTGACGAGACGCACCATGATCCTGCGGTCGAGCCGCTGGCTGAGGCCGTGGAGCCAGTCGATGACCGCCCCGGCGCGGCGGCCGTAGCCCTGCACCACGATGCCGAAACCGTCCCAGCCCTTGAGCTCGGGATCGGCCAGGACCGCCGCGATGACCTTGAGCGAAAGCGCAAGCCGGTCAGCCTCTTCCGCGTCGATGTTGAAGCCCATCCTGGCCCGTGCCGCCGCCCGCGCGAGATCGCGCACCACCGGCACGAGTTCCGCCATCACGCGGGCCTCCTGCGCCACCTCGTAGCGGGGATGGAGCGCGGAGAGCTTGACCGAGATCCCGGGATTGGCCCGGATGTCGTCGCTGCGGGCGGCCCCCGCGATGGCGGCGATCGCCTTGGCATAGGCCTGGGCGTAGCGTTCGGCGTCTTCCGCCGTCTTGGCGGCCTCGCCGAGCATGTCGTAGGAATAGGTGTAGCCCTGCGCCTCCATAACCGAGGCGCGCTCCATCGCGGCGTTGATCGTCTCTCCGAGCACGAACTGGCGGCCCATCTCCTTCATCGCCTGCCGGACGGCGCGGCGGATGACCGGTTCACCGAGGCGCTTCACCGCCCCCCTGAGATGGCCGACGATGCCCGGCTCCTTCTCCTCCAGCACCTTTCCGGTCAGCATCAGCGCCCAGGTCGAGGCGTTGACGAGCGAGGAGGCGGAGCGGCCGAGGTGGCGGCCCCAGTCGGAGGGCGCGATCTTGTCCTCGATGAGCGCGTCCATCGTCTCGGCGTCGGGCACGCGCAGGAGCGCCTCGGCGAGGCACATGAGCGCGATGCCCTCTTCCGTCGAAAGCCCGTATTCGGCGAGGAAGACCTCCATCAGGCCGGGGCGTACGTCGGCGCGGATCTGGCGGACGAGCGCGGCGCCTTCGGCGGCGATCCGGTCGCGGGCCTCCGGCGGGAGGCCAGCCTCGGCGATGAGGCGGGTCAGCAGCGGCGCCTCGGGCTGGAGGGTGCCGGTCTCGATTTCGTGCCAGGGGTCGCTCATCGGGTCACTCCAAGGGATATGGCCCATGATACCGCTTGTATGCGAGCCATTCTGGCCAAATACTATGAAATTGGCAGGCATATTGCCCAAAGTGAGGCTGAACGACATGCCAGAAGAACTTCCGGTTCTCGACCGCTACGATGCGGCGATTCTCCGCGCCCTCTCGGAGGATGGGCGATTGCCCGTGACCGAGCTTGCGCGCCGTGTGGGTCTGACCAAGACGCCGGTGCAGGCGCGGGTGAGGCGGCTGGAGGAAGCGGGCGTGATCGCCGGCTACCGGGCCGTCCTGAACCCGATCCGGATGGGGCTCGCGCATGTGGCCTTCGTCGAGGTCAGGCTTTCGGACACGCGCGAGACGGCGCTGCAGGCCTTCAACCGCGCGGTCCGCGCGGTGCCGGAGATCGAGGAATGTCACATGATGGCGGCGGGTTTCGACTATCTTCTGAAGGTGCGCACGACCGATATCGCCGACTATCGCAAGGTACTGGGCGAGCGGATCTCGGCCCTGCCGCATGTCGCCTCCACCTCCACCTACGTTGCCATGGAGGCGGTCAAGGAGGGAGGGCTCTGAGCCTCAGAACCGGGCGCGGAGGAGAACGGCATCGCCGCCGATCAGGAGGAGGTCGCCCGCCTCGTCGAAGTCGAAACGGTCGACCTTCGCCAGGGCGTCGAGGATGGCGCGCTCGGCTGCCATCACCGGCTCCGGGCAGGCCATCATGGTCATGCCGCCGGGTTCCAGGCGCAGGCCCTCGCCGGAGAGCGTGTAGCGGCCGGTGAAGCGGTTGCAGGCGGCGCGCCCGGCAAGGCCGCCGCCCGACGAAAGGAGAAGCGTCGCCTCCGCGCCCTCCGGCAGCGGCGCACCGGCCAGTTCCGAAATCCGCCATTCCGGACCGGCGATGAGCGCGGCGGGGTCGCCGCCGCAGCCGGTGAGGATCGCTGTGCCCTCGGCGAGGGTGACGCGGTCGGGATGGGGCATCCCGGTCATCGTGTCGCGGCAAAGGTCGGGCGTCAGGGTCAGGGAAAGGCCGATCGGATCGAGCCGGTAGAGCGCCCCGGCGCCGGCGGGTTCGGGCACGGGCAGGGCGATGGCGCGGGTCTCCGCCCCGAGCGGCGCGTAGGAGAGTTGGCCGCCGCCGACGGTGATGGCCCAGTCGGGTTGGTGTCCGGTCGCCCGCCAGCCATCGCCGGCGGGAAGGGCGGCGGCGCACTTGGGCAGGGCGGTGCCGCCGAGACTAATGCTGACCGCATCGCCCTTGGACCAGACCCAGGTTCCGGGATCGGCCGGATCGGCGTACTTGGCGCCCGAGGCGGCCTCGACCGGAGCCAGCGCGATCTGGCGCGGACCGACCCGCAGGATCGCCCCGTCGGCGCGGAACCCGACTTCGGCCGAAAGATCGCCGCAGCGCAGGCGGCTCGCGAATCCCATCGGCCGGTAGGGGGCAAGCGGGATCAGCCCGAGATCGGCCGCGTCCGCGCCGGCCGCGACGCGGACCGGCGCGCTCAGCCAGCGCACTTCGCCGTCGATGCTCAACCCGCCGCGCAGGAGCAGGTCCTGCCCCTCGGGCGCGGCGAGCGCGAAGCCGAGCGGCACCTGCGCGCCCGCGGTCGGCTGCCGCAGCGACGCGAGAGGGCGGCCCAACCCGTCCGTCGCCTCGACGAGAAGCGTTGCCTGCGGCGGAAGGGCGATGCGCTCGCGGTAGGCGAAGCTGCCGGTCAGATCGCGCGCCTCGCCGCCGCCCGCGCCGCCGAGGGCGATCAGGCCCGCGACCATGCCGCAAATCGCCCGTAGTGCCAAGGTCCGACCTCCGGCCATCGCCGCCCTCCGGTTCGACCGCTTTGCCGAGAGCGTCTCAGGCCCGGCGTCCCGACGCAAGCCTTGTCACCGGGCCATTCCCGGCTATTGTCCAGCCCGTTGCCGTTACTCGGTTCCCCGGCAGGCCCGCGTGGTGGAATGGCAGACACAGGGGACTTAAAATCCCTAGGCTTCGGCCGTGCCGGTTCAAGTCCGGCCGCGGGCACCAGTAGGTCAATTTAAATCATTGTAAATGTTATATTTATCTCACGGGAGTTTGCTGACGTCCACCCTGTAGTCCACTTTCTGCCGAGTGTTCACGACCGGCGATTCATCTGCCCTTGTGCGTCGGCCAAGACCGACGATGTGGACCAGAAGAGTAAGCTGGAAAAGCTGGTCCTGCCGGAGTGGAAAAACCGCAAGGTGGCGGACATCACCCGACCGACGTCGATCGCCTACTCGCCATGATCGCCGCGGGGCGGCGCCCGGCCGTCGAAGAAGAAGCGGAATGCAGATCGCTGGGCCATGGCTGGAGGCTCGCCGCCGCCCTGCACCGCCGCAAGCAAAGTCCCTCTGGAAGAGCCTATGTCCAGGCTTCAGGCGACGGCAGTGCCATGAGCTTGCCACCGTCACCTTGCTGGCTTCAGACCAGATCGCGCGGCACATCCTCCGACCAGTCGCGCCGGAAAATCTCCGTCCCTCCCTCTCGGGCGATGAGATGGGCGGTTACGCGCCAGACATCCTTCAGCGCCTCAACGGTGACCTCGGTTTCCACCTCGGCCTGCCAGTCGCCGCGCTCGTAGCTCTTGCGCCAGGCAGCGGTACCGCGCGCGGAAGCCGGATCGCAGGGATGTATCTCGAACCGATCCTCGTCGAGATAGTGGACGATCATGCCGGTATGCCTGTGCCGCACCCGCCCGGTATCGGCGGAGCGGAGATAGACCTCCTTCCCGGTCACCAGATCCTCGGTGACGGAGCGCACCAGATGGCCCGTGCTCAACTCCTCGATCTCAAGGGGGGGTGCACCCTCCGCCGGTAGGAAGTCCGGGAGCGTGTCATCCTCCGGTTTCCGCGGGCGGACGGGGAGCGTCAGCCGGGCGTTGGCGAGCGTGAGGGTGGCCGTTTCCGGCGACGGCCAGACCATCGGCCAGTAGGCGGTGGACAGCGCAAGGCGAATGCGCTGCCCCTTGGCAAAGCGCTGGCCGATGACGTTAAGCTGGACGTGAACGGTTGCGGATTTGCCCGGCACCATCGGTTCCGGATTCGCGTGGGATGTCCGGTGCGTCAGGTTCTGGACGCCGAAGCTGACCAATGTGGCTCCTTTGCCCGGAGTTTCCGCTGAAAGGACCGCGATCAGATTCGCGACCGGGCGATCCGATGTGACCTCCGCCTCGAGCATCGGGAAGCCGAGGATGTCCAGGTCCTCCTCAAGCGGGTCCGTCACGAACTCGATCATCTCTTCCCGCCGCTGGTCCAGGGCCTGATCGGGCCCCAGACCGTAGGAGCACCAGGCCTGTGCATAACGCCCTGCCGTCTGGGGCGAGGCGACGGTGATCCGATCAGCCTTGTCCGTCGCTTCGGACAATCGACCGGGCGAGAGGTGCAGTATCATGCTCCCGTCTTCCGTCTTCCACGACCTCTCCGCGACCCATCGGCCCGCCCGCTCCGCATGGTGCGGGGCGGGCGCCGCCGGGTCCTGCACGAAGGCGCGGATCATCGGCTCTTCCATGATGCCGGTCTCGATCCCTTTCAGGTGCTGATCCCACCACCGCAGAGATTCCTGCAGGAAACCGATGCGAGGGCCAGGCTCGGCGAAATGCGGGTACTTGTGTCCCCAGGGGCCGATCAGAGCCTTTTTCGGCCCCGGCAGGTGCTCCATCATCCTGAAGATCGGGTTGGTGTAGCCGTCGACCCAACCGCCGACAGCATAGACGGGGATCTTCACGTCTGCGTAGTTCTCGCAGATCGAGCCGTGGCGGTAGAAGTCGTCGCGCCGTTGATGGCGGAACCAGTCGAGCATCCACAGGCCGTTGCCCTCCAGCCGTTCCATCCAAATCCTGCGCCACGCCTCGCCCACTATGGCCGGATCGGGGGGCGTATGGGCGATGGCAAAGGCCGTCCCGCCCCAGCCGAGCTTGTCCGTCAGAATGGCCCCGCCCATGAAATGGATATCATCGGCGTAGCGATCATCGGTCGAGCAAAGGGTGATGACGGCCTTCAGTGCGTCGGGCTGCCGCGCGGCGATCTGGAGACCGTTGAACCCGCCCCACGAAATCCCGATCATGCCGACCGCGCCAGAGCACCAGGGCTGTTTCGTGAGCCACTCGATCACGGCGATGCCGTCGTCCTGCTCCTGCAGCAGGTACTCGCCCTTGCACACTCCCTCGCTGTCGCCGGTGCCGCGCATGTCGACGCGCACCCCGGCATAGCCATGGCCGGCGAAATAGGGATGGGTCAGGTGGTCGCGTTCCACCGTGCCGTCACGCTTGCGATAGGGCAGGTATTCGAGGATCGCGGGCACCGGATCGGCCTCTGCATCCTCGGGCAGCCAGATGCGTGCGGCGAGGCGCGTGCCGTCGGGCATCGGGATCCAGGTATTCTCGATCTCGCGCACTTTGCGGGGAAAATCGGTGCGGACGGGAATGGGGGGCATGGGTTCGATCTTTCGCTACATTCCGTTGCGGGGAATTACGTGGTGCCAGTCGACCTCGTGGAAGAGTACCTCTCCGTCCCAGCATTCGACGCGGGCATCGAGGATGAAGTCCGTGCGGGTGGCGGTCATCTCGGAGCGGGTCTTGATGTGAACCTTCCAGTCGCCGCGCTCGAGAAGCGAATCCTGCTCCATGGTGGCGCGGGCGGAAAGGGGGTCTTCGGGGTGGATCGCGTAGACCCGCTCCGACACGTCGCCAAGTTCGGTGCCGGTGTCGAGGCGCATGCGTCCGACGGGACCGAAGACGCCACCGTCGATAAAGACGCGTTCGCTGAGGACGCCGGTCGCCAGATCGCGGATATGGGTCCGCGACATGGAGCCCTCGCGCAGCCGCGCGCTTGGCTTTGGCATCGCGGTCGCCGGTGGCTCCCGCAAAGGGCGAGGCTCTGGCGCGGTCGCATCTGCAGTGCGGAGCGGCAGGTGGAGCGACGATGTGCCGGGGCGCAGGGTCAGCGTCACGGGCTCCGGCGCGGGCCAGAGGATGGGCCAGTAGGCCGAAGCGATCTGCACCATCAGCCTGTGACCCTTCGGCAGCCTGTATCCGATGCCGTGCAGCGGAACGGTGACGCATACCTCCTCCCCGGGCACGACCGGCTCCGGCGCGGTGTCGGAGTTCCGGTGCGTGAGGTTGCAGAACCCGCGCGAGATGAGGTTTTGCGCGCCGTCCGGCGCTTCGTCGACCAGCAGGGCGGCGACGAAGGCTTGCGGGCGATCGGCGGTGACCGTCAGGGCGATCCTGGGCTGGCCGAGAATGTCCAAATTATCGTTCAGCGGCGCCGTGCGGAACAGGAGCGCGCCTGCCGCGTCGATCCGGCAGTCAGTCGGCATGTCGCCCGGAATCGCGAAGGAGCACATGTCGCCACCGGCCGATCCAAAGCTCTGAGGCGAGCAGATCGACATCGCCTTGCCCTGTTCGGACGCGACCCCGAGGCTGCCTTCGTTCAACCATAGCTGGCGGTCCTCCACGTTGGGCGATGGCCAGCTGGCCTCCTCGACCCATCTGCCGGGCCGCTCGACATGCTGCCCGGCCGGGTGCACGCTGTCCGGTATCCAGAACCGCAGGCGCGGCTCGTCCATCAGGCCGGTATCCTTGCCCTTGAGGTGGTGATCCCAGAACCGGATGATCTCGCCCAGAAAATCCACCTTGGGGCGCGGCGATCCCTCATGCGGATAAAGATGCGCCCACGGCCCCATCAGCACCTTCACCGGGCCTTTCAGGCGTTCCGCGATCCGGAACGGCGTGTCGCGGAAAAGATCGGCCCAGCCGCCGAAGTAGTAGATCGGAATGTTGACGGCTTCGTAGTTCTCCGAGATCGACCCCCGCCGCCACATGCCATCATGGAGCTGATGACCAAGCCAGAGCGCGGGCCAGAAGCGCATCGCCTCGAGCCGTTCTTTCCACATCGCGCGCCAGTTCTGCTCGCCGACAATCTCCGGATCGGGAGGCATGGCGTTGTAGAGCTGCATGATCGAGCCCCACCAGAAGTTGTCGTTGGTGAGCACGCCTCCGTAGAAGTGTATATCCTCCAGCCAGCGATCGTCGGTGCCCATGACCGGCGCGATGGCCTTCAGTGCCGACGGGCGCGTCGCGGCGACCTGAAACGAAGTATAGGCACCCCAGGACTTGCCGAACATGCCGACATTCCCGTCGCACCAGGGTTGCGCCGCGATCCATTCCACGGTGTCGTGACCGTCCTGAATCTCCTGCTCGGAATATTCGTCGAGCATCACGCCGTCGCTGTCGCCGGACCCGCGCATGTCGACCCGGATCGAGACATAGCCGGCGCGGGCGAAATGCGGATGCATGGATTCGTCGCGCAGCCGCGTGCGGTCGCGCCGGCGATAGGGGATGTATTCAAGAATAGCGGGGACCGGGTTCGTCTCCGCGCCCTCCGGCATCCATATCCTCGCGGCGAGCTCCGCGCCGTCAGGCATCGGAATCCAGACGGTTTCGTGAACATCGATCATCGGCGTGTCAGTCATCATCCGGTCCTTTCTGGCGGCCGCTCGCCTCGGGCGAGGGGAAAGTGGCAGGTCAGCACCCGGTGCTCGACACTCGAGCAAGGCGGCGGCGTGGTCTTGCATATGTCCCGCACCCACGGGCAACGGGTGTGGAACTCGCAGCCTTCAGGCCGGGCGAGAAGCGAGGGCACCTCGGCGGGAAGCGAGATACGATCGCGCGCCGTGTCCGGGTCAGGCTCGGGGTTCGCCGAAAGGAGGGCAGCGGTATAGGGATGGGCCGGGGCGTCGAAAATTGCCTCGGTCTCGCCCGTCTCCACGAAGCGGCCAAGATACATGACAGCCATGCGGTCGGCGACGTGGCGCACGACATGCAGGTTGTGCGTGATGATCACCATGGCAAGACCGAGGCGTTCTCTCAAGTCATTGAGAAGGTTCAGAACCTCACCCTGCACCGACACATCCAGCCCCGCCGTCGGCTCATCCGCGATCACCAGAACCGGGTCGAGCGCAATGGCGCGGGCGACGCCCACCCGCCGCGCCTGACCACCGGACAACTGGTGCGGATAGCGATGGGCGAAATCCTGAGACAGGCCTACAAGCGACAGAAGGCGCGCGGTTTCCTCCTGAATGTTCCGCCTCTCCAGCCCGTGGATACGATAAGGCTCGGCGACGAGATCACCGACCGTCATCCGTGGCGACAGAGACCCCACCGGATCCTGGAACATCATCGACATGCGGCGGCGAAGGGGTTTCATCGCCTGTCGGTCGAGCGACTCGATCCGCCGCCCCTCGAACGTGATCGCCCCGCGCGAGACTGGCCGGAGCCGGTTGATTGCGCGAGCGAGTGTCGTCTTGCCTGAACCGCTTTCGCCAACGATCGCGAAGGTCTCTCCGCGCCTCACCTCGAAGCTGACGCCCGCGACGCCGAGGATCGAACTGCGCCGCCCGATGCGGCCGACGGAAAAGGCGACCTCCACATCCTCGACCTTCACGACCACATCGCTCATCCCTGCGCCCCCACGGGCTCGGGCTGATCGGCGAGGAAGCAACGCGCGACATGACCGGTGCCGGTCTCCATGTCGGGTGGCGTGTTCGCGCAGGCCCCGAACCGGCGATGACAGCGCGGCGCGAAGATGCAGCCTTCCGGGCGGGCGCGGAGGTCGGGGATTTCGCCGGGGATCGTCGGCAGGTGTCGCATCCGCTTCTTCTGCCGCGCGGGGTCGCATTCGAGCAACCGGACGGTGTAGGGATGGCGCGGATCATTGAAGACCTGCCGCACCGTCCCGCGCTCGACCACCTCTCCCGCATACATCACGACGACGTCTTCGCACAGTTCGGCGACCACGCCGAGATGGTGCGAGATGAAGAGGACTGAACAGCCGATCTTTACCTGCAGTTCCTGCAGCAGTTCGATCGTCGCCACCTCCAGCGTCGCATCGAGTGCGGTGGTCGGCTCATCCGCGATCAGAAGCGCGGGTTCCATCATCAGCGCCATCGCAATTGCGATGCGCTGCGTCATGCCGCCTGAGAACTCGTAGGGATAGCGGGAAAGTGCCGCCTCTGCATCCGGGATGCGAACCTGCTTCAGCATCTCGGAGGCGCGCTTGCGCTTCTCTGCCTTCGACAGGCCAGAGCGGTACTGGACGTTCACCATCTGTTGGCCGACGGAGAAGACGGGGTTGAGCGCGCCCATCGGGTCCTGGAACACCGTCGCGATCTCCTCCCCCCTCAGCGCGCGCATCTCGGTGGCGCCGAGTTTCGTGAGATCTCGATCCCCTTGAAAGAGGATGCTGCCCTTCGACACTTCTCCGTTCTTTGCCAGAAGCCCGAGGATCGCGTTGATCAGCGTCGATTTTCCGCAGCCGCTTTCGCCCACGACACCGACGATGCGTCGTTCGGGCACGTCAAAACTGACGTCCTTCAGCGCGTGGACGGACCCATCCTCGGTCGAGAAACGCACATTGAGGCCGGTGACGGAGAGAACGGGCATCAGCGCGCCTTCAGTCTTGGATCGAACACGTCGCGCAACGTCTCGCCGAGGAAGGTGAAGCCGAGCGTCGTCAGGATGATCGGTATGCCACCGGCGACAACGATCCAGACGGATTCGCGGATGCTCGCGAAGCCATCGTTCAGGATCGCCCCCCAGCTTGGAGTCGGCGGACGGACGCCAAGGCCGAGAAAGCTCATCCCCGCCTCGATCGCGATGACGACGGGAATGTCCATCGAGGCAAGGATTAGGATCGGGCCGATCACGTTCGGCAGCACATGAACGCGCAGGATGCGTGCGGTCGAGGCGCCCATGCTCTGCGCGGCAGTTACGAATTCCGCGTTCTTGAGCGCGATAGTCTGGGTCCGGATGATCCGCGCATAGCCGGGTACGTTGATGATGATGACAACGACGACGACTGCAGTCAGGGACGGGCCGAAGAGAGTGACGAACGCGAGCGCGAGCATCACGGTCGGAAAGCTCTTTATCGCGTCGAAAAGAAGGATCAGCACGTTGTCGAGCCAGCGTGGCCCATACCCTGAGATCAGGCCCAGCGCGATCCCGATCAGAAGCGAAACACCGGTCGAACCCAAAGCCACCGTGAGCGCGATCCGCCCGCCGTGCAGAACGCGGGAAAAGAGGTCGCGGCCCAACTGGTCGGTGCCCAGAAGATGCTCCGCGCCCGGAGGCATGAAACGGTCGCGGGGCGAGATTCTCGACGGGTCTGCGCTTGCCAGAAGATCGGCAAAGACGGCCGCACCGATCACCGCAACGACGAGGAACAGGCCGAACGCGCCCAACGGCTCCCGCAGAAGACGGCGGAGCGACCTCGCGCCCCGGCCAAGGGCGATGACGGGTTCAGAAATTGCTTCTGACACGGGGGTCCAAAGCTCCCACGATAAGGTCGGCGATGAGGTTGAGCAGGACGAAGAAGGCGGTGGTGACCAAAACCGCGCCCGTTACGACCGGAAAATTGCGTGTCAGGATCGCGTCATAGACGAGCTTGCCGACGCCGGGTCTCGAAAAGACGATCTCAGCGAAGACGGCGGAGGAGAGCATCTGGCCGATGCCGATGCCGAGGAGCGTCACCGTTGGCAGGATGGCGATAGACAAGGCATATCGGTAGATGATCTGATTGTCGGGCAGGCCGAAGGCGTAGGCCGTGCGGATATGGCTCGCCTCCAGCACCTCCAGCATCGACGCGCGGACCATGCGTGCGATGTAACCGACCCAGCCGATCCCGACGGCGAGCGAGGGCAGGATAAGGTGCACGAGCTGGTCGCCAGGTTCGCCCGGCTCTCCCGCCCCGATGGCGGGCAGCCATTGCAGCCAGACGGCGAAGATAAGCAGCGCATAGATCGCGATGACGAAGGACGGCACCGCGATGACCGCGACCGAAAGAACACCCACGATCCGGTCCACCCAGCCGCCGCGCCGCACCGCTGCAAGACAGCCGAGGGGAATGCCCAGCGCCACCGACCAGCTAATGCCCCCGACAATCAGCGCGACCGTATAGGGCAATTGCTCCATCACAACCGTCAGAACCGGACGTTCCGACAGGATCTCGGTTCCAAGATCCCCGGTCCATGCGCCGGAGTAGAAGTTCCAGAACTGCACCCAGATCGGCTGATCGAGCCCCATCCTCTCCCGCAATGCCGCCTTCATCGCCTCGGTCGCACGCGGGCCGAGCGCGACGGAGGCCGGGTCGCCGGGGATGAGGTAGATCATCGAGAAAAGTAGAAACATCGCCACGGAGACTATGACGACGGCAAGTCCCAATCGTTTGATGGCATAATTGAGCATCAATTCTTCCGGTCTGGGACCGGGACGGGCAGGAAGGCCGTCCCGGTCCGTCTGCTTCAGACCGGCTTGAACTCGGCGAGGAGCGCCTCGCCGTTGGGCTTCAATCCCGGATTGACGGTGTCGCGGTGCAGGACCCCCGTGACCTCATGCGTGAGGAAGACATAGCATCCTCCTTCGTCCATCAGATCCTGCATCTTGCGATATATCTCGTCCCGCTTGGCCGGATCGCCTTCGACCAGGCCCTGGGCGTGGAGTTCGGCAAACTCGGGGCTGTTCCAGCGTTCCCAGTTCCAGACACCGATCTGTTCCGGCGTGAACCAGACGGTCGCCCAGCTCGGGTCCGGCTGCATCGAGAACCGGCCGAGATGCATCTGCAGCTTGTTCCAGTAATCGCCGCCCTTGTCGCCAAGCGTCCAGAAGGTACCGCTGTCATTCTGCTTGATCTCGCATGTGATACCGACATCGGCGAGGTTGGCCTGGATGACCTGCGCCGCCGCCAGCCGCTCGGACTGGTTGAGGATGTCGAGCGTGACGGTCAGCCCTTCCGCACCCTCGGCGGCGAGGATCTCGCGCGCCTTGTCGGGATCGTAGTCGTAGAGGACCGCTTCGCGATGGCCCGCTAGGCCCGGCGCGATGATGCCGGTCGAGGTCGTGGCGGCGCCGAAATACGCCGCTTCCACCACCGTCTCACGGTCGATCGCGTGCTGCACCGCGCGACGGATATTGGGGTTGTCGAAGGGTGCCACGTCCTGGTTCATGCCCATCCAAACATAGGCGAGCGAGGGTTTCTCTACGATCACGCCACCGGCGGGCGGCGCATCCTTGAGCCGCGAGATCGAGGACACCGCCGTCCAGGTGTGGTCCAGGTCGCCTGCCTCAAAACCGATCTCGGCGGCAGCGGGATCTTCGATCGGGAAGATGTGAATCTCCTCGAACCCACCCGGCTCGTAAGCCCAGTCGGGGTTGCGCTTGAGGATCGTGCGCTGCTTCGGCGTCCACTCGGTCATCAAATAGGGGCCGGACTGGCCCACGGGCTTCGTGCCGATCTTGCCGCCCTCCGCCTCCACGGCCGCTTTCGAGAGGATGCAGCACGACGCGGTCGGCAGGGTGGACGACCAGAGCGGAACGAATTTCTCCCTGAGATGGATCACGCCCGAGAGCGTGTCCTTGACCTCGACCTCCTTCAGCGTTGCCCAGTCACCGGCATAGGGGCTCTCGTTGGCCGGGTCCGCGATCCGCTCGATGGAGAATTTCACGTCCTCGGCGGTCATCTGGCCGAACCCGTCGGTAAACCCGATCTTGTCGCGCAGCTTGAACGCGATGGTCAGGTCGTCGAGCTGTTCGAGACTTTCGACCGCCATGGGCTTCCAGGCCCATTCGTCGCCAGTCTGGTATGTGGCCAGACCCGCGAAGATCGCGGTCATGATGTCGCCCTCCGGTGCCGACAGGCGGAAGGCCGGGTCGAGGATCTGGATATCGCTGTAGGAGCGGACCTTCAGGATCTTGCCGTCCTGAGAAAGTGCCATCCGGGGATAGACCGCTCCCACCACGCCGAAGGCGCCCGCCGAGGCGAGCAGACTGCGGCGTGACAACGGGAAATGCTTCGTTTCCGACATTCGAGTTCTCCCTGTTTTGTTGGTTTTTTTGCCCGCCTTCTTCCTTGAACGGCAGGTCTGATGTGGTTCAACGATATGCGTCGATGGACATTTTTGTCCATTCCGATTTTGGGGGACGAATTGAAGGTTTGGCCCATTGCGATGCCGTCAGGGCGGGAGGCATCTACCCCATCGCCGTGGCAGATGGATGCCGTCGGGAGCAGCCGTCACCGCATCAGGTGCTTCCCGCCGGCTCATTCAACTGATTTCGACTCGGGGGCGCCGGCGCGGGCAAGGCGCAGCGCGCGGGTGAGACGGCGTTCGTCCTTCGGTGAGACGCCGAAGATTTCGGTGTAGTGCCGGATCATCGGGCTCGAGGTGACATAGCCGACAGAGGCGGCGATATCGCGCAGCGAATCGTTGGAGTACAGGACCCGCTGGCGGGCCTTGGAGAGCCGCAGGTGCTGGTAGTAACGCAAGGGACTCTGCCCGGTTTCGCGCTTGAAAAGGCGTTCGAAGTGGCGGCCCGAGAGCCTAAGTGCGGCGGCTACGTCGGGAATGCGGAGTGGGTCTTCAATATGTGTCTCGAACAGGCGGATCGCGTCGCGGATCTGCGCCGGCAGGGCGTCGGCGGTGGCACCGGCGAGGGACACGGGAACCTTCTGGGACGCGTCCTCGTCACGGACGAACGGGTGCTGGAACCAGCATGCCACCTCGGTCATGCAATCGCGGCCAAGCCGTTCCTCGACGAGGCGGAGCATCAGGTCGAATACGGCCCCGGCTCCCGAGACGGTGTTGCGGCGGCCGTCGCGCAGGATCACGGCTTCGGAGGCGGTCACGTTCGGGAACTCGGCCTTGAAGGCGGCTTCGTAGCACCAGTGGACAGAACACGGGCGCCCCTCCATCAGCCCGGCCCGCGCGAGCGGGAAGATGCCGCCGGAAAATGCGCCGAGGGTGAGCCCGGTCCGGTCAAGCCAACGCAGTCGGGCGGGGCTGCGCCGGGGGTCGGCAAATTCCGCGGTGGGCGGCGCGAGAATGTAGAGGTGATCGAGTCCCTCCGTGTCCTGCAGCGTTTCGTGGGGATCGAATCCGAGATCGGCCGAGGAACGCACGGGGGCACGGGTCTCCGCGACCAGACGCCAGTCGAACTGGCGACGCCCGGTGATCTCGTTCGCGGCGCGCAAGGGCTCGATCGCCGAGGTCAGGCAGGCCATCGGGAACCCTGGAAACATCAGGAACCCCAGGCGAAGGGGTGCGCGTTCTGCCATCAATCTTCAGGCCACCATCCGGCCACCATCCGGGCGCCGCCGCGCTCCGGCGGCCGTTCGACCACTGCGGGGCGGCGCCGGACGCCTTCCTCGCGGGTCACGCGCTCGGGTTTCGTCTGCATTCCCCCCAGAGGTCACGATTCCGATGGCAGTCCCGGCGAGCGGCCCTAACCGGAAGCCTGGGCGGGGACATGCGCGCATGTCAATCATTCTCTCCCGAGACAAACACAAGAGCCCCCCCCTGTGCGCAACCGCCCGGGGTCGCTGCAGATGGTGCCGGAACATGGAGACTCCGGATCAGCGCGCAACGGTGACCGAACAATGCGCGCGCTCGGTGACCTCGGCGGCGACCGAGCCCAGAACCAGCCGCTTCACGCCACGCTTGTCGCCGGTGCCCATGACAATGTGCGAATAGCCGTTCTGCTCGGCATAGGCGATGATCGCGGGGGCGGCCTCGCGGGCGATCACCTCGACGGTGCCGACGTCGTCCAGCCCGTCCTTGCGCGCAATGGCCTCGGCATCGGCCATGAGCTTCTGCACCTCTTCCTCGCGCCAGTGGTTGATGGTGGGGCCGCGGGCGCCGCCATGGGCGATGTTCACGACGCAGATCGTCAGATGCGCCTTGGTCAGCTTCGCAATCTCGGCAGCCATGTGAAGCCCGACCGTCGCGTGGTCGCTTCCATCCGTCGGGCAGAGGATCTTGTTGGTCATCGGGGATTCCCTTCATCGCGGTTCTTGAAGCCGGAGTAGGATGAACGTCGGATTCCGTCCTTGACTTGCATCAATATTATTTTCCCCAGAGGGAAATGCGCAATCCTGAAGAGCATGGATCGGGGCCGCGCGATTGCGGCAGCCGCCGAGAAAGCGGCTACCGCGAAAGCTCGGCGCTCAGACGTCGAGCGTATTCTCGTGTTCCCACCGCGAGAAATGCGACACGAAGCTGTTCCATTCCTTGTGCTTCAGCTTCATGTAGGCCTGCGAGAACTCCTCGCCCATCATCGCCTTCAGTGTCTTGTCGCGGTCGTATTCCCGCAAGGCGTCGAGCAGGTTCAGCGGCAGCTTGGGCGCGCCCTTCACCTTGTGGCCGTCCTGATACATGTCGATGTCATAGCGCCGGCCCGGATCGGCCTTGGTGCGCACGCCGTCGATGCCGGCGGCCAAGATGACGGCCTGCATCAGGTAGGGGTTGGCCGCGCCGTCCGGCAGGCGCAACTCGAACCGGCCGGGGCCGGGGACGCGCACCATGTGGGTGCGGTTGTTGCCGGTCCAGGTGACGGTGTTCGGCGCCCAGGTCGCTCCGGACGAGGTGCGCGGCGCATTGATACGCTTGTAGCTGTTCACAGTCGGGTTGGTGATCGCCGCCAGCGCGCTGGCATGCTTCATGATGCCACCAAGGAAATGCCGGCCCTGATCCGACAGGCCCAGTTCCTTCTTCGGATCGGCAAAGGCGTTGGTCTTGCCGTCGAGGCTCCAGACCGAGATATGGGCATGGCAACCCGAACCGGTCAGGCCCTTGAAGGGTTTTGGCATGAAGCTGGCGCGGAAGCCGTGCTTCTCGGCCACGGACTTCATCATGAACTTGAAAAACGACAGCTTGTCGGCAGTCTTCAGGACGTCGTCGTATTTCCAGTTCATCTCGAACTGGCCTGTCGCATCCTCGTGGTCGCTCTGGTAGGGTTCCCAGCCCATTTCCAGCATGTAGTCGCTGACCTCGCTGATCACGTCGTAGCGGCGCATGATCGCCTGCTGGTCGTAGCACGGTTTCTCGGCGGTGTCGTAGGCGTCGGAAACAGCCAAACCTTCCGCGTTCAGAATGAAGAACTCGGGCTCCACCCCCGTCTTCACCCTCAGGCCGTCCTTCGCGGCCTCGGCAATCAGCTTCTCCAGCACGTTGCGCGGGGCCTGATCGACGAGCTTGTCCTCCATCGTGGCGCGCGCGGCAACCCAGGCGACTTCCTTCTTCCACGGCAGCTGGATCACCGAGTCGGCGTCCGGCACCGCCATGAGATCCGGGTGCGCCGGGGTGAGGTCGAGCCAGGTAGCGAAACCGGCAAAACCCGCGCCCTCCACCGCCATGTCGTTGATCGCCTGCGTGGGCACGAGCTTTGCCCGCTGCGCACCGAACAGATCGGTGTAGGAGATCATGAAGTACTTGACGCCCTTTTCCTTTGCCCACTTGGCAAGGTCCTTCGCCATTCTTGTTAACTCCCTGTCGTGTCTCTTTTTTTGTTCTCAGAACCCGGTACGCCCGGGGATCCAGTTGGTCCCCGCGATCGGCACGCCGGCCATGGCGGCGGCCTCGATCGTCAGCGAACAAAGGTCTTCGGGCTCCAGATTGTGCAGGTGGTTCTTGCCACAGGCGCGCGCGATGGTCTGCGCTTCCAGCGTCATCACCTTGAGGTAGTTCGCCAGCCGCCGCCCGCCGAGGATCGGATCGAAGCGCTTGTAGAGTTCGGGGTCCTGCGTCGTGATTCCGGCGGGGTCCTTGCCCTCGTGCCAGTCATCGTAGGCGTCGGCGGTGGCGCCGAGCTTCTGGTACTCCTCTTCCCATTTCGGGTCGTTGTCCCCAAGCGCGACGAGCGCCGCGGTACCGATCGACGCGGCGTCCGCGCCGAGGGCCAGCGCCTTGGCCACGTCCGCGCCCGAACGGATGCCGCCCGAGACGATCAACTGGACCTTGCGGTGCATGCCGAGATCCTGCAGCGCCTTCACCGCGAGCGGGATGCAGGCAAGGATGGGCATGCCGACATGCTCGATGAACACGTCCTGCGTCGCCGCGGTGCCGCCCTGCATCCCGTCGAGCACGACCACGTCCGCGCCCGCCTTCACCGCAAGGGCGGTGTCGTAATAGGGTCGCGCACCGCCGATCTTCACATAGATCGGCTTTTCCCAGTCGGTGATCTCGCGGATCTCGTGGATCTTGATCTCGAGGTCGTCCGGTCCGGTCCAGTCGGGGTGGCGGCAGGCCGAACGCTGGTCGATCCCCTTCGGCAGGTTGCGCATCTGCGCCACGCGGTCGGAAATCTTCTGGCCGAGAAGCATGCCGCCTCCGCCGGGCTTGGCGCCCTGGCCGACCACGACCTCGATCGCGTCGGCGCGGCGCAGGTCGTCGGGGTTCATGCCGTAGCGGCTTGGCAGGTACTGGTAGACGAGCTTCTTGGAATGTCCGCGCTCCTCCTCGGTCATGCCGCCGTCGCCGGTGGTGGTCGAGGTACCCGCAATCGTCGCGCCACGCCCCAGCGCTTCCTTCGCGGGGCCGGAAAGCGATCCGAAGCTCATCCCGGCGATGGTGATCGGAATATCGAGGTGGATGGGCTTCTTGGCATGGCGGGTGCCGAGCCAGACGTCCGTCGCGCATTTCTCGCGGTAGCCTTCCAGCGGATAGCGGCTGATTGAGGCGCCGAGAAACAGCAGGTCATCGAAGTGCGGCAGGTGGCGCTTGGTGCCGCCACCCCTGATGTCATAGATGCCGGACGCCGCTGCACGGCGAATCTCGGCGTTCACGGCCGGGGTGAAGGTGGCAGAGAATCGCGGCGGGGTATGGGGAAAATCGCTCATTATTTCGCCTCAGTAGGCCGACGCATTGTCGATGTTGAAGTTGTAGAGTTTGCGGGCCGAGCCATAGCGGCGAAACTCCTCCGGCTTCGCCTTCCCCTCCGCCTCGCCGCGCCTCAGCAGGTCCTCGAGGATGGCGTAGTGCTCTGGCCGCATCTCCTTCTCGATGCAGTCGGCCCCCAGTGACTTGACGCTGCCACGGACGAAAAGTCGCGCTTCGTATAGAGAATCGCCGAGCGCCTCGCCTGCGTTGCCCAGCACCACGAGATTGCCGGACTGCGCCATGAACGCCGACATGTGACCGATGTTGCCATGCACCACGATGTCGATGCCCTTCATCGAGATGCCGCAGCGGGAGGAGGCATTGCCCTTGATGACCAGAAGCCCGCCGCAGCCGGTGGCGCCGGCATACTGGCTGGCATCGCCGTCGATGATGACAGTGCCCGACATCATGTTCTCGGCCACGCCCGGACCAGCCGACCCCTTGATCCGGATCGTCGCCTGCTTGTTCATGCCCGCGCAGTAGTAACCGGTGGACCCGCGCACGGTGATGTCCACTGGCGCGTCCACCCCGGCGGCGATTGCATGTGCGCCCTTGGGGTTCACGACCTCCCAGGCGGTCATGTTGGTCTGGCCTTTCAGCGCGTGCAATGCGCTGTTGAGCGCCCTGAGGCCCTCCTTGCCCAGGTCGAAACTCTGCATTCTCTCAACGCTCCCAGAAGTAGACGGTGGCAGGCTCGGGCTCCCATACGCGGGCCGTCTCGATACCGGGCAAGTTCACAAGCGCCCGGTATTCGGTGCCGAAGGCGACGAAGTCGTCGGTCTCCGCCATGACGGCAGGCTTGCAGGCGATCGGGTCGCGCACCACCCCGAACCCGTTCTTGGTGCCGACAACGAAGGTGAAGAACCCGTCGAGGTCGGTCAGCGTCGCCTCCAGCGCCTGGCCGAGCGGCTCGCCCTCCTGCAGCTTGTGGCTGATGAAGGCGGCGGCGACCTCGGTGTCGTTCTCGGTTTCGAACGTCATGCCGAGGCGCTTCAGTTCGCGCCGCACGCCGTTGTGGTTGGAAAGCGAGCCGTTGTGGACAAGGCACTGGTCCGACCCGGTGGAGAATGGATGCGCACCCATCGTCGTCACCGCGGATTCCGTCGCCATGCGAGTGTGCCCGATTCCGTGCGTTCCCTGCATCTTCGAAACCTCGAAGCGGGCGGCCACGTCCTTCGGCAAGCCGACTTCCTTGAATATCTCGATGGAGTCGCCGGCGCTCATCACCTTCACGGCGGGCCGGAGATGCGCCAGCGCCGACCGCGCGGCATCCATCTGGCCGAGCGGCACCTCAAGGACCGCGTGGCTGCTTTTCACCAGAATCGTCACCGGCTGACCGATCGCGTCGTGCAGGTCGCCGTCAAGGTCCTTGAAGTCCTTCTCGGGCTCGGCCGACTGGACGGTAATCTTGCCCAACCCGTCCTTGGCGCCGGAGTAGATCGCGATACCCGCGGAATCCGGCCCCCGGTCGGTCATGGTGATCAGCATGTCCGTCAGCATGGCGCCCAGCTTCGGTTCCAGCTTGGGGTCTTTCAGGAACAGCCCAACGATGCCGCACATGGATTCGTCTCCTTCGACTTGATGATGCGACGCTAGCACCGAAGCTTGAGCGTATCAACTACGGAGAAACTTTTTTCACTTCTCGGGAAAATTCATGGTCTGAGGCCGGGCATCCGCAGATTCCCTTGACAGAACGTCGCAGCTAGTTTTCCCTGTGGAAAAATTTTTGCCATGCAGGGAAATGACGGCGGGGCCACGTCACGCTGGCAAAGACAAGGCCCAAGGGAGGAAACCGTGCCTGACCTTAATCAGCGGATTGAGGCGATGCACAAACGTGATGTCCTCGTGGCATGGGCGTTCGTGATCGGCCTCTGGTTTGCGGTGATCTTCGTGGCCCTGGCCACGTGGAGCCTCGCGCCGACGGGGAGCGCGCGCACGCTCCTGCTGATCGGCGGGGCCATCGTGCTCGTGTTCAACACCGCGGCAATCGTCGCGATGCTGCGCCACTACCGCGAGGACCGCGACTTCATGTACGGCCTCGACATCAAGTTCCTGGACGAAGCCCGTGGGAGGAAAGGCTGACCATGGCACATTACACCCCCCCAAAGCAGGGCAAGACCAGCCAGCTTTTCGACGTGCTCGTCCTTGTCGTCCTGACTTTCGGCGCGCTGTTCGTGCCGCTCTGGATGGGCATGGCCGGCGCGGCGAAATCGGTGGCCACGCCGGACCCGAACCCGACCTGGGAGACGCTCGGCCAGACGCCCGCCCAAGCCGCGAAATACGAAGCGCTCGGCTACGACCCGGCCTCGGCCCACGACCTCATCCTGGCGCGGTTCGACTACAGCTTCTCGATCGGCGCGCTGCTGACGATGATCGTGGTCATCGTCCTCTACTACGTCCTCATCCTGCGGTTCTCGGAAGTCGAGTACCGCGAGGTGATCTCCGAAAAGTTCGGCAGGGAATAGGGGGCCGCCATGGATCTCTGGAACTATCTCGAATACGCGGCCTGGGGCATCTCCGCCCTTCTTGGCCTTCACATGCTGGTCGACTGGCTGAAGACCGACAGCAGCTATTCCGAAGACGTCCTCACCTCCTCGCGCGAAGGCGAGCTCGAGGCGATGGCCGAAGAGCACAGGAGGTAAGGGCGGATCATGGCTGATATCGACATCACCTCGCAGACGATCGACGGCATGGGCCCTCATGGGACAAAAGTCGGACTTCTGCGCGTCCTCGGCCCCGCACATGTCTGGGCGCTTGGCGTCGGGATCGTGCTCGTGGGCGAGTATATGGGCTGGAATTTCGCCGTCGGCAAGGGCGGCGCCTATGCCGCGCTGATCGCCTGCTGGTTCGCGGGAATCCTCTATTCCTGCGTCGCCATGATCGACAGCGAGGTCACCTCGACCGTTGCGTCGGCAGGGGGGCAGTATACCCAGGCCAAGCACATCATCGGCCCCCTGATGGCCTTCAACGTGGGCCTCTATCTCGTCTTCGCCTACACGATGCTGGAGGCCGCGAACGCCATCACTGCGGGCTACCTCTTCTTTGTCGTGGCGCAGATGACGGGCCATGCCGGCGATCTCGACCAGCGGCCGTTTATCATCCTCGTCATCATGTTCCTCGCCTGGCTGAACTATCGGGGCGTGCTCGCGACGCTGACCTTCAACCTCGTGATCACCGCGATTGCCTTCTGCGCGATCCTGATCCTGTTCCTGTCCACCTCGGGGATCCTCGGCGGCGGGATCATGGAACATACCGCGCTCTTCGAGGGGCATGAACTGCCCTATGGCTGGATCGGCGTGCTGGCGGCGATGCATTTCGGCCTCTGGTACTACCTCGGGATCGAAGGCACCACGCAGGCGGCGGAAGAGGTTCGTTCACCCGCCCGGGCGCTGCCTTTCGGCACGCTCGCCGGGATCATGACGCTTCTGATCGCCGCCACGCTCACCTGGTATGTCTGTTCGGGCGTCCTGCCGTGGGAGTATCTCGGCGATGGCGTCAACGGCTCGGTTGCGCCGCTGTTCGACACCGCGCGGCTCTCCGGATCGAACGGCTTGGTCTGGCTTCTCGGCTTCGGCACGCTCTTCGCGACGCTGGCCAGCGCCAACGGCTGCATCAATGATGCGAGCCGCGCCTGGTTCGCCATGGGCCGCGACAAGTACCTGCCGGGCTGGTTCGGTGCGGTGCATCCGCAATACCGCACCCCCTACCGGGCAATCGTGTTCCTGGTTCCCATCGCGCTGATCTTTGCCCTTGGCGCACCGCTCGACCAGGTCATCACCTTCTCGATCCTGTCCGGGCTGCTGGGTTATACCTTCATGCCGCTGAACATCATCCTGTTCCGCCGCAAGTGGCCACTGGAGACGATCAAGCGTGGCTATGAGCACCCGTTCCACCCGATCCCCGCGATTACGCTTCTCACGCTCTGCGGCGTGACCTTCTTCGCGGTGTTCCTCGGCTACGGAACCCAGCTCGTGGCGATGATCGGCTTCTACATCGTGGTCTCGCTCTGGTTCCACTTCTGGCGGTACCGCTTTGTGAACCGCGGGGCGCAGTTCACCATGCCCTGGCCGAAGCCGCAGGGCTACTGAGGACCATCGGCCCGCCCCTCCCCTTGGTCGAGGGGGGCGGGCCATTTCCGCATGTCCCCCCTTGCCCCCTTCGCCGCCGCACTTGCCGTGCTGGGTCTTTGGCTCGGCTACCGGCTGGTCCGCGAGACCCGCAACCGAACCACTGCACGCACGACCTATTTCGACGCCGTGAAGCCC
The DNA here is from genome assembly GCF_008933605.1 of Albidovulum sp. Lineage (GTDB taxonomy): Bacteria > Pseudomonadota > Alphaproteobacteria > Rhodobacterales > Rhodobacteraceae > Albidovulum. Next base: position 22,778 of record NZ_WBUS01000012.1, read on the forward strand.
CTCTTCGATGGTGGCGAAACGCGCCTGCAACCCAGCGGATTTCCCCGTATGTCGGGACGCCGCGGCGGCTTGGCCTTCGACCTTCAGGCGCTGCCCGACACGCTGACCTTCCGCAAGCTCCCGGCGCTCTGGGTCATGGTGACCCTGCCCGAACCCCTGCCCATTGCCGCCACGCTCGACCTCATGGCCCGTCCCTCTGGCAATGAGCCCTTCACCCGCTTCCCAACCCTGCCGCAATCGCTGCCTGTTCCCCCCGGCTTACCGAAGGAGGTGGCGATCCGCAGCGATGACGCCCGGCGTTGCCCGCCGGACGGCCTGATCCTGCGCCATGCCGCGCTGTTCGACGATCCGGCAGTGAAGGAACTAGTGATCTCGCCCAAGGGGCTGCGCATCGTGATCCTCGCCGAAGAGGCGGATCGCGGCCGCTATCTGATCTTCCGCGAGGCCGAGATGGGCATGACCCCACTGATCGCCGAGCGTATTGCCCCGTTGCTGGACAGACTCGTCGCCCTGCGCGATGATCTCCTTGCCTGGGCGAAGGAGACGCGATGAAGCCACCGCCCAACCCCTATGTCGTGCTGCTGATTGCCATCGTTCTGCCGGGCGTCGGCCAGGTCCTCAACCGCCAGCCGGTGCGAGGCTTGGTATTCGTCTTCTTCGTCGTGCTCCTCGGCGGCTTCACGCTCAAGACCGCGGCCCCCGAGGTCTCGTTCGTCGGCAAGGTCTCGGGCGGCCTCTTCGTCTGGGCCATGGCGATCTTCGACGCCTACAGGACGGCGCGAATCCGGGCGGCCGTCTGGCAGCACGGAGCACGCAGTGCGCCCCCTCAGCCCTGAGGGTAGGAGATTACCGACAGATAGCGCGCCGGCAGCTTGACCAGGGTCTCCGGCCCATGCGGGGCGTCCGCGTCGAAGAACAGGCTGTCGCCCGGCTTCATCGCATAGACCTGATCCCCATGGCGATAGTCCACCTCGCCCTCCAGCATGTAGAGAAGCTCCAGCCCCTCGTGCTGGAAGGCTGGGAAGGTGTCGCTCTCGGTCGTGAGCGTGATGATATAGGGCTCCACCACAACGCCCGAGGAGTTGGACCCGATATGACCCAGGAGGTTGTACTGGTGTCCCGCCCGCGTTCCGCGACGCTCGATCTCGATATGCTCGCCCGCCTTCACATGCTGGGCCTCGCGACGCTCCTCATAGCTCTTGAAAAAGGCTGTCATAGGCACCGAGAAGGCGTGCGACAGGACCTGAAGCGTGGTGAGCGACGGGGAGGTGTTGCCGTTTTCGATCTTCGACAGCATCCCGATGGAGAGGCCGGTCACCACGGCAAGGTCGGCCACCGTCATGCCCTGCTGGCGCCGGAAGTTGCGCACCTCGCGACCGATGGCGGCTTCGAGCGTGCGTTCGGCGACTTCGCGGACCCGATGCGGGTCCTGGCTGAATGCGGGCTTCCCACGCGGCAGGTCGGGTGGTTCAGGCGATTTCGTCATGCAGGTTTCCTGACAGGAAAATCACACCGTTTTTTCCTACAAGGAAATGTCCACGCTTTCAAGGCTTTGTCAGGCCAATGATGCCGCAGCGGTCTCCAACGCGTGCAACAAGCTTCGTGCCGAGGATCTCGAGCCGTAAAGCACGACTTGCCCGGGCCCGCGCTTCACGAGATAGCAGCCGGAATGTTCGATCACGGTTCGCGTAGCAAATCCGTCCGGTGCTCCGGGAAAATCCACATTGCAGAGGCGTTCCAGCAAGGGGCTGAGTTCGGCCGCCGAAATGTCGAAGCAGACCCAGGCGTCGGTCTGCTCGGTGATCGACGCGGCGTCACCGAAGGCCGGCTTGAGATGCGCCACGATGTCCTCGTGGCTGGCGAAGGGAGCTTCGACGAACCACATCCCGGGGGCGACCCAGAAGGCCGCATAGGGCGCGCCATCCTTCCAGCGGGCCGGACCCGGAAGCGGCACCCCGGCGGCCTTTGCGGCGCGCTCGACATCGGCCTCGCGCCCCTTGCGTGCGGCGAGCGAGGCCAGCGCCACATCGAACCGCTCGGCGATGCGGCAGGGGCCGGCCGCATGGGTTTCAGGTTCGGAATGACCGAGCGCCGTCAGGGAGTGCAGGGTTTCAGCCACGGAGTCTCTCCCCTTCCGGATCGAAGAAATGCGGGGACACGATCTCGACCTCGGTCTCGGTCGGTGGTTTCGCCAGGAGGTTCACCGCCCGCATCCTGCGGCCCATCTTCTGGTCGCCCGCCTTCAGATAGCCCAGTGCGATGTCGCAGCCGAGATGCGGGGAATAGACCTTGGAGGTCAGCCAGCCCCCATCGTTCTCGATCACGGGCGCGGCGCCGATTTCCAGGAAATGGCTGCCGGCGGTCAGCCTGCCCTCGGGGTTGACCGGCTTGACTCCCACCAGCCGATAGCCGTTCGGATCTGTCATGCCCTCGCGCTGCGACAGCACCATGCCGATGGCGTCCTTCTTCTTCGACACCATCTTGCCAAGCCCCATGTTCAGCGCCGTGGACTGGCCGTTCAGTTCGTTCCCCGCGACGTGGCCCTTCTCGACACGCATGACGCCCAGCGCCTCGGTGCCGTAGACGACCGCGTCGAATTCCTTTCCGGCTTCTACCAGCGCCCGGATCAGCGCGTCGCCGTAGCGGGTGGGAACCGCGATCTCATAGGCCAGCTCGCCCGAGAAGGAGATGCGGAACAGCCGGCCGCGGATGCCGCGGACGGTGATACTGCCTGCACCCATATAGGGGAACGCGGCATCCGAGATGTCCTGGTCCACCAGCTTTTCCAGCAGCTTCCGCGCATTCGGCCCGGCGACGGAGAACTGCGCCCAGGCCTCGGTGGTGGAAATAAGTTGAACGTCCATCTCCGGCCACAGCACCTGGCGGCAATACTCCAGATGCCTGAACACAGTCACCGCGTTGGCCGTGGTGGTGGTCATCACATATTCATGCTCGCCCATCCGCGCGGTGGTGCCATCGTCGAAGACCATCCCGTCCTCGCGCAGCATCAGGCCATAGCGGCACTTGCCGACGGCCAGCGTGCTGAACGTGTTGCAATAGACCTTGTCGAGGAAGGCCCCCGCATCGGTGCCCTGGATGTCGATCTTGCCGAGCGTGGTCACGTCGCAGATGCCCACCGACTTGCGGGTGGCCAGCACCTCGCGGTCGACCGACTGCCGCCAGTGCGTCTCGCCGGGTTTGGGCAGCCACTGGGTGCGCAGCCACATCCCCACCTCGACAAAGACCGCGCCCTGTTCCTCGGCCCATTTGTGGCTGGGCGTCAGGCGGAAGGGCTTGAATTCCTTCCCGCGCGACCGGCCTGCAAGGGTACCCATGGCGACCGGGGTATAGGGCGGGCGGTAGATGGTGGTGCCGGTTTCCGGGATCGTCCGGCCAGTCAGGCCCGCCATGATGGCCAGGCCCAGCACGTTGCCGGTCTTGCCCTGGTCGGTGGCCATGCCAAGCGTGGTGTAGCGCTTCAGATGCTCGACGCTCGTGAAATTCTCCTTCTGTGCCAGCTTCACGTCCTTGACGGTCACGTCGTTCTGCGGGTCGATCCAGGCACGGCCCTTGCCGCCCGCCGCATACCATTTCGGTGTGATGGAGATCGGCGCATCCTCGGCATTCGGCAGCGCAGCCGCCTTGGCGGTGATCCCCAGGTCGGCCAGCGCTGCGATGGCCTGCGCCTGGCCCGTCGCCAGCGCGCCGTGAGTGCTGAGCGCCCCGGCCGCCGCGCCTGCGGCCGTCAGGCCGTGCGGGGCATCCGGCCCGGGGATGAAGGACTGGATGGCTTCATCCCAGACCGGCCGCGAGCGGTGGTGCGAGGTGATGTTGACGTTCGGGTTCCAACCGCCCGAGACACCCAGCGCGGTGACGCGGATCGTCTCGGTCCGGCCGTTCGCCTGCCGGATGGTGATGGAAGTCAGACCAAGCCGGCCCTGTGCGTCGATTACTTCCGCGCCCTTCAGGTGGCGGATGCCGGGCAGCACGCTGCCGCCCGGGCGCGCGTCGATCACTGCAACCACGTCCACGCCCTTGGCCTGCAGGTCGGTGGCGGAGCGCAGCCCGTCCTCGTTGTTGGTGAAGACCGCGACGCGGTCGCCCACCGCCACGCTCCAGCGGTTCGCATAGGCGCGCAGGGCGCCCGCCAGCATGATCCCGGGACGATCGTTGTTCTCGAACGCGATTGGCCGTTCGGTCGCTCCGCCCGCAAGGATCGCGCGGCGGGAATAAACGCGCCACAGCGTCTGGCGGGGCTTGCCCTTCGGCGGCACCGCCAGATGGTCGCTGACACGCTCCACCACGCCATAGATGCCGTGGTCGAAGGCCCCGATCACCGTGGTGCGCGGCATCAGCCGCACATTCGGCATCGCCGACAACTCGGCCACGATGCCCGCCGCCCAATCGGCGCCAGCCTTGCCGCCCACCTCCAGCGTCTCGGCGTTCAGCCGGCCACCCATGCGGAAATCCTCATCCGCCAGGATAACCCGCGCGCCCGCACGCCCCGCCGTCAGCGCCGCCGTCAGCCCCGCAGGCCCCGCGCCGATCACCAGCAGGTCGCAATGCAGGAACCCCTTGTCGTATTCGTCCGGGTCTTCCTCGCGCGTCAGTGCGCCAAGACCGGCGGCGCGGCGGATGATCGGTTCATAGACCTTTTCCCAGAATGACGCAGGCCACATGAAGGTCTTGTAGTAGAACCCGGCGGTGAAGAAGGTGTTCAGCCGGTCGTTGATCGCCATGGCGTCAAACTTCAGGCTGGGCCAGGCGTTCTGGCTGGTCGCCTCCAGCCCGTCGAACAGCTCGGCCACCGTGGCCCGCGTGTTCGGCTCCTGCCGCGGGCCGGAGCGCAGTTGCACCAGCGCGTTCGGCTCCTCCGAACCGGCCGAAAGCGGTCCACGCGGGCGGTGATACTTGAAGCTGCGCCCCATCAGCCGTACGCCGTTTGCCAGCAGCGCCGAGGCCAGCGTATCGCCGGGATGGCCCTCATAGGTCCGGCCGTCGAAGGTGAAGCGGAAGGTGCGGCTGCGGTCGATCTGGCCGCCGGCGATGCGGTTCGACTGGGTCATTTCGTGCGCCCCATGGCTTTTGCCACATCGCGGGCCAGTTCGACCCTGATGACCTCGTGCGTCACGGTATTGCGTGTGACGACGAGCCAGGAACGGTCGCCCTGCTCGTGATACCAGAGTTCGCGGTGCTCCCCTGCCGGGTTGTCGCGATTGTAGAGCCAGTCGTGAAAGGCCTCGATTCCGGCGGTCATGCCGTCGGGGCGTCGCATCAGGCTGGCGTCGCCGAGATAGACGAATTCCTGCGCGTCGCGGGGACCGAGGATAGGATGGTTGAAGATCATCGTTTCAAACCCCTAGTGCAGGTTCGGCTGGGCGCCCTGGCCCTTTTCGTCGATCATCAGTCCCTTGAGGAACCGGTCGAACCGGTATGCCGTGGCGGTCTTGTGCGGCTCGTCCTTCGCCAGCAGGTGCGCGAAGCACCAACCCGAGGCGGGCGTGGCCTTGAAGCCTCCATAGCACCAGCCGCCATTGAAATAGAGGCCGTCGACATGGGTCTTGTCGATGATGGGCGAGCCGTCCATCGACATGTCCATGATCCCACCCCAGGTGCGCAACAGCCGCGCGCGCCCGATGGCAGGCATCAGCGCCATGCCGCCCTCGGCGACATCCTCGATCACCGGCAGGTTGCCGCGCTGGGCATAAGAGTTGTAGCCGTCGATGTCGCCGCCAAAGACCAGCCCGCCCTTGTCGGACTGGCTGACGTAGAAATGCCCCGCGCCGAATGTCATTACCCCGTCGATCAGCGGCTTCAGCCCTTCCGAGACAAAGGCCTGCAGCACATGGCTTTCGATCGGCAGCCGCATGCCCGCATGGGCCATGACCTTGCTGGAAGACCCCGCCACCGCCACGCCCACCTTCTTGGCGCCGATGAAGCCGCGCGTGGTTTCCACGCCCCTGATGCGGCCACCCTCGATCCGCATTCCGGTGACTTCGCAGTTCTGGATCAGGTCCACCCCGCGCAGGTCGGCCGCCCGCGCATAGCCCCAGGCCACCGCGTCATGGCGCACCGTGCCGCCGCGCCGCTGCGCCAGCCCGCCCTTGATCGGAAAGCGGGCGTTGTCGAAGTTCAGCCAGGGATACATCGCCCGCACCTGCTCGCGGTCCAGAAGTTCCGCATCCGCACCGTTCAGGATCATCGCATTGCCGCGCCGGGTGAAGGCGTCGCGCTGCGCGTCCGAATGGATCAGGTTCAGGATGCCGCGCTGGCTGACCATGGCGTTGTAGTTCAGGTCCTGTTCCAGCCCTTCCCACAGCTTCATGGAAAACTCGTAGAAGGGCTCGTTCCCGTCCAGCATGTAGTTCGAACGTATGATTGTGGTATTGCGGCCGACATTTCCGCCGCCGAGATAGCCCTTCTCGAGTACGGCGATCCGCGACTGGCGGAATTCCCCGGCCAGGTAGTAGGCCGTTGCAAGCCCATGCCCGCCGCCGCCGACAATGACATAGTCATACTCCCCCTCCGGCGCGGGATCCCGCCAGACGGGTTTCCAGCCCCTGTGCCCCGTGAGGGCCTCGGCGATGACACGGAATCCGGAATAGCGCATGGCCGCGCCCCCTTTGGTCTGACTTGCGGCGACATTAGCTCTTTGCGGTACCCGGAGCGATCCGATTTCGCCACGGTTTCCGCCGTTCCCGCCACGCGGCGCGGGCCAGGTGGAACACGCGCCCTCGTCGGTGGCGCCCGCATCGCGGCCGGCGCAAAGCCGTCCCTACGACCTAGATGGCAACTTGCTCCCCGGCCTCGACGGCAAGATTGAGGAGCGCCATTCCGATCCGCCATTCGAGGACCGTCTGTTCCGAACGCTGACCGCGTCGGCGGGCCGGCACGGGGGGAGAGAGCCTGCTTTACCCGCTCCCGGTCCGGCGGCCGGTCGCCGCGCGTTCGCCGCTGACGTCCGTCCAGCGGGCTGACTCCCGGGCGCCGCTTGCCCCAACATCCGCATCACGAGGACGAAGAGCGGCGGCACGGTCACTACGCGGGGCATGCGCTCCACGCGGACGGGCTCGGGTCGGTCCGCGCGGTGACCGAAGACGCTGGCGTGGCGGTGGAACTCTTCGCCCAGACCGGGCACATCATCGCGTCGTCGATTTGCCCACGGTTCGCGCCAAAGCGCGCAACGCAAGTATATCCCCGAACCGCGGACCATGTTCGAAGCTCGGATGCAGCGGCCCCGGCTTTGCTCCACCTCGGGCACCATGCATCCGGCAAACGGCCCACCCCGTCACCGTAGGAGCGCGCCAGCGCTGCCGCGTGGATTTGGCACTGGCGGTGCAGCGAGGGGCCTCGTGTGCGCTGCGCATGGGGTTAGCGTCCGTTTTCACGACCGGCCCCGATCCGGAGAGAGATTCCCGACGATTGCCGGCCCGCCTGCACTTTCGTTGACATGCTCGGCCCGGACGACCTGCGAACCGCCGGAACGATGGGGGCGGAACTGCTCCACCTGGGCCAGGAAGGTGCGCCCCCTGGCCTTTCACGACTGCCTGGTCCGCCGTAGTCGCAGGGGCTCCGTGCGCGGGTCTTGGAGGGGCTGGCCTTACGACAGGTGCCCTTCATGACGGATGCGGCAAATCGGGGGCGCAGGGCACGGACTCGCGCTCTGGATTGAGAAAGGCGGGCGCCGGCGTCTGATCGGGCGCAGGAAGACGGGCGCGGGATCGCAACCCGCCACGACAGGTGGCCCAGGGTCTTCCTCTCCGCGATCCTGCCGGCTGCAACCGTCCTGCTCCGGCCTTGCCGATCCATCGGTCCGGACCCCGGGGGCAAGGCTGTGGCCGCCGCCCGCGCGGGACGGCGGCCACAGCCGCTATTCGTAGCCCCCCTTGCCGGAAGGCTTCACCAGAAGCACCGTGATCAGGGCGTAGACCACGCCGGCGACCACCGCGGTGGGCAGTGACGCCGTCAGATAGTCGTAGGGCGCGCGGCTGGCGTAGGTGACCGGGTTCAGCAGGTAGAGATAGGTGAAGAACCCGGCGATCATGGCGAGGACCGCGGCCGGATTGAATCCGCCCCAGTAGTGATAGTCCGTGCCGGGGCCGCCGACGAACACGGCGCGGATGCTGATCCTCTGGCGGCGCAGGATCAGGTAGTCGGTGATCTGGATCGCGCAGATCGGCGCGAAGAACACACCGATGAAGGCGAGGAACGTGCCGAAATTGTTGAAGAAGAGGTCCGGCACGAAGAGACTTACCGCTGCAACCGGAACCAGCGCGAAGAGCATCAGGATGCCCCAGTGGATGGTCGCCAGCGCGGGCACTTGGCGGAGCCCGATGGCGGTTGCGTAGACGCCCGCGAGGGTCGTGCCGAAGTTGGCCGCAATGACGAAGAGAAGCGCGATGACCCCGTAGGTCGGACCGCCGAGCTGGACGAGCCAGGCAGAAGGGTCGGAGACCTGGAGCGCGAGAATGGCGGCGAGCCCGACCACCGACAGGATCGGCACCGGCAGGCCCATGCCGAGCATGGCGGGCAGGGTGGCCCCACCGGCATTCGGCGCCTTGCGCACCATTGCGCCGATGTAGGGCCACCAGCTCAGGAGACTGACGATTCCGATCTCGACCCCGGTGACATAGTCCCAGCGCAGATTGCCCGAAGCGTAGGCGGGCTTCGCCTCGGCGAGAACTCCCGCTTCGCGGGTCACCAGGACCCATGTCATCCAGCCGCCGATTCCGACGATGAAGAAGAAGAGCACCTTCGAGACGACCTCCAGCCCCGTACCGCCGCGCAGGAGCACGACGTAGACGAAAACGCAGGCAAGTATCGTCACGCCGCGCAGCACCCAGGCACCCGTATCGGGCGTGATGACCCCGAGTGTCTGCAGGAGCTGGTCCACCGACTTGCCGAAGAAGATCATCAGCAGGCAGTTCCAGCCGATGATCGAGGCGTACTGGAGGAAGACGGTGATGATCCAGCCCCGGTCTCCGAACTGCGGGCGCGCCGAGGCGATGGAATCGATGCCGAACCGGGTTGCGGTCGGGACGACCGCGAGCGTGACGAGCAGCATTCCGATCATGCTGCCCGCCGTCATTGCGGCGAAACCCATGCGCAGGTTCAGGTAGTAGCCGACGTATTCGCCGATGATGTAGCACCACGTCGCCGCCGCGGTGACCAGAAGCACCGCGAAGAGCTGCCAGCGGTTCCAGTCGCGTTCGGCACGGGTCAGTGGCCAGCCGCTTTCGTCAGAACTGTCGGTCGCGCTCATTGCCACCCCCACAGCAGAAGAAGGCCCGGGCCGACGACACCCAGCAGGAGGAGCCAGACCCAATCGGCAGGCCCGAAACCGGCCCCCTGGTTGTCCGCCCTTTCCAGCGCGTCGATCCGCTGTTCAAGTTCCAGTGGAAGCTTGTCGTGCATTCTCGTTCTCCCTCGTTGTGGGCCCGTGCCGTCTGGGCCTGCCTTGCTCCGGTTCAGGTGCACCCCGGAGAAGGTGCGCGGCTTCACCCTTTCAGCCTTGTGCCTGCGGGGTCATGCCAGGGCCCCAGCTGAAGGCGGACAGGGTAACGTTTCCACGCGATCTCGACCTCCCAGGTGCCGCTGCCGAGCCAGTCGGCCGACACGCCGCCGGGACAGGTCACGTACCCCATGCCGAGCGAGGCCCCGATGCGATGGCCATAGGCGCCGGTGGTGACGGAGCCGACGATCTCGCCATCCCGCAGGAGTGGTTCGTTGTGGTGGAGATGCGGCGGAACTCCTTCCGTATCCACCCTCGCCTGGACCAGCCGCCGCTCGACCGGCCCGGCGTTCCTTTGCCGCAAGAGCGCATCGCGGCCGATGAAACCGCCCGGCTTGTCGATGGCGACGGCAAAGCCGAGCCCCGCCTGCAAGGGCGTGTCCTCCTCGCCGATGTCGTGGCCCCAGTGGCGGTAGCCCTTTTCCATCCTGAGCGAGTTGATGGCGAAGAATCCGCCCATCCTCAGCCCCAGATCCGCCCCGGCCTCGACGATCCTCTCGAAGGTGTGGGCGGCGAATTCGGCGGGCATGTAGAGCTCCCACCCGAGTTCGCCGACATAGGTCAGCCGGCTGGCCCGGACACGGGCATAGCCGAGGTCGACCTCGCGCGAGGTGCCGAAGGGAAAGGCCGCGTTGCCGAAGTCGTCGGGCGAGAGACGCCCGAGCAGGTCGCGCGCCTTCGGCCCCATCAGCGCCAGCATCGGCGTGGCCGAGGTGATGTCGTGGACGAAGACCCGCGCGCCCTCGGGCAGATGCCGCTTCAGCCAGGCCATGTCGCGGCGTTGCGAGACGGCGATGGTCACCACCATGAACTCGGTCTCCGACAGGCGCGTGACGGTCACGTCGGCCTCGATCCCGCCCTCGTCGTTCAGCCATTGGGTGTAGACGACGCGGCCCGGCGCCACGTCGATCTCGTTGGCGCAGATGCGGTTCAGCGCCGCGCAGGCGTCCGGCCCCGCCACCAGATACTTGATGAAGCAGGAATGGTCGAACAGCGTGACGTTTTCCGCCGTGTTGCGGCACTCCGCGCCCACGGCGTCGAACCAGCTCGGTCGCCCGTAGGAGTATGTCACCTCCGCAACAGTGCCCGGCGCGCCGAAGAAGCCGGGCCGTTCCCAGCCCGCCGCCTCTGTCATCCAGGCGCCCATCGCGGCGAGCCGGTCGTGGAACGGGCTCCTGCGGATGCCGCGGGCGGTTTCGAACTGCTTCGACGGCCAGTGCATGTCGAAGAGCGCGCCCAGCGTTTCCGTCGTGCGGTCCTCCAGGTATCTGCGGTTGCCCTGGAAGGCCTGCGTTCGCCGCACGTCGACGTCCATCAGTTCGACCGGCGGCCGGCGGTCGCGAATCCAGTCGGCCAGCGCCTTGCCGACGCCGCCCGAGGAGAGGATGCCGATGGAATTGAATCCCGTCGCGCAGAAGAGGCCCGGCACCTCGGGTGTCTCGCCCAGAAGATAGCGGTCGTCGGGGGTGAAGCTTTCGGGCCCGTTGAAGAAAAGCTGGATGCCGGTCCGTTCCAGAACCGGCACCCGGCGGGTGGCGGTTTCCAGATAGGGGGCGATGTGGTCGATGTCCTCGGGCAGCGTGCCGAAGGCAAAATCCTCGGGGATGCCCGCCCGGCCCCAGGGCTTCGCGTTCGGCTCGAAGAACCCGACGAGGAGCTTGCCGGCATCCTCCTTGTAGTAGGTCCATTCGTCGCCGAGGAAGAGCACGGGCAGGTTTCTCGGCAGGTCGGGGATGGCCTCGGTCACGCAGTAGAAATGTTCGGCCGCGTGCAGCGGGATGGTGACGCCCGCCTGCGCCGCCAGGTCTCGCGACCACATGCCGCTGCAGAGGACGACCGTATTGGCGCGCACCAGGCCCCTGTCGGTCATCACCCCGGCGGCCTTGCCGTTTTCCACCACGATCCGGGTTACGCCCGTGTTCTCGAAGATCCGCGCCCCCCGCATCCGGGCGCCGCGCGCATAGGCCTGCGTCACATCGGCCGGGTTCACCTGTCCGTCATGGGGAAACCAGAAGCCGCCGACGATGCCCTCGGTGGAAACCGGCGACCAGCGTTCCCGGATCTCGCCGGGCGTGACCGGTTCCACCGGTAGGCCGAAGTTGCGCCCCATGGAGGCCCCGCGGGCAAGCTCCTCGTAGCGCGCCGGGGTGTTGGCCACCCTGAGCGAACCGTTCCGCTTGAACCCCGTCGCCTGCCCGGTCTCGGCCTCGAGTTCGCCGAAAAGCTCGCCAGTGTATTTGGCAAGCTCGGTCATCCGTCGCGTGGCCCGCAACTGGGTGACAAGCCCCGCCGCATGCCAGGTCGTGCCGCTGGTCAGTTGCCGCCGCTCGAAGAGCGCGACATCGGTGATGCCGATCTTCGTCAGGTGGTAGGCGACCGAACAGCCGGCCACGCCACCGCCGATGATCGCGACTTCGACCCGTTCGGGAAAATCCGTTGCCATCCTTGCAATGTCCTGCTGTCAGCGCGTGCCGGGATAGCTTTCCTCGCGCGCATAGGGGAACCACCAGAAGTCCTGGATGCTCGCCCCGGGGTCGATCATCACGAACTTGGTGTTCTGGAACTGGTTCAGCCCCTCGGGGCCAAGCTGGCGCCCGTTCCCGGAAAGCTTGCGCCCGCCGAAAGGCAGGGCGTCGTTGTCGAGAAGCGGCGCGTTGATCCAGAGGATTCCCGACTGGATCTCGCGCACGGCGCGGAAGGTCTCGGTCGTGTCGCAACTGTAGAGGTTCGCGCCCAGCCCGAACTCGGAGCGGTTGGCCAGCTCGACGGCCTCGTCGAAGCTCTTCACCCGGCAGATCGGCGCCACGGGGCCGAAGCTTTCCTCCTGCAGGATCGTCATGTCCGGAGTGACCTCGGTCAGCACCGTGGGCTCGACATACCAGCCCTTGTTCAGCGATGCCGGCCGCCCGCCGCCGGTCGCCACCTTCGCCCCCTGCTTGCGCGCGTTGGCGATCAGCGCCTCGAACCGGTCGCGCTGGCGGCGGGTCGCCATCGGGCCCATGTCGACCTCTTCAAGGCCGTTTCCGACGCGCAGCTTCTTCGCCTCGGCCACCAGCCGTTCGACGAACTGGTCGTGGATGGCCTCGTGCACGTAGAACCGTTCCGCCGAGGTGCAGACCTGTCCGCAGTTGAGATATGCCGCGAAGGCGGCACCGCGCGCGGCCATGTCGAGCGGCGCGGAGGGCATCACGATGAACGGGTCGTTGCCGGATGCCTCGATCAGGCATGGCTTGAACGTCTCGGCGCAGGTCCGCGCCACCGCCTGGCCCACGGGAACCGAGCCGGTGTAGGCCACGCCATGCGTCTTGCGGCTGGCGACAAGCCGCTGGGCGACGCGCGGGCCTCCGGTGACGCATTGCATCAGGCCTTGCGGCAGGCCGTTGAAGAGTTCCATGAACTTCAGCGTGGTGACGCTCGTCTGCTCGTGCGGCTTGACGATCACGGCATTGCCGGCGGCCACCGCGGCGGCGGCTTCCCAGCAGAGAAGCACGAGGGGATAGTTGAAGGGCAGGATGATGACGACGGTGCCGAGTGGCTCCTTCACGGCGAAATGGAACTGGCCGGGAACCGTGGTGCCGGCGATGCGCCCCGCCTCGTGCCGCGCGACCTCGGCATAGTAATCCATCGCCGTGGCGCACCACGAAACCTCGTCGAGCGATTCCTTGTAGGGCTTGCCCTCTTCCCGCGTGAGGTATTCGGCATAGAGCGCCTTGTCGCGCCGCATCACGGCGGCGATCTCGTGCATGACGACGGCACGCGAGCGCATGTCGATGGCATTCCAGCGCCTGCCGGCAACCAGTGCCGCCTCGATCGCGGCGTCCACCTCGCCGTCCGCGGCGTCCGCGATCTCGGCAATCCGCTCCTCGGTCGCGGGGTCGATCACGTCGAGCCGGTCGGCCGAGGCGCTGGCGACGAAGTCACCGTCGATGAAAAGCTTGCCCGAAAGCCTGCTGAAGGTTTCTCTGGCGCTCACGGCTGGCCCTCCCGGCGTGTTTGTGTTTGATTTTTATGCAATCATGTCATGAAATACTTTACAGTCAAGCCTGATGAGCCAGCGCGACTGCATTGACGACCGGCGAGGCGTTGCGCATATCGCCGTCGGATGGGCGCGCCGCGCGGCCGGTGATACGGGGGAACGACGATCATGGGGGCGAAACCCGCCGCGAAAGGGCGCCAGCCGGACACGCCGGTCTCTGCCGGTCTCGACATCGGCGCCCGCCTGCGCGCGGTGCGGGAGCGTGCGGGCCTCTCGCAGCGCGAGCTGGCAAAACGGGCGGGGGTCACCAATTCGACGATCTCGCTCATCGAGCAGGAGACGCATTCGCCCTCGCTTGCCTCCCTGCACCGGATCCTGTCGGCGGTGCCGATCTCGATGGCGGACTTCTTCGCGCTGCCGTCCTCGCAGCGCAACGTCATGTTCTTCGACCGCAACGACCTTGCGGTGGTCGCGCGCGGCGAGGCCGACCTGCGCGTGCTGGCCGCCGAACGCCGCGACAAGCAGTTGCAGCTTTTCATCGAACGTTACCAGCCCGGTGCCGGCACCGGCGACGAGCCGATTTCCCACGACGGCGAGACGGCGGCCGTCGTGCTGACCGGAACCGTCGAGGTCACCGTCGGGTCCGAGAGACGGGTGCTTCGTCGGGGCGGCGGCTACCAGTTGATCGGCCGCCAGCCCTACACGCTGCGCAACATCGGCAAGACGGTCGCCGTGGTCGCCTGCGCCTGCACCCCGCCCATGTTGTGACCTGCGCGGGATCGAGCTCCTTCACCCTGCCCGCGATTGACACCCCACGGCGGCCTTCCTAGGATCGATCGATGGTCAAAAGTGATGCAGATCCGAGGTTCATCCTTCTGACGCGCCCGCTCCCCCGGGTGGTGTGAGCGTCTGCGACCGACATCACCGCCCGGGGCTCTCCTGAAGTACGCAGTGTTTCTTGCTGAACGACGGCGCGCCGTCGGGGAGATGTCATGCTCGGCAATCACGACAACCACGAAGGGCTCGGCCCGACGGGAGTTTCCGCGGCGGTGCTGGCAACGCTGCGCGACCACGGTGCCGCCACGCGCCTTACGATGAAGGATATCCGGCTGATGGAATCGCACCTGCAGCGATGCGCGGCCTCGAACGCGGTGATCTCCAGGCTGGTCAACGAAATCCTGCGGAGAAAGCGCGCACACTGTCAGGTGGTTGAAGAGGCGGATGTTCCGCCGGAACTCGCCATCGGGAACAGCTTGATCCGCTATCGGATCAACCAGGGCGAGCCGCGGACGGGCCTGCTCTTCCACCGCATGGCACGGCAGGCCGACACTGATCATCTGTCGGTGTTCTCGCTCGCCGGCGCGACCGTGATCGGACTCTCAGCCGGTCAGAGCGCGCCCTTGCTGCGCACGGATTGCACCTTCGGCACGATCACGCTCCTCGACGTCGTAAGCCAGCCGGTCACCGTGTCCGGCCCATCCGGTCGAAGGCGCCGGTCCTGAGGGCGCGGGATCCGCGCGGCGGCGGAGATGAGGCTGCGGCGGGCAAGAGGCGCGCCCGGCCGATTGAAAGGTCCGGCAAAACGGCCATATTCAAAACATGATGACGTCCAGCCTTCAGAGGAGGCTCCTGCGCTTCGCAGGATCGCTGCTGAACCGCGCCTGACCCCGGGCGGGACGCGTCGTGGCGTCCCTTGCCCGGGGAAAATCGTGATCGTTGACCGGATGCGGAAATCCTCGCGCGCGCTGTTTCATGCGCCGCGCGGGATACGACCAGGTGTGATGCCCGCGATCCGGTTTCCTGCAGTCGCGGCTCCGCCCGAAGCGGAGCGGAACCGATCCGAGAAGGACAATGTCATGATCTACCAGGAGAAGACGTACTGGGCGGCCGAGGGGCCGGTCCCTGAACCCGCGAAGGGACGCAAGGGCTTCATCCGTCGCCTGATCTCCGCGCCGCTGTCGAATTGGCAAAGGCGCAAGACGATAGCGGCCCTGCATCAGCTCAGCGATGCGACGCTCGCCGATCTCGGGATGTCCCGAGGCCAGATTCCGGACGTCGTGGACGGCCTGATCGCGAGCGGTCTTACGGCAGCATCGCTGCGCGATGTGGTCACGCCCCGGGACCGCGCGGACGCCTAGAACACTGGAGTTGCAACGGCACGGATGCCGTGCCGTTGCAACCGCCACGGTCTCCGAGACCCGCAAGAAGGGCGGGTGTGCCTGAGCGCCGGAGACGTCTGCAGGGCCTCGGCTTCGGCAGGTGACGCGCCGGGCCGGCGGTCCGCCCCGGGTTGCAGGCCGGGACGGCTTGAGCATTCGGGGCCCGCCCTCAGGGGCGGAAGGGATGCAGAGCGCGCGGCGTTTCCTCCGCCATGCCTGCCGGGCCGGGGTGCGCCTTCGTGCGGATCAGCTCGATCCGGCGGTGCGGGGCGACCGACCCTTCCCGGCGCAGGGCCTCGTCCACGAGACTGTAGACCTCGTCCCGACAGTCCATGTCGCGGTCGTAGCGGGTGAGCCAGTAGCGCAGGGCATAGGTGATCCCGCTTTCCTCGTAGGCCAGCACGCGGACGTCCGGCGGCGGGTCCCGCTGGATCAGGTTCGCCTGCTTGACGGCGTCGAGCATAATCCTGCGCGCGCGGTCCACCGTCATGGTGTGGTCGAGCGTGATCGATATCTGCGCCCGGTACTTCGGCCTCGGCGCCGAGTAGTTCGTGATGCGCTGGCGCGCGATCTGGCTGTTGGGAAGGATCATGTAGGTGGAGTCCCTGGTCAGCAGCCGCGTGGTGCGCCAGCCGATTTCGATGATCTTGCCGCGGGCCAATCCGTCGATCTCGACCCAGTCGCCGATCCTGAACGGCGCCTCGACGCCGAGCGCGATTCCCGAAAGCGTGTCGGCCACCACGTTGCGGATGGTAAAGCCGAGCATGGCAAGCACGAGTCCCGATCCGGCCAGTGCGCCGGTGGCGCCCTGGCCCATGACGAGCGCCGCCGCTCCGATGAGGGCGGCGAAGAAAAGCAGGGCCGCGACGAGGTCCTTCAGGAGCCGCGGGAAGGGCCGCCGCCGCGCCGCCCTGTCGAGCGCCACCGCGAGAATGCGGCTCGCGAACCACGCGGTGGCGAAATAGGTGAGTGCCGTCGCGGCCAGCGCGACGTTTCCGCCAAGCCGGAGTTGCGCGGCGAGATCGGCTCCGAAGAGGACGAGGGCGAAACTCAGGACCATCAGGATCGTCGGCCAGACGAGGCTGCGCGCGTGCTGTTTCGCGGTCATTCCCGGGGCCCCCCGATCTCGTGCGTTCTTCCGGCATGCATGGCGGCTGCGGCGCAGGCCGGGCAGTTGCCCGCATGGGCGCGGGGCAGCGGACGGCCGCAAAGCCGGCACAGCATGCCGGCCGCGGCGCTTGGGGGCGCGACGGGTGCGAGACAGCGCGGGCACCTGTTGAGGGCGGCGCGCGGCAAGACGAGCTTGCATCGGGCGCAGATCTTGCGAAGGCGGTGCGGGGTCATGGCGCGATGTCCAGGGGAGGGGTTGACGGCGGCCCGGGAGGCGGCCATGGGCCGGAGCCTGCGCCCGGGATCAGGGGCGCCGGGCCGGGACGGAATGCCCGTGCCGCCTGGTCGCCGCCGCGACGGAGCCTTTCAGCTCCCGCTCCCGGCGTCCTGCTCGACGCGGATGACCGTCAGCATCCGCCGCTGGTTGTCGCGCGTGTCCCAGTAGAAGGCCGCGCCTTCGGCAAGACCGAGAAGCGCCACGCCGATCGGTGTCATCACCGAAACCCGCTGGCGCGTGATATCGGCCTCCTCCGGGTAGACCAGCGTCACGGATTTCACCTGCCCCGCAGCCTCGTCGCGGTAGGTCACCCGGCTGCCGATCGCGACGACCGATTTCGGCATCTTGCCGGCGGGAACGATGCGGGCGCGGCCGAGCTCGTCCAGGAGCCGGTCGGCGAGAGCCGGGTTGCGCAGCATCGCGCCTTCCGCGAGGGCCTCGATATGGACGAGATCGTCGGCACTGATGACAATCTTCGGATGGCGCGCGCGGTCTTTGGCTTTGGGGTGGGTCATTTGGGTCAACATCGGGTCAGCTCCCTTCGGGATGGGTGGAACGAACGGCAACGGAATTGAGCGGGCAGGGCCCGCGGGGCGGGGCTCGCCGATCAGGCCGGGCGGGCGACGCCGAGGACCGTCAGCCTGGTCACGGTGCCGTCCTCGCAAAGCATCGGCACGGTCTGTCCGACCCTCAGCCCGATCAGGGTCGCGCCGAGGAGCGAGAGGACGGGGATGACACCGATGCCCGTCGCCGCATCGCGGGCGTTATGGGCCAAGAGGCCGGTACGTGCCGGACCGTCGCCGATCGAATAGGTCACGCGGCATCCGCCGGCAACGGCATCCGCGGGCGGTTCCATGCCACACGGGCTGCTCGCAGCGATCCGGTGACGCAGGACATGCCCAAGATAGGGTGAGGCGTCCCGCTCCGCCGCTTCGCACCAGGCGAGGTGGCGCAAGAGCTGCCGGCGGTCGGCGTCGGCCAGGACCGGGGTCCCGTGCGTCCGGGATATGGGAGGTTCGGGATGGCCGTTCGCCGACGGCCGGGGATGACGGATGCTGGACATGATCTCTCCTCTGACGATCGCTCGTCGCGCGCTTGGTTCAGGACGGTGAGGAGACCCCGGGAGGTATGGCAGGCGCCGACGCGCCTACACCGCCCGGGGATGCGGGCGGTTCAGCAGGAGAAAACGGAAATGATCTGCGTGGACCAACATGCGGACAGAGGTAGGGTGCCCCCGCGCGTTCGTCAACCGGCGGCCCGTGAGGGGGGGGCGTGCCGTCGCGGCGGAGTGGCAGGAATGCCCCGCGGCATGATCCGGATCAAGGGCGGTCAGGGCCGGATTGGGGCATCCTTCAGGTGTCACCAACCGGGGGAAGACCGATGCAGATCTTTGCACTCGACGCGGCGCGGTCCTTCGGCGACCGCGTGGCCCGGCATCTGAAGACGCGGCTCCAGCCGCACGAGGTGCGGGACTTCGACGATGGAGAACACAAGGCGCGTCCGCTGGTCAGCGTGCGCGGCCAGGATGTCTACGTGATCCAGGGGCTGGAGGGCGGCGACGGGCAGAGCGTGAACGACAGGCTCGTGCGGCTCCTGCTGTTCCTGGCGACGCTGAAGGACGACGGCGCGGCGCGGGTCACGGCGGTGGCGCCCTACCTTGCCTATTCGCGCAAGGACCGCCAGACCAAGGCGCGCGACCCGGTGGCGACGCGGACGATCGCGCGGCTGATCGAAGCGGCGGGCACGGATGCCGTCGTCACGGTCGAGGTGCACAATCTGGCGGCCTTCCAGAACGCCTTCCGCTGCCCCGCCTGGCATCTCGACACACACGGGCTCTTCGCGCGCCATCTCGCCCCGGAACTCGGCGGGCAAAGGGTGACGGTGGTCTCGCCGGACGCGGGCGGCGTGAAGCGGGCGCAGCTTTTCCGCGAGATGCTGGAGGCGACGCTCGGGCGCGAGGTGGGATCCGCCTTCATGGAAAAGCGGCGCAGCGCCGGCGTGGTCAGCGGCACCCATCTCGTCGGCGACATCGACGATGCGGTAGCGGTGGTCTTCGACGACATGATCGCATCCGGCGGGACCATGGTGCGGGCGGCGCGGGCGCTGAAGGAGCGGGGCGCGACCGAGGTCATGGCCGTCGCGGCCCACGGCCTGTTCACCGGCGGTGCCGAGGGGGCGGTCGAGGATGCCTCCGTCGACCGGTGGCTGGTGACCGACACCGTTCCGCTGCTCCGCCTTCCGCCAGACCTCGCCGCGCGGCGGGTCGAGGTGGTCTCCGCCGTGCCGCTCGTCGCCGAGGCGATCGGGCGCCTTCATGCCAACGGCTCGATCACGGAGCTTCTGGCGTTTCCAGAATAGCCGCGGCGCGCTCGGCCTCGGCGAGGTAGCGCTCCGCCTGCGGCGGCCACTTCCCCGGCGTCCGTGGCGCGGGGTCGAGGAGATGGGCCAGCGCCTGCCGCGCGCGAAAGGTCGCCCGGTACGCCGTGTAGAAGGCCCAGAGCCGGTCGCCGGGATCGTCGTCGAGGCGCCTGCACGCCACCGCGCGCAGGCGCGGGCTGACCCGATCGGCGCCGAGCGCCGCGCACTCCATGGCGAGCGTCGCATATTCCTCGAACGGGTCGAGAAGCCGGAACAGCCGCGCCAGTTCGAGGCAGTCGATGACGCGGATGGGCGGGCCGAGCCAGACATGCTCGGGGCGAAGGTCGCCATGGCCTTCGACCACGCGGCCCGCATGCAGGCGCGACAGGAGCAGCGCCGGTTCCTCGTCGAGCACCCGCGCGAGCAGGGCCGTCAGGCGCGCCAGTCTCGGCGCCGCCTGGGCGAAGGGTGGCTCGCCGAGAAGGTCGCGGGTTTCCCCGATGTTTTCCCGGTAGCGGCCGAGGTAGCTCTCGGCCGGGGGATGTTCGGCGCGGCGGGTCCGGTGGAACCGGGCAAGACGCTCCGCGACCGCATCGATGCCGGCCTCCGTGATCGTGCCCGCCTCGAGGCGCCGGTCGAGGAAGCCCGCGTCCGATAGCCGCCGCATGCGGACGAGCCATTCCAGGGTCGCGCCCGGGCCGTCGAGCGCGAGCGTCCCGTCCCGATCCCGCGCCAGCCGCGAGAGGCCGAGATAGACGTCCGCCGCGAGCCGGCGGTTCAGCCTGACTTCTCCGGCGCAGGCATCGTGGCGCAAGTCCAGGCTGGTGAAGTCGATCGAGTTGCGGCGGATCGGTTTCTTCATCTTGTAGGCGAGGGCGGGCGTCAGGAAGACCCAGGCCATGCTCGTCTCGCGGACCTCGGCCGGCGCGCCGGTGCTGTCGCGCAGCATCTCGGCGACCGCCGCGACCTTCTCCGCGGCGGACGGTTCGCTGCCTGTTTCTCCGCGCGCCGGCGTCATCCGAACATTCTCGCCCCGTGCGCCTGCGCCTCCTTGATCCGCATCAGGCCGGGTCGCCGGGCCCGTGGCAGAATGGGCGCGCGAAGGGCGCCCGACGAGTGAATGCGAGGTCGCGTCATGTTCCCCAGAACGATCCGGTCTGCCGTCATGGCAGCATGCCTGTCCCTGACCCCCCTGTTCAATGCCGAAGGGCAGGAGTCCAGCGCCCTGTCGGGGATCGTGGAGTCCTGGCTGAACTCTCCGCACGCCGACCCGGCCTCGGAAGCGTTCCGCCACTGGAACGAGGATGGCGCCATCCCGCCGACCTGCGCCGGGTGTCACTCCAGCCCCGGCCTGCGCGACCTCCTCGGCGGCGACGGGACCGCTGCGGGCGTCGTCGACCACCCGGCTCTCATCGGGTCCACCGTCGACTGCGCCGCCTGCCATGGCCTCGCGGCGACGGATCTGCGGCAGGTGACCTTTCCCAGCGGTGCGGTGGCCACCGACCTGGGTGTGTCCGCTGTCTGCATGGTCTGCCACCAGGGTCGGCAATCCTCGGGCGACCTGGACGATGCAGTGGCCGGAAAGGGCGAAGACGCGGTCTCGCCGGAGCTTTCGTTCGTCAACGTCCACTACCGCGCCGCCGCCGCCAGTCTCATGGGGTCCGCCGCCCATGGCGGCTACGAGTATCCGGGCAAGACCTACGCGGGGCGCTATGCCCATGTGCGCGGCCTCGACAACTGCGCCGCGTGCCACGACCCGCACGGGCTCGATGTCGACGCCGCCCGCTGCGCGCGGTGCCACGGCGCCGCCGGACTGGCCGCGATCCGCAACGATCCTCGGGACACCGACGGAGACGGGGACAGCACCGAAGGCGTGGCCGGGGAAGTCGCGACCCTGCACGAGTGGCTCGGACATGCGATATCCGCCTATGCGCGGGAGGTCGCGGGTGCCGCGATTGCCTATGCGCCGGATGCCTATCCCTATTTCTTTGCCGATCTCGATGGCAACGGTGTGGCGGACGGGGAGGAGCGGGGCTATCCCAACCGGTACATGCAGTGGACGCCGCGCCTTCTGAAGGCGGCCTACAACTACCAGTTTGTTGCCAAGGATCCGGGGATCTACGCGCACAACCCTGTCTATGCCCGGCAGATCCTCATCGACAGTCTCGAAAGCCTTGGCGGAGTCGTCGCGATCGGACGCAACGGCTGGACGAGGCCGTGACCGCCCGGGCGCCGGCACCTGGCGGCGATGCCTGCCGCGCTGCCGGCGTGCGGGGGGCGATGCCGCCGCCGCACAGGGCCCCGGCGGGGCATGC
>NZ_WBUS01000013.1 GCF_008933605.1 Albidovulum sp.
CCCGACGACAGCTGGATCGGCCGCGTCATCGATCCCTTCGGCAGGCCGATCCAGCTGTCGTCGGGAGCGATTCCGACGGCGCCAAGGTTCTCGATCCGGTCGCCGAGGCGAATACCGTCTGCCGGCTCGTCAGTCAGGATCGTGGCGCGGCCGTTGCCCAGCGCCACGATCTCTCCGCCGACATGGATTCCGTCGGCCAGTCGCACCCGGTCCCCGAGCCGCCAGTCGTCGCCGATACCGCAAACGGTCAGGACACCGCGACCGACCTCGGTCACACGTGCAAGCCGGTGCATCGCCCTGCAACCGCCGATCTCGGCCCTCAGCATCTCAAGCCCGAGGATCGCCATTCTGATCTCCTTTTGTTCGCAACCGTTTCTAAAGGAATCGGGGTTAAGGCTTGATTGAAAGTTCGGAGGAGAAGCCCCGATGTTCGAGAAACCCGAGGTGCTGACGATCGCTTCGTCGCTTGCGGCTCACGCTGCGGCGCGGCAGTTCATCATTTCGCAGAACGTCGCCAATGCCGATACTCCCGGCTATCGCGCCCAGGATCTGCCCGATTTCGCCGAGATCTATCGTGCCCCGGACGCCGTGCCGCTCCGGACGACGCGCGCGGGCCATATCGCGGAGTCTGCGGTGCCGGTCGCGTTTGTCGCCTCGGACCGGCACGCGCCGGGGACGCCGTCACCCAACGGCAATTCCGTGTCGCTCGAGGCCGAGATGGTGAAGGCCGCCGACGTGAAGCGCGAGCACGACCTTGCGTTGGCGATCTATGGCAAGTCGCTCGGCATTCTCCGGGCAAGCCTCGGACGGCGCTGAGGGAGGTGAACGATGAGCGACTTCACAACCTCCCTCTCGATCGCGGCGAGCGGCATGGAGGCACAGGCCATGCGCCTGCGCCACGTCTCGGAGAATATCGCGAACGCGGACACGCCGGGCTATCACCGCAAGGTCATACGGTTCGAGGCCGTGATGCAAGACGGCCGAAGGACCGGAGAGGTGCGGACCGGCGAGCCTGAGCTCGACCGGACGGAACTCGCGAAAGTGCTCGATCCGGGCAATCCGCTCGCGGACGAGAATGGCTACTACGACGGCTCGAATGTCGATCTGGTGGTCGAAATCGCTGACGCGCGCGAAGCGCAGCGCAGCTACGAGGCGAACCTCAGGATGTTCGATCAGGCCCGGCAGATGTCGGCAAGCCTGCTCGACCTCTTGCGCCGATAACCCAAGAGGAGGTCCAGAATGGACATCAGAACCTCTTTTGCCGCGCAGACTTACGCGCAAGCCCGGTCGGCCACGCAACCGTCGTCGAACACGGCGGACGCCGCGGGTGGCTTTGCACAGGCGCTGGGAGGTCTTGCGGATACCCTGAAGGCTGGCGAGGCGACGGCAAGGTCCGCGATGACCGGGGGGGCCGACCCCCATGCTCTGGTCGAGGCGCTCGCCGCGAGCGAACTGGCAGTGGAGACCGCCGTGACGCTCCGCGACAAGGTCGTCGAAGCCTACCAGGAAATCCTCAGGATGCCGGTGTGACGATGGAAGAGGCGATCTTCTTCGACACCATGCGCCAGGGCCTGTGGATCTCCGTCCAGATATCGGCTCCGCTACTTCTGGTCGCGCTTGTCATGGGCGTGGCGATCGGCCTCCTGCAGGCGCTGACCTCGGTCCAGGAGATGACGCTGACCTTCGTGCCAAAGGTGGGTGCGATGATAGCGGTCTTCTGGGTTTCGATGACCTACATGTCGGCCGCGCTGGTGAGCTTCTTTCACGACCGGATCGTACCGATGATCGCGGGAATCTGAGCCATGGAGAACGCGCTCTACACGACGCTCAACCGTCAGTCGGGGCTCATGGCCGAGATGCGGGCGGTGGCAAACAACATCGCCAACCTGTCCACCACCGGGTTTCGCAAGGAGGGTGTGATCTTCGCCGAGCACGTGGCCGACCTCGGGCGCGAGGAGCCTTCGCTTTCGATGGCCGCCGCGGAAGGTCGCCTGGTCAGTCTAGCGCAAGGCACTCTGGTCAAGACCGGGGGCACCTTCGACCTCGCCATCGAAGGTGAGGGGTTCTTCCAGATTGATACGCCCGAGGGCCCCCGGCTGACCCGGGCGGGTGCCTTCACCTCGTCGGCAGAGGGTGAGCTGGTGACCGCGGACGGCCACCGGCTTCTCGATCTCGGGGGTGCGCCGGTCTTCGTGCCCCTTGACGCCGGCACCGTCGCGGTCGCGCCGGACGGCACGGTTTCGGCGGACGGTGCGCCGGTCGCACAGATCGGGCTTTTCCAGCCCGTTGATCCGACGGGCCTGCTGCATTCCGGGGGCACACGGCTCGAGGTCCGGGGAGGCATTGAACCGATTGAGAGCGGAGTAGTTTTTCAGGGATTTCTGGAAAACTCGAATGTAAATTCAGTGACGGAAATCGCCCGGATGATCGAGGTGCAGCACGCCTACGAGATGGGCCAGGGATTCCTCGACAGCGAGGATCAGCGCATCCGGGCGGTGATCCAGACACTCGGCAGAAGCTAAGGAGCACTACCCATGCGAGCCCTCCAGATTGCCGCGACCGGCATGAGCGCCCAGCAGATGAAGGTGGAGGTGATCTCCAACAACCTCGCCAACATGTCGACCACGGGCTATAACGCGCGACGGGCCGAATTTGCCGACCTGCACTACCAGCAGTTCACCCGCCCCGGCACGATCAATGCCAGCAATGGCACGGTGGTACCGACCGGTGTGCAACTCGGCCTCGGCGTTCGCCCTGCCGCAGTGACGATCAACGTCTCGCAGGGATCGCTTTCGGCGACCGGGGGCGACCTCGATCTGGCCATCGAGGGCCTCGGCTATCTCGAGGTGACGCTGCCCTCGGGTCTTTCCGCCTATACCCGGGACGGGGCCCTGAAACGGTCCGCCGACGGGCTTGTCGTGACATCCGACGGTCATCAGGTGGCGCCAGGGATCACCATTCCCACGGATGCGCGGACGGTCTCGGTCAACGCCGCGGGCGAAGTTTATGCCTACTTCAGCGACCGGGTCCAGCCGGAACTCCTCGGCCAGTTCACCCTCGCCGGCTTCGTGAACGAAAAGGGGCTAGAGGCGATCGGCTCCAACCTCTTCCTCGAGACTTCGGCTTCTGGCCCCGCGACGATCGCTGCTCCAGGGGAAAACGGGGCCGGCACTCTGCGTCAGGGGTTCCTCGAGGACAGCTCCGTAGATGCGGTGCGCGAGATCACCGACCTGATCGAGGCGCAGCGCGGCTACGAACTGAATGCCAAGGTTATCACTGCGGCCGACCAGATGCTCTCTGCCACGACTCAGGTGCGATGATGTGGTGGCTCGCGATCCCGCTCCTTCTGACGCTCGTGGACCCGGCGCGGGCGGAAACGCTCGTTGCGGTGCGTACGCTGAGGGCAGAGACCGTCCTCGGCCCCGACGATGTCGCCTTGGTCGCCGGAAGCATTCCGGGAACGGCCAGCAACACTGCCGAGGTTCTGGGGCGTGAGACGCGGGTGACGATCTATCAGGGCCGACCGATCCGGACGTCCGATCTCGGAGCGCCGGCGATCGTGGACCGGAACCAGGCCGTGGTCCTGAAGTATTCGGCCGGGCCGCTTGTCATCACCGCCGAGGGCCGCGCGCTCGGCCGGGGCGGTGCGGGCGATCGGGTCAAGGTGATGAACGTCGCCTCCCGCACGATCGTTCTCGGCGTGGTTGCCGACGACGGGTCGGTGCGCGTCGCGTCCAATCCATGAGAGGGAGTTACGGGATGAGATACGGCCTGGTGCTGGCACTTGCAGCCCTGCTTTGCGCGTGCCAGCGGCTTGAGGATGTGGGCAAGGCACCCGCCTTCACGCCGGTCGAGACCGGGGGCGAATTCTACGCGATGACCACACCGGGATTGCCCGACATGCAGCCGCAGGCCTACGCTGGCGACGAGGCGTCGCTGTGGACCGGCGGTCGCGGTTCCCTTCTGGGAGACCGGAGGGCGGGCCGGCGCGGGGACATCCTGACCGTGGTGATCGAGATCGACGACAAGGCCGAGATCTCGAACACCACCGGGCGGTCGCGCTCCGGTTCCGACAGCATGGGCATTCCCAACCTGCTGGGCATTCCGCAGCGGATCGACCGGAACATGCCCGCCGGCGCGAGCCTCGCGGACGCCTACGGCACCAGTTCCTCCTCCGACTACAAGGGCAACGGCAGCGTGGCGCGTAAGGAAAAGCTCACCCTTCGCGTGGCGGCCACGGTGGTCGAGACGCTGCCGAACGGTGTCCTCAGGATCCAGGGCTCGCAGGAGGTCAGGGTCAACTTCGAGGTGCGTGAGCTGATCGTGCAGGGTTTCGTGCGGCCTGCCGACATCTCGCGCCAGAACGAGATCACATATGACAAGATCGCGGGCGCGCGCATTTCCTACGGCGGCCGCGGGCAGATTACCGATGTCCAGCAGCCGCGCTACGGACAGCAGGTCGCCGACGTTCTCCTGCCCTTCTGAGGTGGCCCATGCGCAAGCTCCTGCCTGTCCTCCTTGCGATTGCCGGGCTCGTCGGGGGGGGTGGCGCCGGCTATCTCCTGCGTCCCCCGGCGGCGGAGAACATGGCAGCCGAAAAATGCGGAAATCCCGGCACCGAAACAACAGGGCACGAACGCGTCCTGCCAGACGACGGGGCGGAGACCGACACCGAGGCAGTGCCCGCGCATGAATACGTCAAGCTCAACAACCAGTTCGTCGTCCCGATTGTCGAGAATGGCGAGGTCGCCGCGCTCGTGATCCTGTCGATCACGCTCGAGGTCGCCGCCGGCGCAACCGAGCAGGTCTATGCCCGTGAGCCGAAGCTCCGCGACGTGTTTCTCCAGGTGCTGTTCGATCACGCCAACTCCGGCGGTTTCGGCGGCGCCTTCACGGAGTCGAACAACATGGATATGCTCCGGAATGCGCTCCTCGAGGTGGCGCGGAAATCGCTCGGTGCCGCGGTCGTCGACGTCCTGATCGTGGACATCGTTCGCCAGGACAGCTGAGCCGCGCATCCGCGCCGAGGGCGCGAGCTTGATCGGCATCCTGCCGGCATCGCGCGATCGCTCCGAAAGGCATCCTCGGGCTGCTACACGCCCGGCGTCAACCGGGCCCGCTGCCCCGGGTGCAGCCTGGTTGAGGAAATCGTCGTGTCGCGCTGACCCCATCGCAGCCGTGGCGCCGGCGCCATCCTGCATGGGCGCGGCTTATGTGCCCGGCCCTGGACGGGTCCGTACCGCCCTTGCCAACTGATCCAAGACGTCCCAGCGGCCGAAGGACGTTCGGGCGCGGTCCCCGGCGGTCGCTGTCTCACGCTGCGCCGTGTCAAGCCGTTCGGAAAGGCAAGTCCGACGCTCCTGAGACCATCGCGCGAAGCCTTCGAGGGTGCGATGCGTGGCCGGATCGGCGGTTTCGGCCGCCGTGCGGCGCGCCCCGGCGAGCGCGGCATCGAGTTGCCTCACCTCGGCCATGGCGGCCCGGACCCTTGCCTCCGCTGCAGCGAGCACGGAGAGATCGCGCTCCTTCCAGAGGGCAGCGAGACGCTGGAGGACGATCATTTGTCGCGGATCGGTCATCGGCCGTGCCGTGCGCCGGCGCGACGACGCATGGCCTCCGCAAAACGGATCGCGGCGGCCACGGGCGCATAGTGGTCCGGCAGGATCTCCTGCCCGATCCGCACTGTCGCGTGGATTGCCCGCGCCGTGGGCGGATCCGACCGGACCGGCACGCCGGCCGTCGCCGCGGCCGCGCGAATGCGCGCGGCGACCTCGTCCACTCCCTTGGCGACGCAGACGGGGGCCCGACGGCTCGCGCGATCCCAGCGGAGTGCGACGGCGAAGTGCGTGGGGTTCACTATGACGACGTCGGCCCTGGGCACATCTGCGAGCATGCGGTTGGTGGCGATGGCCTCGGCCCGCTGCCGGCGCTGGCCCTTGATGTGGGGATCGCCCTCGGATTCCTTGAACTCCTCCATCAACTCCTGTCGCGACATCCGGTTTCGCCGCAGATGCTCCTGCCATTGCCAGAGGTAGTCGACGGCGCCGATCACGGCGCTGATCGCGAGCACGAGAAGCAGGAACGCGACGACAAGGCGGCCGAGTTCCGCAGCCAGCGGCCCGGCGTCAAGGCTCTGGGCGAGGAGCGTGCGGGGAAGGTGCCGCGCAAGAAACCAGCCGAGCATGGCGGAGACAAGTGAGAGTTTGGCCGCGCTCTTGGCGAACTCGAAGACGCCCTCGCGCCCGAACTTCCGGCGGGCATTGCCGATCGGGTCGATCCGTTCGAGCCGCGGCATGAGACGCTCCGGCGCGGCCACGATGGCCCGCTGCGCCAGAAGGCTGGCAAGAACGGCGATCGCCGGGAAGAGGAAGAACGGCAACACCGGGAGAAGCATCGCCGCGATCGCCCCGCCGGCGCCCATGCCCTCGCCGCGAAGGATGAGTTCCGAGGCGCCCTCGGGTCGGGCGAGCAGCGCCATCCCGGCGTCACCGAAACCGCGCAGCGCTGGCGCGCCGGTTGCAAGCGCGGCGACGAGCAGCCCGCCATAGGCGGCGGCGAGCCCGATCTCGGCAGAGCGGACGACCTCGCCGCGTTTTCGCGCCTCGTCGACCCGTTTCTGTGTCGGCTCGTGTTCCTTCTCGCTGTCGTCGTCGATGCTCACCCGGGCACTCCGAAAGGGTCCGCGAGGAGCGCGTCAAGGACGCCGAGCCAGAGCGCCAGACCCGCAGGTGCGGCCATGACGAGAAGGACAAGCGCCCCCGCGGTCAGTGCCGGGGCGCCAACAAAGGAGACCATGAGCTGCGGCATCGCGCGATTGATGGCGCCGAGGGCGACATTGTAGATCGCCGAGGCGAGCACGAAGGGAGCGGCGAGGCTGAAGCCGAACGCGAAGGCGTGCGCGATGTGGCGAAGGCCCCAGTCGCTCACGCTTTCTGCCGCCGGCAAGGCCCCGGGCGGAAGCACCTCGTAGGAGAGCAGGAACAGGGCCGCGGCCTTGGTATGCAACCCGGCCATCATTGCGAGCGCCAGGCCTGCCGTTACCAGCAGATGCGACATGGAGGTCATCGGCTCGCCCCCGGCGCCGAAGAGCTGCGAGAGCGAGGTGGACTGTGCTGCGATTGTCCCCGCGATCTCGAGCGCGATCACCATCAGCCGAAGCACGAGGCCGATCGCGAGGCCGATCATGGGCTCCGTCCAAAGACACGCGAAAAGTGCCGCCGGATTTTCGGCCACGCGGGAGGCGGCGGGGGACATGGCCGGGGCAACGACGGCGGTGAAGGCGATGGTGACGGCGAGCTTCACCCGCACCGGAACGACGGCTTCGCCGAAGCCCGGCAGGAACGCCATCGCCGCGGCGATCCTGAGGAAGACGACGAAGCCGGTGACCGCCGCTATGTTGAACACATCGAGCAGAGCCTGAAGGGTGGCGGTCACATCGCCACCATGCCGATGATCGCGGGCTTGGCATCGAAGCCGAGTTCGTCAAACGAAAGGACGGGCGCCGAGATGCCGCGCGCGCCGAGCACGGTCTTGAGGAACCGGCGCCGTCGCGCGGACGTGACGACGGCGGGATGTATTCCCCGCTCCCCGGCCTTCGAGATCTTCTCGGCCAGGTTCGCGGCCAACCGGTTGAATTTCTCCGGCGGCAGCGCGATGTCGGTGAGACCGCGCTCGCCGTCGATCTGGTGGAGGGAGAACGTTTCCTCCCACTCGGGCGCGAGCTGGACCAGCGGCACGCTTCCGTCCTCGCGTCGGACCTCCGCCACGAGCTGGAATCCGAGTCTGCGCCGGACATGTTCGCAAACTGCCTCGGGGCTTCCGACACCGCGCGCCTCGGCGATGGCTTCCAGGATCAGGGGAAGGTTGCGGATCGACACGCGCTCGTCGAGGAGGAGACGTAGAGCCGAGAGAAGCAGATCGATGGGCACCTTGTCAGGGATCAACTCGTCGAGGAGCCGTTTGTTCGCCTGCGCGCGCGCCGGGTCGGAGAGGTTGACGCACTCGTCGAGCAGACGGCGCAGCGACTTGAGCGACAGAAGGCGCGCGAAGTTGCGCTTGATCACCTCAAGCAGATGGGTCGCGAGAACCTCCGTCGCGCCCACGACTGTGACCCCGGCGAGCGCGGCCTCCTCCTGCGCGATGGCCGGGATCCAGCGTGCGGGCGCGCCGTAGACCGGCTCGCGGACGTCGCGGCCATCGGGCACTCGGTCTTCGGCGCCGGCGACAAGCGCCAGTGCATGGTCGGGCACGAGCCGATCGCGGGCCTGCTCGACCCCGTGGATGCGGATGCGGTATTCGCCCGGCTCCAGCAGGGCGTCGTCGGTGAGCCGGATCTCGGGCAGGATGAGCCCATAGACCGCGGCGACATGGTTGCGCATGTTCACGATCCGCGCGTCGAGCCCCGTCGCGGGATCGAGCACCATGGCGACGAGCGAGGACGAGAACTCCACATGGATCTCGTCAAGATCGAGGATGTCGCCGATGGACCTTTTCCGCTGCATGTCCGGTTTCGGAGCGGCACCCCGGGCCGCCTCCGCCGCGCCCTTCTGTGCGCTTCGCCGCATCGCCTCCCCCGCCGCCCCGAGGATGAGCGCGCCGGTGACGAACGGAAAGAAAGGGAGGCCCGGCACAAACGCGAAGAGCGCCATCAGGAAGGCCACCGTCAGGAGCGCCGAGGGGTAGCGCCCGAGCTGGCGGAACAGCTCGCGGTCGGCAGCGCCCTTCACGCCGCCGCGGGACAGCAGCAGGGCCGAGGCAATCGAGATGATCACGGCGGGAATCTGGCTGACCAGTCCGTCGCCGACGGTGAGGATCGCGTAGGTCTCGAGCGCCCGGTCAAAGGGCATCCCATGCACGGCGACCCCGATCGCGAGCCCGACGACAAGGTTCAGCAGCGTGATCAGAAGTCCCGCGACGGCGTCTCCCTTGACGAACTTCGACGCGCCGTCGAGCGAGCCGAAGAAGGTCGTTTCCGCCTGTTCGCGTTCGCGCCGGGCCTTGGCCTCCGCGTGGTCGATCGCGCCCGCGTTCATGTCGCTGTCGATGGCAAGCTGCTTGCCAGGCATGCCGTCAAGCGCGAAGCGGGCTCCGACCTCGGCCATCCGGCCCGCACCCTTGGTGATGACGATGAAGTTGACGATGAGGAGCACGCCGAAGACGACGAGGCCGATGAGGACCGAGCCCGACATGATGAACATGGCGAAGCCTTCGATCACGTCGCCGGCAGCGTTCGTTCCGGTATGTCCCTTTCCGATGATGAGCTTTGTCGACGAGACGTTCAGCGAGAGCCTCAGCATCAGCGAGGCGAGCAGGATCGTCGGGAAGGCCGAGAAGTCGAGCGGACGCTCGATGAAGAGGGTGATCGTGAAGATCAGGATCGCGATCGCAAAGGAGGCGGCAAGGCCGATGTCGAGCACCAAGGGCGGCATCGGCAGGATCATCATGACGATCACCGCCATGAGTGCGAGCGCGAGGAGCACGGTCGGGCGGAACAGATTGGCGAAGCGGAAGCCCGGCATCAGTCCACCCGCTCCGTGTCGGCGGCGGCCGGGCGTGCGGCGAAGAGACCGGCCGGGGCAGCAGCGTTGCCGAGCGGCACGAGCGAGCCGAGCCCCGTCGACGCGCCCGTCTGCAGGAGAGGATAGCGGTTGACACGGGCGGCCGCCGACAGCACTCCGGCGCCGTTGGCGACCGCCACGATATCCGGAATATCCGGAATGTCGCGTTCGGAGGCTTCGGCGAGCCCGGCGTAGAGCCGTTCGAACCGGGCCTGGTAGCGGTTGGCGAACTCGGGCGTCCGCGAATGGTATGCGCCGGCGGCACGACCCCAGTCACCCTTTTCGGCATGAAGCCCCTGCAGCAGGCGAGCGGCGTAGAGTGCGTTGGCGAGCGGATCGAACATCTCCTCGATCGAGCGGAAGGCCTCGCCATGCCACCTGTAATTGATCTGGAAGCAGCCGACGTCGAAGCTGCGGGCACCGCGCTTGTACTCCCTATAGACATAGGCGCGTGCCTCGTCCGCGCTCTCGAACCAGTGCCCCTCGCCTTCCATGTTCACGGTCCAGGGCCAGGGACGCAAGGCACCGCCGTGCTTGCGGCCCGTCTCCGTCAGCGAAATCGCCTTCAGCACCGACAGCGGCACACCAGTGCGGCGTGCCGCTTCGGAAGCGACGTTATCGCAGACCGCGGAGGCATCCGCGTTGGCTTGAACGCAGGTTGTGCTCGCGACGAGGAGAAGCGTCGTGACCGCAGCGCGGCCGAGGGCGAGCGCGGTGATCCCGATACCGTAGCGCGGCAGGCGTGTCATTCTGACCCTCGGGCGCATTCCTTGCTTGGCCGCGACGTTAGGCAGGGGTGGTTTAGATTCGGTAACCGGGAGTGGATGCACGCCGGGCGATTCATCCGCCGGTCGATGCGGCCCTGGCCTGGGCGCTCTCTGCACTGCCGGAAAGGAGGGCGGAGATCGCGTCGCGGGTCCTTCGGCTGTCCTCCAGCAGGTTTCTGCCGCTTGCCAAGGGGCCGGGAGCGGAGGTGCCCCGGGTCGTCTCCGCCTGAGGTGCTGCCGGCGGGGCGTGGTCGAGCGCTTCGAGCGCGGCGCGAACCGGCTCCGGCCCGATGGCGGCTACAAGCGGCAGGTTGCCGGCGCGCCAGGCCTCCTGCCCGGCGCGCGGATCGTCCTCAAGTGCGCGGAATTGCGCGGCGGCACCGGAATGGTCCCCCGACATGGCCATGGCCTCGGCCCGCACCTTTGCCGCAACTGGCCCGGTGACACCGGCGACCAGGTCTATGGCGCCGACCGGGTCGAATTCGTCGAGTGCGGCGCGGGCAAGCAGGGAGCGTCCGCGATCAGTGTATCCGGCCTCTCCCCGCAGCAGGCGCTTCACTTCCCCGGTGAACCCTGCCTCGGCAAGTCGGTCGGCAAGGTCCAGCCGCAGCATCAGGTCTGCTGCCGGCCAGTCGACCAGGTGGCGTTGGCGGAAGTACTGGAGCAGGAAGGTCCGTTCGTCTGCATTTTCGGCGAGCATCCCGAAGAGACGTGCGGCGGTGGTGGCACGCAGTTCATCTGGTGCTGCAGCCGGCCAGCCGTCCCATCCGGCGAAGGCGCGGTCGAATTCGCCGGCGGAGGCCCGCGCGAGGATGTGGAGCGACGTCAGAACCGGGCCACTCGCCCCGTTCTGCAATTCGAAGGCGAGCGCTTCTGCGCTGTCAGCGAGCCCCGGTTCCACCGCTCCGCCCCGTGCGAGGCGGGATTCGATTGCCAGGATCAGGGCCTCGGCCGAAAGGGGGTCGTTGGTGCCCGCCAGCGCCTCCAGACGACTTTCGCCCGCCGCAGCGTTCCCGGACGCGAGGTCGACCTGTGCCGCGACCATGTCGAGAGCGTGCCCCGGCCGCTCCGGTACCCGGGCGATCGCGTTGCGGACGGAGCGCGCCGCGTCAACCGCCCCGACCGTGACAAACCGCTCGGACACGCCGGGACCGAGAGCCCGGCGCAAATGCGGTGGCAGGGCTGAAAAAGCCCGGACAACCGCGCCGGTATCCACATCTGCCGCCGGCCGCACCTGTGACCATGCCATCAAGGCCCAGAGCGCCGCCGCGGAGTCGCAGTCGGTCATGTTGGAGAAGACCGCCCTTTCGCCCGGCGGCGTCCCGTCGAGGATGAACCCGATGTCGGTGAGAATTGCGCCTTCCTCAGGAACGACGTCGAAGGACCGAAGCACCGCGCGGGCTTCCGCGCCGAAGCCGAAGTAAAGATAGAGGCGGGCAAGGCTCAGCACCTGTTCCGGCGACGGGCGGTCGAACTCGGCGACGAGGCCGGTGCGCCGTTCGGCGATCTGGGCCGCGAACGGCCGATCGTCACCCCAGCTGTCGATGGCGAAATCCTCGTCGCTCAGGCAGGATCCGTCGGCCGCAGAGGTAGGCTTGTCCCTGGAGGCCGAAAGGCTGTCGCGGTCGACGCTGGTTTCCGCGTGAACAGCGAACGGCTTGAGGACCGTGTCCTGGATTTCGCCCGCGGGCCGCGACGTCGAAGCGGCGTCCGGCGTCGCGAGAGGCGGATTGCGGTTGGCGGGCGCCTCGATCTCCACAAGGCCCTGGGACGCGGCGCGGCTCAGCTCGTGAAGCAGCGTCGCCTGGGCTTCCATCCGCCGGGCGGCGGAAAGGTCCGGCGCGGCGGCGTCCGTGCCGGCAAGGTCCGCGTCCACCTTGTCATGCGGGGTCAATGACCTGACGGGTTCCGATGCCTCGGCAGCAGAGCCTGGGCCTCGGTCCGACCCCGGTGAGGGTGGAGCGCCACGCGGTGGAACGGAAGCGAGAGCTCTGTCGGTGGCCGGCTCGTTGCTTGGGGACGGCTCCCGCGGGTCATCCGAGACTTGAGAACCCGTCGCCGAGGGGCTTGCTACGAGGCCGATGCCCTTTCCCCGCTCCGGTGCCGCGTCGGGCATTGTCCGACCGGCGTTCCCGCTCGGCACCTGGATCCCTCGCCAGAGGAATTCGAGCCGCGAGTCGGGGGTTGCGGCAACCGCATACGCCGCGGCGCCTCTCGGCATACCGCCGGACATCGAACCTGCGCGGTGGCGGCCGTCGGGGTGATCAGTTGTGCCGGGCAGCGCGGGTTGCTCACGTGCTGTGGGCTCGCGCGTCACGGGCGCCTCGAATGGGGAGCCCGGCGATGGCGCCCCGTCGGCGATGTCGATGACGAGGGCGTCTGCCGGGGTTACGAATGCCGTCGCATGGCAGTCGCAGCCGAGGTCGATGCGCAGCGTACCTGACCCTTCGCCCGGAGATAGCTCGGCCACGCGATTGCGTCCGATCAGACGGAACGCCCCCGAGAGGTCGAAGTCGGCGCCGGTGCCGAGCTGCAACTCGTATCCTTTCTCGGTCCGACCGAGCGACCAGTTTTCTCCGCCCCGGTCGGCCACGATGCGCGTGAAGCCTTCATGGTCGCCGCTGCGGATTCGCACGGTTTCCGCGCGAAGAGGACCTGCCGCAAACGCGACGGCAGCGATGACGGCAAGACCGAGTCGCGGAGCCTGCCAAGGCATCATGCCGCCTCCGACTTGACGGCTTTCAGGGCTTCCTCGAGCGCCGAGAAGGTCGGCCGGAAGTGGTGCGGCGTGTTCTGGCGGCCGACCTCGATGCAGATGTTCGCGGCATGGTTGTGAAGATTGGCGACAAGAACCTCGCGGATCAGCTTGTAGAAATGGCTGTCCTCCTCGATCACCGTCTTGAGTTTCGCCGCGAACGGACCGACGAGTCCGTAGGCGAGGAACACGCCCAGGAACGTTCCGACGAGGGCGCCACCGATCATCTTGCCGAGAATTTCGGGCGGCTGGTCGATCGATCCCATCGTCTTGATGACGCCCAGAACCGCCGCGACGATGCCAAGAGCCGGAAGACCGTCCGCAACGGACTGCAGGGCGTGGGGCGAGTGCATCGCGTGGTGGAGGTTCGATTCGAGCTGTCTTTCGAGGACCTCCTCCACTTGGTGAGGGTCGTCGTAGTTCATCGAGGCCGAGCGCATGGTGTCGCAGATAAGTTCCACCGCCGCATGGTCCTGCTGGATTCTGGGGTACCGGCCGAAGATTCCGGACGTGCCTGGGGATTCGATGTGTTCTTCGACGGCGACGGGATTCTGCCTGGCCAGCCGGATGAGCTCGAAGAGAAGGCAGAGAAGGTCGCGGTAGTCGTCCGGCTTCCACTGCGGGCCCTTGAATACCTTCTTGATGTCCTTCAGCGTGTGCTTGATCGCGGCGCCGTCATTGGAGAGCACGAAGGCGCCCACGGCGGCTCCCGCGATCATGATCATCTCGAACGGCAGGGACTTGAGGATGATGCCCATCTTGCCGCCAGCGGCCATGTAGCCGCCGAAGACCATGATGAAGATGATCGCGATGCCGATGATGCCGACCATTTGCGGTCCCTTGTTTCGCCCGGCATATCGGCGCCGGATCGCGCCGAACCTTGCAGGCGGGCCTTAAGAATTTCTCTCCGACCTATTCCTTCGGGGCGGCGGCGTTGCGCCCCGCAAGGACCACGCTGATCGTGTAGGCGACCTTCGGTTCGAGCCCCGCCATCACCGCTGCGGCAGCGTCGGGGCGCATCCGGGCCAGGAAGCCCGCGGCGAAGTCCGGATCCATCTCGGCGAAGAGCGAGGCCGCGTCCTTCGGCTTCATCTGCTCGTACACCGCGACGAGGCGGGTGACGTCCTGGTCTGCGGCCTGATCGGCGAGGGTGAGCGTTGCGGCGAGCCGTTCCTCGGCGGCCACGAGTTCGGCGAGCTTGCCGTCGACCTCGGCGCGCGCAAGGGCAAGCGCCTGCGCTTGGTCGGCGGCGGCAGCTTCGCGCTCCTTCAAGCGTGCTTCGCGTCCCCTGATCTCCTCGAGCATCGCGAGAGCGCCGGCGTCAGGCTCGCAGACAGAAGACGCGGCGACGGGACCCGGATCGGGGGCCGCGGCGTCGGCATTGGCCAGCGCGTGACCGGTACTTAGACCGACGCGGATCAGACCGGAGCCGCCAAGAAGAAGCGCGATGAGGAAGAGCGCCCCCTGACCGCCCTTCCTGGACCTGCGGCGCGACCTCCGGGCAGCCAGTTCCCTGGGGGGCCGTGACGTCATTCCGCCGCCTCCATCGGCTGGTCCGGGCGATCGCGGCGCCTGAGGACGCGCATCCGCCTCGGCGCCGACTCACCCGTCTCCGGCAGGTCATGCAGCGTCGCGAGCATGAGTTCGAGCCGACCGGCCGCGTGCTCGGCCCTTTCGGTGACCGCGCCCAGCGACCGAGATGAATCGTTCGCCGCGCCACGGGCGGATTCGAGCGCCTTCGTCATGTCATCGACCTGCGCGGACAGGACGGCAATCGCGCCGCCCATGCCGGTTTCGAGGCGGTTGAATGCCTTGAGTCGCCGTGAAAGGACAAGGCAGTAGGCTCCGGCGGCAATGGCGCCCGCACCCAGGAGAATGTCGGCAATCAGCTCCATCGCGGCCCTCCTAGTTGATGACGAACCCGGTCACGAGCAGGTCGCGCACGCGCCCCTCGCCGGCGACCATCTGAACCCGCCGCAGCATCTGCGCCCGAAGCCGGACAAGCGCGGTCGGATCCTCCAGGTCGGCGACCTCCACGGCGCGGAGATAGCTGTTCAGAACGTCGATGACCCGCGGCAGAAGGAGCGTCACATCGTTCTGGTACGCCATTGCAACTTCCAGCTGGGCCGTGAAGTGCAGGTATCGGCCAGCAGGCTCCGAGCCCAGCGAGACTACCAGTGGTTCGAGCGGCACGAAGGCGATCTCGGGAAGTGGCGCGACCTGCGGAGCGTCCTCCTGCGCTTGCTCTGTGGCCTTGCCAAACATGAGACCGGAAAAGACTGCGTAGAAACTGCCGCCCCCGAGCGCGAGCATGAGGAGGAGGCCGAGGATCAGCGGCAGCTTCGAACGCGTCTTCGGGTTCGCTTGGGGCTCGGCAACGGCATCTGACATCGGATCATCCCGCGTGATTGCCATATCCGTATAACCCCGCGGAAACTAACCGATTGTTAAGCGCAATGGGCGAAGCATCGGTTCGACGAAGGGCAGAAGCCCGCTTTCCGGAGATGTGTCGTGCGAGAGCTGACAGGCGTCTGGCAGAACCTCGAGCCCCGCCGCCGCGTGATCGTGGCCTTGGCGACAGTGGCGATGTTCGCGGCCGTGTTTGCGCTGGCCAAGATGGCAACAAGACCATCGATGGCGCTGCTCTACGCCGGCCTTGATGGGCCACGCGCCGGCGAGGTCCTGACCGCGCTCGATCAGCAAGCCGTCCGTTACGAGGTTCGCGGCACGTCGATCTATGTCGAGTCGCCCCGGCGGGACGGGCTGCGGATGGCGCTTGCCGCCGAGGGCCTGCCGGCCAACAGCGGTGCAGGGTACGAGCTCCTCGATTCGCTCTCGGGGTTCGGCACAACCTCGCAGATGTTCGATGCGGCCTATCTGCGGGCCAAGGAGGGTGAGCTTTCCAGGACGATATCGGCCCTGCCGCAGGTGCGCAGCGCCCGTGTTCACATCGCCGATACGCGTGCCCAAGGTCTCAGAGCGCAGGCAAAGCCATCGGCATCGGTCGCCGTGACAACGGCGAGCGGAGGCATTTCGCCCGCCCATGCCAAGGCGCTGAAGTTCCTCGTCGCCTCGGCGGTGGCGGGACTGTCGCCCGAGGATGTCTCGGTGATCGACGGCGAGGGCGCCCTCGTCGATGCCGGTGAAGAGGCGGCAGGCGCGAGCGGCGATGACCGGGCCGCGGCGCTGCGGCGCAACGTCGAGCGCCTGCTCGAGGCGCGTGTCGGTTACGGCAACGCGGTGGTGGAAGTGGCGGTGGAAACGGTGACGGAGCGGGAGGCCGTTACGGAACGCAAGTTCGATCCCGACAGCCGGGTCGCAATCTCGACCGACACCGAAGAACGCAGCAACTCGGCAAATGACAGCGGGGCGAATGGCGTCACGGTTGCGTCGAACCTGCCCGCCGGGGCCGCCGGCGGTTCGGGCAACTCATCGCAGAGCCAGGCCAGCGAGACCCGGGAGCGGACGAACTTCGAGGTGTCGGAAACGACGCGCGAGATACTGCGTGCCCCCGGCGCGATCCGGCGGCTCACCGTCGCGGTGCTCGTGGATGGTGTCAGCGTGACGGCGGCGGATGGTACCGCGACGGTCGAGCCGAGGACCGAGGACGAGCTTTCGGCGCTGCGGGATCTGGTGGCCGCGGCCGTCGGCTTCGACGAGGCGCGCGGCGATCTCATCACGCTCAAGTCGATGTCATTCGAGCCGCTCGCGGCATCCGCGGATGGCCCCGGCCTGTCCTTCATCGAACGGCTTGGACTGGACATCATGAGTCTCGCCCAGCTTCTCGTCCTGGGGATCGTGAGCCTTGCGCTCGGGCTCTTCGTCCTGAG
This sequence comes from Albidovulum sp., assembly GCF_008933605.1. Lineage (GTDB taxonomy): Bacteria > Pseudomonadota > Alphaproteobacteria > Rhodobacterales > Rhodobacteraceae > Albidovulum. The sequence continues at coordinate 16,910 of NZ_WBUS01000013.1, forward strand.
GCCCATCCTTGCCTCGCGGGCAGCGGGCGCAGACGTGAATGGTGCGGCGCGGCCGGCGCTCGGCGCACCCCTTGGTGCCCCGCCGGCTCTCAGCGGCGTGATCGACGACGGCGAATTCCTCCCGTCCAATCTGCCCGACATTGCCGATCGCATCGCGAGAAGCGGCACGAAGGACGCCCCGGCCGCCGATCCGGTGGAACGTCTCCGCCGGATGATCGCCGACCGCCAGCAGGAAACGGCCGAGATCCTGCGCGGATGGATGGAAGATCCCGAGGAGGAGCGCGCGTGATGCCGCGGCCCTTCCAGCCCGAGGTATTCGAGGTTCCGGGCCGCACCTCGACTGGCGCGGAGCTCGTCCAGCACGACTTGGAAGAGGCGCGGCTCCAGTCCTACGAACAGGGCTACTCCGCGGGCTGGGACGACGCGGTGGCCGCGCAGGATGCAGAGATCGCGCGGCTAAGGGCGGATCTCGGCCGCAATCTCGAAGACCTGTCCTTCACCTATCACGAGGCGCACAGCCATGTGCTGCGGACGCTCGAGCCGCTCTTGCACGACATGGTGACGAAGGTGCTCCCGGCGATCACCCGCGAGTCGCTCGGGCATGTCGTGCTCGACCATCTCAGGCCGCTTGCGAGGGAACTCGCCGGTGCGCCCATCGCGGTGGTGGCGAATCCGGTGAACCGTCCCTTGATCGAGCGGCTCCTGACTGCCGAGGCGGACTTCCCCCTGAGCTTTGCGGACGAGCCCTCGCTGGGCGAGGGACAGGTCTACTTGAAGCTCGGCGAGGCCGAGTCGCGCGTCGACCTCGATGGTGTCATCGCGGCTATCTCGGCGGCTGTGTCCGCCTTCTTCCGCATCGAGAAACAGGAGGAGAGACGCCATGGATGAAGCGGGGATGGAGGCCGTGGACACGAGCCCCTTCACGCAGGTGCCGATCGAGATCACGGTTTCGGTCGGTCGGGCGCGGCCCTTGGTGCGGGACCTCTTGCGGCTCAAGCGGGACGCGGTCCTGCCGCTCGACCGCAAGGTGACGGAACCGGTGGAACTCTACGTCGGCGACCGGTTGATCGCGCGCGGCGAGCTGACCGAGCTCGATGGCGAACAGGCCGGCCAGCTTGCCGTGCGGCTGACCGAAGTTGCCCATATCGAGAGCGGATTCTGAACCATGCGCCTCTGCCTGGCCTCTCTCTTGTACCTGCTCCTCGCGGTCGTGCCTGCCGCGGCGCAGGACCTGTCCCCGGTTCCATCCGGGGCAGGAAGCGGCCTGAGCGGATTCGCCGGGGCGATGCTCTCCGGGGAGACGCTCACCGGGCAGTCGCTGCTCCTCATTACGCTGGTCACCGTCCTGAGCCTCGCGCCGGGCCTAGCCGTGATGGTTACCTGCTTTCCGTTCGTCGTGACGGTGCTGTCGATCCTCCGCCAGGCAATCGGCCTGCAGCAATCACCGCCCAACATGCTGATCGTTTCGCTGGCGCTCTTTCTCACCTGGTTCATCATGGAGCCGGTATTCGCCGAAGCCTGGACACTGGGTGTGGAGCCGCTCCTCGCGGGAGCGCTCGACCTGCCCGAAGCCTTCGAGCGCGGCATCGCCCCGTTCCGTGTCTTCATGGCGGCGCGTATCGACGGCGACACGCTCGCGTCCCTCGCCGCGCTGCGCCCCGGGACTGCCAGCGTCACGGATGCCCAGGGCGCGCCGCTCTCGCTCCTCGTGCCGTCCTTCATGCTGTCCGAGGTCGCCCGCGCCTTCGAGATCGGCTTTCTCCTCTACCTCCCCTTCCTCATCATCGATCTCGTGGTTTCGGCGATCCTCATGTCGATGGGCATGATGATGGTCCCGCCGGCCGTCGTCGCGCTTCCGTTCAAGCTTGCCTTCTTCGTCGTGGCCGACGGATGGTCGCTTGTGTCCGGCGCACTGGTTCGCAGCTACTTCTGAATCCACCGAACCAGCCGAAGAACGGACGTCTGTCGGTCCGGGCGCCGATCGGACTCGGGCGCACCGCGACCCGCCGGATCCGTCGCGGCGTCGACGGACGACCGGACGATGCCCGACATGATTAGGGGCCGTCCCGGGCGCAGCGCTGGTCGCAGGATACCCCCGGGCGGCCCCGGGAACTGCCGTCCGAGGCCGAAGGATGCTGGCGAGGTCCCGCCGTCATCGGAGCGCCCCGCGGATGGTACTCCAGAGCGGCTCGGGCGCGGCGATGATCCCCCGCGCCAGCGGTTCGGGCGCGTTGTAGGCGATCCCGTTGCCGTGGCGGTCGGTGACCCGCGCGCCGGCACGCCGCGCGATGAGGTCGCCCGCGGCGATGTCCCATTCCCAGGTTGGCCGAAGGGAGAGCATCGCGTCAAAGCGGCCCTCCGCGACAAGGCATAGCCGCCAGGCAAGGGATGCGCGGAACTCGCGGCGGAATGGCGGTGCACGCCCCTCCCGCCAGTTCTCCGGCGCAAGGCTGGGCTTCGATGTCAGGAGGGTTGCGCCGGCCGCATCCGTCCGTCCCGAAGCGCGGATCGGCCGGCCGTTGAGCGTGGCCGCATCGGTTTCCGTCGCGGCATAGAGCGCCTGCCTCGCAGGCAGATAGACCACGGCTGCGGTGATCCGTCCCGCATCGGCCACGGCCAGCGAATGCGCGAAGCTCGCGTCGCCCTCGATGAAGGCGCGGGTCCCGTCGATCGGATCGACGATGAAGCTCCGCCCGCGTCCGAGGCGCGCGCGATCGTCGGGCGTTTCCTCCGACAGCCAGCCATAGTCCGGACGGGATGCGCCGAGTTCCGCGTGAAGCATCGCGTTGACGGCGAGGTCGGCTTCAGTTACCGGGCCTGCCCCGCCCGGCTTGTCCCAGATATCGGGCCGCTTTCGCCAGTACCTCAATGCGATTTCGCCCGCCGCCCGTGCGGCCTCGGTCAGGAGCGCAAGGTCACTCGCCGGCAAGGGTGAGACCTTCGACGAGAAGCGAGGGCACTACGTGCGACAGGTGCCCTCGCGCGTCGTTGGCGGGAGTGATCCGCATCAGCATGTCGCGCAGGTTGCCGGCGAGCGTGCATTCGTTGACCGGGTGGGTGATCCGGCCGTTCTCCACCCAGAAGCCGGAGGCGCCACGGGAATAGTCGCCGGTCGTCGGATTGATCGACGCGCCGATCATGGAGGTCACGACAAGCCCCGTGCCCATCGCTTCGATCAGTTGCTCGCGGCTGTGGTCGCCCTGGGTAAGGGCGATGTTGGAGATGGAGGGCGCGGGTGGCGCGGACGGGCCGCGTGCGGCCGAACCGGTGGACTTCAGGCCCAGTTTCCGCGCCGTGCCGAGGTCGAGTGTCCAGCTCTTCAGGATTCCGTCGCGGACGATGTCGCGCGGCGTGGTCGGCAGCCCCTCGGCGTCGAAGGGCCGCGAGGAGGAAACCCGCGGGCGGTGCGGGTTCTCGAAGATCGACAGGCCCCGGGGCAGCACCTCGGCGCCCATCGCATCGCGAAGCCAGGACGATCCGCGCACGATGGCCGAGCCGTTGATCGCCGCCAGAAGGTGCCCGATGAGACCGGAGGCGATTCGTTCGTCAAAGACGACCGGATAGGCTCCTGTCTTGGGCTTGCGTGCGCCGAGCCGTTCCGCCGCACGTTCGCCGGCAAGCCGCCCGATCTCTTCGGCGGAGGGCAGGTCGGACTGGTACGTGCGGCTTTCCGCGGCCCAATCCCGTTCCATCCCCAGCCCCTCTCCGGCGATTGCTACGGCGGATGTCGAGCGTGAGGTGCGGGCATAGCCGCCGGCAAAGCCGTTCGTCGCCGCGATGAAGACGCGCCGGCGCGAATAGCTTGCCGAGGCTGCTTGGCACTGGCTGATGCCGGTCACGGCCAGGGCGGCCGTCTCTGCGCGGCGGGCGTCGTCCTCGAGCTCCGCGGCGCCGGGCTCCGGCGCGTTGTCGGCCAGATCGAGCAGGGCGAGGTCCCAGGCGCGGGCCAGATCCCCCGGCTCGGCGAGGCCGATCGTCGGATCCTCGGGCGCCTCGCGCGCCATGGCCACGGCACGCTCGGCCATCTCGGCCATCGTCCGCGCCGCGACATCCGACGCCGAGACGCAGGCCTGCCGGCGTCCGATGAGCACACGCAGGCCGATTTCGGTGCCTTCGGACCGTTCGGCCTGTTCCAGCGCCCCGCCTCGCACGTCGACTGAGATCGAGCGCCCATCGATCGCGATCGCGTCCGCCGCTTCCGCGCCGGCCTTGCGCGCGGCGGCGAGAAGCGCCTCTGTCAGGGGGGCGAGACGGTCGGGCATGGGGGCTGTCCTGAACGGTTGCGGCTGTTGGGAAGGACCTAGTTGGGTGCGGGGCGTCGCGCAAGGGCACCGGGCCGGTCAGAGGCGCGCCGCCATAGTAACAGCCGCCCGCATCCCGGTGGGCGGCTTTGCCGAAAGACGGACGCCGGTCGCGGCTACTGGATGCGCTGACCGTTGGCGTAGACGCCGCCGTCTTCCTTGAACTCGATCTTCGAGGTTAGCTGGTCCTCTCCGGTCGGCACGGCGAAGAGGCCCATCATCATCCTCGCGCCCATCGCCTGGTCCTCGGGCACGAGACCCATGCCGACGAGCTTGTCGATGAGCGCGTTGCCCCCGACGAGCTGCATGTCCACCGCGCCGAGCGGCTTCGGGGTGCCGGCGGAGTTGTCGAAGGTCATCGCCCCCTTGCCGGTCAGTTCCGCCCCGACGGCCGAAACCTTCAGTTCGCGGATGTCAAGCGACTCAAGCTCGCCCGGGGGGGCGCCCGCGATCGTTTCGGCCTCCTTCGGGTCGAAGATGTTGATCGCCATCTTCGCCGACCCCGCCAGATCGACGATGAGGGTGGCCGGGTCGCGCGGAAGCTGTGAAGTCGGGTCGAACATTGCCCAGAGACCGTCGGAAACCTTGAGGTCGACAAGCTTCACGAGGGCCGAGAAAGGCTCCGCACCGTCGCTCTTGGACACGGGCAACGCGATGTCGAACGCCGTTTCGGCGAGCGACACGTCGATGGGCACCGGAAGCGAGGAGACCTGAAGGGACATGGTCGAATCCTTGCCCGAGCCGCCATAGGCGAGCCCGTCCTTGGACATCTTGAAATGCAGCGTGCCGGCGCCGCCCGTGGACTGGGCATGCATCGTGTCCGCCTCGTCCTTGAAGTCCATGACATAGCCGCCGCCGCTGAAGGCGAAGTTGCCGCTCATGTCGAGTCCGGCCTGAAGCGCCGCATGCATGTCGGCCATGTCCACGCCATCCGGAATGGCCGCGTCGGACGTTCCGCTGAGCCCGGTCAGAGAGCCCGAAGCCGAGAAGTCGCCCTTGCCCTCGGGGTCTTGCGCCGCGACCTCGAAGTCGAGCTTCTCTACCTTCATGTCCGAGACCACCTTGCGGCCCGCGGCGGTCGTCATGCGATAGCTGCCCGAGTTGCCGGTGAGCTTCGCATTGAGCTTCAGCGGCACCTCCGACCCGTCCACCGTCATCCCATCGACAGCGAAGCCCATCTCGGGCGCGGTCAGGTCGTAGGCCGTATCCTCGGGCGTTCCCGACACGATCATCGACAGGCCGGACTGCGTGAACTTCATTCCCATGTCCACGGCTTCGCCGCTTTCGGGCTTGCTCAGCATCCGGATCGGGACCTCTGCCGGCAGCGTGACCTCGACCCGGCCATCGCCCAGTTCCTTCAGCCGGATTTCGGCGAAGGTCGCCGAGAAGGAGCCTTCGGGCACTTCCGAGGCGAAGACCGCATCGGTGACGACCAGCGTGTCGCCCTGCCTTTCCTGCGAACCGGTCGTGACCGCCTGGCCAAGAGCGGCATAGTAATCGGTCATGCCCTTCCAGACGTCGTCCGCCGTCACTTCGGCGAAGAGCGCGGTCGAGCCGAGGAGATAGGCGCAAAGCGCGCCGGAGCCGAGACCAGTCCACTGTTTCATAATCATGCCTGTCTTGTGTCCAAATTCCCCCACAGCATCCGTCGCCGCATGCGAGCGGTCAAGGGCTGCCGGGGGATGGAATTCCACCATCGGCTGCTGTTAGAGGAGACCAATCTGGCGTTTTCATGACGGTGATCCATGATCAGCTTGGAACGGAACGATGGCCTTTGGCGTGTCGTGATCGCGCGTGAGGAGAAGGCGAATTCGCTCACCCGCGCGATGCTGACCGAGCTTGCCGAGATCGCCGAGGCCGCGGGGCGCGAGGGTGCGCGTGCCTTCGTGCTCACCGGACGGGGCAAGGTCTTCTCGGCCGGGGCGGATCTGGACGAGGCGCGGGCCGGGCTGGCCACGGATCCGGTCTGGGAACGCCTTTCGGGCGCCATCGCTGCGCTGCCCTGCCTTTCCGTCGCCGCATTGAACGGCACCTTGGCCGGCGGCGCGTTCGGCATGGTGCTCGCCTGCGATCTCAGGATCGCCGTCGAGGGCGCGAAGTTCTTCTACCCGGTCATGAAACTGGGTTTCCTGCCGCAGCCCTCCGATCCGCGGCGGCTGTCCGCGCTCGTCGGTCCGGCGCGCGCCAAGATGATCCTGATGGCCGGCCAGAAGATCGGCACCGAGGAGGCGCTCTCCTGGGGTCTGATCGATCGGACCGTGCCGGTGGCGGCGCTTGCCGAGACGGTGGGCATGCTCACGGCCGACGCGCTTGGTGCCACACCCGAGCATGTCGCTGCGATCAAGGCACTGCTCTGACCGAGGTCAAAGACCCGAGACGAATTTCAGCCCGATGATCCCCGCAAGAATGAGGCCGATGCAGGCCAGGCGCAGGACATCGGACGGTTCGTTGAACAGAAGGATGCCGAATGCCACCGTGCCGATCGTGCCGATGCCGGTCCAGATCGCATAGGCCGTGCCCATCGGCAGCGTCCTGAGCGCGAGGGCGAGAAAGATCATGCTCGCGATAATGGCGACGGAGGTCAGCAGCGACGGCCAGAATCGCGTGAATCCGTCGGTGTACTTCAGCCCAATGGCCCAGCCGACTTCCATCAAGCCGGCCAGGAACAGATAGAACCACGCCATTCCGTCCTCCGCGCGCAATCGTGCGCAAGCTAGACTGACCTCGTGGGAGCTTCAACGCCCCCGTTGTGGACGCCGCGGGCCTGGTACGCGCGACATGAACCCCGGCGGGCGGTTGGCGATCCAGCGCACGAAGGCGGCGATGCGCGGGTGCGTTCGCAGCGCGTCGATCGTGGAGTAGCTGCGGGCAAGCTCCGTCTCGCTCAGCGCCGCGTGGATCTCCCTGTGGCAGATCGCGTGGAGGAGCACGGTCGCGCCGCCCTTGCCGCCGCGCAGGCGCGGGACGAGATGATGCCGGCTCTGCGCCGCGTCGGCCGGGATGGGCCGGCCGCAGAGGGGACAGATCGGGACGGGCGCCGGCTCTTGTCTCATGCCGGAATTCTTGCCACAGGAAGGAGCGTACTGACAGGGGGCCCGACCGCGCCATGGACAATCCGCCCGACATCGTCGTGAAGGCGCTCGGCTATGCGGAGCAGGCCAAGGCGCTTGCACTCGACTGGGCGACGAGCCCTGCCGCGTGGTCGCAGTTCGCGCTGCTCGTGCTCGCCTGGTTTCTGTCCGTTGCAGTCTCGCGCCGCTTCGGCCCCCGGCTCTCGGCGCTGGTCGCTCCGAAGGACGGTGCCGGGGGTATAGTCGTCGCGGCCCGCCGTTTCGCGCTGCGGTTGCTGCCGCTTCTCCTGCCGCTTCTCGCCTATGGTTTCACCGCGGCGGGCGAGGCGATCACGCGGTCGCTCTTCGGCTCGGGCGCCGTCATCGCCTTCGGCAAGCGGTTGTTCCTTTTCCTCGCCGCGCGGACCTTCGCGCGCGGCATCCTCACGGATCCGTTCCTGCGGCTTCTCGGCCGCTATGTCCTTGTCCCGGTGGCGGCGCTCTACGCGCTTGGCCTTCTCGATCCCGCCATGGCCTGGCTCGAGGCGCAGATGGTCGAGCTTGGAAACATCCGGTTCTCGCTCGCGGCGTTGCTGCGGGGGCTGATCGCCGGCAGCCTGCTCTTCTGGCTCGGGTCCTGGTCGAACCGGCAGAGCGCCGACTACATCAAGGCGCAGCAGGAACTCAGGCCGGCCACGCGCGAACTGGCGGTAAAGGCGGCCGAGGTCGTGATCTTCGGCGCGGCCTTTCTGCTCCTCCTCAACATCATGGGAATCGACCTGACGACCATCGCCGTGCTCGGCGGGGCGCTCGGTGTCGGGATCGGCCTCGGGCTTCAACAGATTGCGGCCAACTTCATCTCGGGGATCATCCTCCTGATCGAGGGGCAGACAACCGTCGGCGACTATGTCGAGCTTGACGGTGGCGAGAAGGGCACCATCGTGAAGATGACCGCCCGCGCCTGCGTGCTCGAGACCTTCGACGGCCGCTGGATCGTCGTCCCGAACGAGCATTTCATCACCACGAGGGTTGTGAACTACTCCGACCAGGGCAGCGCGAACCGCTACGAGGCGCCGTTTTCCGTCAGCTACGACACCGATATCAACATCGTGCCTGACATCATCGTCCGGGCAGTGGAGGCGCTGCCCTTCGTGCTGAAGATGCCCGAGGGGCCGGACTGCGAGCTGAAGGGCTTCGGAGATTCCGGCATCGATTTCGCCGTGGAATACTGGGTCAACGGCATCGACGATGGGCGCAACAAGTATGGGAGCCAGGTCCTCTTCGCGATCTGGAACGCCCTGAAGGCCGAGGGAATCGAAATCCCCTATCCGCACCGGGTGGTCGAGCTGAAGGGCAGGATGCCGGCGTGACCGATGCGCTCGTCATCGGAGCCGGGCCGGCCGGACTGATGGCGGCCGAGGCATTGTCGGCGGCCGGGCGTCAGGTTCTGGTCTGCGAGGCCAAGCCGACCGCGGCACGAAAGTTCCTGATGGCGGGTAAGTCAGGGTTGAACCTGACGAAAGACGAACCGCGCTCCGTCTTCGCCGCGCACTACGACGCCGGCTGGCTTGCGCCGATACTGGACGATTTCGGCCCGGCCGAGCTCATGGATTGGGCGCGAGGTCTCGGGCAGGAGGTCTTCACCGGAACCTCCGGCCGGGTCTTTCCTGTCGCCATGAAGGCGTCCCCGCTCCTGCGTGCCTGGCTCGCCCGACTCGGTGCGGCCGGGGTTGAGCTGCGCACGCGGTGGAGCTGGGACGGGTTCGCCGGTGCCGCCTTCGCCTTCGACACGCCGACGGGGCGGCAGGTCTTGCACCCCGCCGTCACGGTGCTGGCCCTGGGTGGGGCAAGCTGGCCGCGGCTCGGGTCGGATGCGGCCTGGGTCCCGTGGCTGGCCGCCAGGGGTGTGGCAGTCGCGCCCTTCCGGCCGGCGAACATGGGGCTTGGCGTGGAGTGGTCCGACCACATGGCACGGCACTTCGGCTCGCCCGTGAAAGGTGCCGCGCTCGTCGCCGGTGCGCAGCGCGACCGGGGCGAGTTCGTCGTGTCCGCGCGCGGCATCGAGGGCGCCGGCGTCTACGCTGTTTCGCGCGCGGTGCGCGAGGGAGCGGTCCTCACGCTCGACCTCGCGCCCGACCGGAGCCTTGCCGAGGTGGCGGGGCGGCTGGCGAAGGGGCCGGGCAAGGCGTCGGTTCCGAACTGGCTCCGCAAGGCGCTGAAGCTCGACCCGGTGAAGATCGCGCTACTGCAGGAATGGGGGCGACCACTGCCGAAGGGCGACCGCCTTGCCCGGCTGGTCAAGGCCCTGCCGGTCCGCCACACCGGTCCGCGGCCGCTCGCCGAGGCGATTTCCTCGGCCGGAGGAATCCGGCGCGAAAGCCTGACCGACGATCTGGAACTGACGGCCCTGCCCGGCGTCTTCGCGGCGGGCGAGATGCTCGACTGGGAGGCGCCGACCGGCGGCTACCTCTTGACCGCCTGCCTTGCGACGGGCCTTCGGGCCGGCCGCGCGGCGGCGCGTCAGCGCGCCATCGCGCGCTTGTAGGCGGGACGCTGGCGCATCCGGTCGAGGTATTCGGTCAGCCGGTGCTCCACGATCGGGAATTTCGCCGACAGCGCCCAGTTGCCGCAATGGGTCAGGATGATGTCGGGCACCGTCATCATCTCGCCCATCAGGAACGGTCCCTCGCCCATCCGGTGCATCAGCGTCCTTTGCGACCGTTCGAACTCCCACCTCAGGGTGTTCTTGATCGCGGCATGGCGCAGCTCCTCCGGCAGGACGAAGCTGTGCCGCGCCGCCATCCAGAGATTAGCGTCGAATTCGTCCAGCAGGAACTGGGTCAGGCTGTCCTGCCGCGCCCGATCGAGCGTCCCCGCCCGGTGCGTCAGCTTGCCATGCTTGTCGGCGAGGTACTGGATGATCGCCGTCGAATCGGTGATCGGCGTGCCGTCCTCGACGAGCACTGGAACCTTGCCCGCGGGGTTGAAGGCGGTGACCCCCTCCGACCGCGGCGGTGCGGCGACATGCTCGTAAGCCTCGCCGAGTTCCTCGAGCATCCACAAGACCCGCGCGGCGCGGCTGCCGACAGTGCCGATGACGGTGTACATGAGCAGCCCCCCTTGCGAGATCATGGAGCCACGCGCGACCGGCGGGTGCAAGACCCCTAGCGTCGGTTCAGCATGGCAAGGCGGATGAGCGCGCGTTCCATCACCGCCATGGCCGGCGCGCGCGAACTGGAGCGGAGCGTGAGGTCGGTATCGGTCAGGATCCCGATGGCCTTCTCGAGATTGTGCATCCCCCAGCCCTGCGCCTGCCTCAGCATCCGGTCGCGGCGCGGGCCGAAGACGGGCGGACGCATCCGGGCGATGCCCTCGGCCGCTCCGCCGGGGGCGGAGGCCGCCGCATGCAGGGTGCGGAAGTGGCGCATCGCCGCGATGGAGAGCCCCACCGGCGCCACGCCCTGCCCCTCGAGCCGCCGCATCAAAGGCCCCACCTCGCCCGAGCGAGCCTCGGCCACCGCGTTCAGGACGTCGTCCACCTCGGCCTCGATGGTCGCCGGCGCGCAGGCGGCGACATCCGCTGGCGTCAGCGGCGTGGCGTCGCCGAACTTGTAGAGCGCGACCTTTTCCACCGTCTGCCGGAAGTCGCCCGGGTCCAGGTCGCGCGCGAGGGCCAGAAGATCGGTCATCGCCTCGTGCCCGATTTCCCTCAGTCCGGCCCTGGCCAGCACCGCCTCGATCTCCTCGCGGCTCGGCGGGTCGTCGTAGATACCGATGGCATAGGCGTTCGCATGGTCCTCGAACGCCTTGCGGAGTGCGGACGTCTTGCCGAGGTTCCCGGCGGTGACGACGAGCGTGGCGTCCCCTGCCCGCCAGGCCGCGAGCGCGGCCTTGACCGCGTCCGCAGCGCCGTCTGCGGCTTCCTCCACGAAGGCGACGCGGGGGCCCGGGAAGAACCCATGGGCTCGCATCGCATCGTCGAGAAGCGCGGCGTCCTTGCGCAGATCCCCGCCCGCAAGCCGGGTAAGCCGCATCTCGGCCTCGCCCTCGGGTCCGATCAAGGCCGCGATCAGTTCCTGTCGCTTCAGCGCGACGCGCATGGCGTCCGCACCGAAGATGAGCACCCCGGCGCGGTCGGGCTCGGGCCGGGCGAAGAACTTCGCAGCCGCGGTGCCGGCGAGCTTCATCTTCCGTTCCAGGCGGCCGAGGTCGCGATCAGCCGCGTGACGATCTGGTCTGCAAGCAGGCGCATGAGCCGCCGGTGGGCATCGGCCTCCGAGGCCGCCGTGGCGACCGAGGTGCCAAAGGCCGAATGGGCGGTGAAGGAGGCGACCTCGCCAGAGGACAGGACCGTGTCGGTGCCCGCGTCATGAAGCGTGAAGGCGACCGTGCCCAGAAGCTGATAGCGGTTGATCGTGTTGTCCGGCGCGATCGCCTGGGGCTCGGCCTTCGTGGAAATACGGTAGGAAAGCCGGAACTCCGGTGTCCGTGTGCGACCCAGCCGGTCCTCGAGGCGGGCGACGAGATCGAAGGCGTCGCGATCTTGCGGCGCATCGACCGTCACGCGGCTGAGGAGCCCCGCGGCCGGCCCGCCCGGGCCGTAGGCCGGTTCGAACCCGCAGGCTGCGACGGCGCTTGCGGCGAGCAGCGTCAGGAAGGCGCGGCGGTCAGAGGACGACATTGACGATGCGGCCCGGCACGACGATGAGCTTCTTCGGCGCGGCTCCGGCCAGCGCCTTCATCACAGCTTCGTCCGCCAGAACGATCTTTTCAACCTCCGTCGGGGAAAGGTCCTTCGCCACGACGATTTCCGCCCGTCGCTTGCCGTTGATCTGGATCGGCAGCGTCACAGTGTTCTCCACTAGCATCGCCGGATCGGCCTTGGGCCAGGGTGCCCGGGCGACGAGCCCCTCGCCCCCGGTCATTGTCCAGACCTCCTCCGCCAGGTGCGGCACCATCGGCGACATGAGCTGCGCAAGCGTCCGCATCGCCACCCGCTTCGTGGCGGCCGAGGCGTCGGACTTCGCGAAGGTGTTGGTGAACTCGTAGAGCTTGGCGACCGCCTTGTTGAAGGCGAAGCCCTCGATGCCCGCCGTGACGTCGGCGATGGTGCGGTGCAGGGCCTTGAGAAGCGCCTGATCCTGGGCCGTGTCCGTCCCGCCCCTGACGTCGATCTCGGCCGCCAGCCGCCATACCCGCGCGAGATGCTTCTGCGTCGCGTCGGCGCCGGCTGCGGTCCATTCCACGTCGCGCTCGGGCGGGCTGTCGGACATGACGAACCAGCGCGCCGTGTCGGCACCGTAGCGGGCGATGATGTCCATCGGGTCGACGACGTTCTTCTTCGACTTGGACATCTTTGCCGGGGGTCGAACCTCAATGCGTGTATGTGGCCGGGACGTCTGGAAGTTGATTAGGTTCTCCGGGTCTGACCTATCAACGCCCGCAGCCTCCACTTCGGCTCGAAGCAATGCATAGCGGCTGTCTCCGTAAGTGAAGGCAACTACTTCTTCAGGCATCCGATACCGATAGCGAGTCGGGATGTCGGAGTTGATTGGCGAGTGGCCAGGTCGCTCGACACCATCCGCAATATGATAAGGTTCTTCGAATATTTCATGCGTCACCATTCCTTGCGTGAAGAGCGCGTCGAAGGGCTCGACGGCCTTCGCCGGAAGGTGGCCGCAGATATGCATCGCGCGGGCGAAGAAGCGGGAATAGAGCAGGTGCAGGATCGCGTGCTCGATCCCGCCAATGTACTGGTCCACGTTCATCCAGTACTCGGCCTCGGCCAGATCGGTCGGCGTCTTGGCATGGGGTGCGGTGAAGCGGGCGTAGTACCAGGACGAATCGACGAAGGTGTCCATCGTGTCCGTCTCGCGCCGCGCCGGCTTGCCGCAGGCGGGGCAGGGAACGTCGCGCCAGGTCGGATGCCGGTCGAGCGGATTGCCCGGCTGCTCGAAGCTCACGTCGTCGGGCAGGCGGACAGGCAGGTTTTCCTTCTTCTCTGGCACCACGCCACAGCTTTCGCAATGGACAACCGGGATCGGGCAGCCCCAGTAGCGCTGGCGCGACAGACCCCAGTCGCGCAGGCGGTACTTGGTGACGCCGGTGCCGTAGCCATGCGCCTCGGCATGGGCGATGGCGGCGTCGATGGCCTCGTCTCCGGTCGCTTCAGAGAAGGCCGACATATCCAAATGTTTCTTTGGCCCTGGTTGGTGTTCTGTTTGAGTCGTAAGACCGAATGGATTGGGCAAATACTCTACGACTTCGATTTTCCAAGGGATGTAGGGGATACTGCCGATGCAAATAGCTACAGGATTTGACGGGCCGCTGCCCTTGTCGAATGACGCGTACCCAACACCATCGTGCCACAACAGGTCAGGGCGCTCTCCTTCTTCGGAGACGACCTCTTTGTCGCGGGGTTTAAAGGCTGGGATTATTGGCAGCCCATACTTCCGCGCGAAATCGTGGTCGCGCTGATCGTGGCCGGGGCAGCCGAAGATCGCGCCGGTGCCGTAGTCCATGAGGATGAAGTTGGCGATCCAGACCGGGATTTCACAATCGGGATCAACCGGATGGCGCACCTTCAGCCCGGTGTCGAAGCCGAGCTTCTCGGCCGTCTCGATCGCCTCCTCGGTGGTGCCGCCCTTCCTCGCCTCGGCGCAGAAGGCCGCGACCTCGGGCCGCTCCGCCTCCAGCGCGCGGGCGAGCGGATGGTCGGGCGAGATGCCGAGGAACGAGGCGCCCATCAGCGTGTCCGGCCGTGTCGTGTAGACCTCGATCCGGTCCATGCCGGCATGGGGTGCGGTCAGATGCCAGGCCATCTGCAGCCCGCGGCTCTGGCCGATCCAGTTGGCCTGCATCAGCCGCACCTTCTCGGGCCAATCCTTCAGCCCGTCGAGCGCCTCCAGAAGCTCGCCCGCGAAGTCGGAGATGCGGAAGAACCACTGCGTCAGCTCGCGCCGCTCCACCTCCGCGCCCGAGCGCCAGCCCTTGCCGTCGATCACCTGTTCGTTGGCCAGCACGGTCATGTCCACCGGGTCCCAGTTCACCACCGCGGCCTTGCGGTAGACGAGCCCCTTTTCCATGAAGTCGATGAACATCGACTGCTGCTGGCCGTAATATTCCGGGTCGCAGGTGGCGAATTCGCGGCTCCAGTCGATGGAGAGGCCAAGGGGCTTCATCTGGTCGCGCATCTGCGCGATGTTGCCGTAGGTCCAGTCCTTCGGATGGCCGCCGCGTTCCATCGCCGCGTTCTCGGCCGGCATCCCGAAGGCGTCCCAGCCCATCGGGTGCAACACGCTGAATCCGCAGGAGGATTTGTAGCGCGCCACGACGTCGCCCATAGTGTAGTTGCGCACATGGCCGATATGGATGCGACCCGACGGGTAGGGGAACATCTCCAGCACGTAGTACTTCGGTCGCGCCGGATCATGCCGGGCCGTGAAGCAGCCGGCCGCCTCCCAGGCCTTCTGCCACTTGGGTTCGATCTCGGCGGGGTCGTAGCGCGACATGTCTGTCCTCGGCGTTCTGTCGGGCCGGTTATACAATCGCGGCAGGCGAGGTCCAGAGTTTCCCTCTGCCTGTCGCCTTGCGTGTGCTTTCTCGGGGTCGGGGGCGGCGCCCCCGCGGGATCAGAGCCGGCCCGCGCGAATCCTGAGTTCGCGCGCCCTGGTCAGGATCGCGTCCTCGACCGCACGCTGCGTCGCGGGATCGACCGGCCCCGCCTTCGTCATCAGCGCGACCTTGAGCGAGCGGGCATCGAGTGCCGGGTCCTGAACATAGACCGTGGCACGATAGGCGCGCCCGCCGCCGGGCGGGGTGCCGTATCCGGTGACGATCACGCCCGAGAACGGATCGACCGACTGGATCGGCAGGAAATCCAGCACCTCGAGCGAGGCCTGCCAGAGGAATCGGTTCACCTCGACGGTGGTGTTTGTGTCGGTCCCGCCACGGAAGAGGTCGAAGAGCCGACCGCGGTTCCGGTTCCGCGCCGCGCTTTCCGTGCGCGATTTCTTCTTCGTGACCAGGCTTTCGTCGACACCGCGCTGCGCGGCCGTCGCCGCGTCGCGGGCGGCCAGCCGTTCCGCCGTCAGCGGCTGGCGCGCGCGGAACGGGCTGCTGTCGCCCGAGCCGATTCCGCCGCAGGAGGCGAGCGTTGCCACCAGCCCCGCGATGATCGTGCCGCGCATCATGACCCGGACCATCTGTCCCACCCTTGCCGCTCCGTTCCCGCTGTCTAGCCGAGCCTCCCCGTGCGAACAAGGCTTTTCCGGACAGGGGCTTCGGCGTCAATCCGGCCTTCCCCCGGGACACTGTGGCAAGAAGGCACCATCGCCCCCGAACCTTCCCGCGGCCCCCGTCCTTTCCGTTGCATTGGCAGGGCCGACGGCGGAAATAGGGGCATACCCAATTCGGATTCCCCTGAGTTGGGCCTACCTTGAGATCAACGAGGGAATACGAAATGAAAAAGATTCTTCTTGCTTCCACCGCGCTCGTCGGCTTCGCCGGCGCCGCCGCGGCTGCGGAAGTCACGCTGTCGGGCTACGCCGAAATGGGTATCGCCGGCGGCGACCTGATCGAGACGCAGTTCCACAACGACGTCGTGATCAACTTCAACTTCTCGGGCACGATGGACAACGGCGTCGAATTCGGCGGCAAGGTCCAGCTCGACGACACCAACGGCGGTGGTGCGATCAACGGCGCGCCGACCTTCGACGACGAAGCGTTCTGGGTTTCGGGCACCTTCGGCAAGATCACCCTCGGTGAGACCGATGGCGCGTTCGACTGGGCCCTGTCGGAAATCTACACCGGCACCTCGCTCACCGACGACCACTCGACCCATGCGGGCGCCTACTGGTTCACCGGTCTCGATGCGACCTATGACAACCAGATCATGCGCTACGAGTACTCGTTCGGTGACTTCGCGGCCGGTCTCTCGGCCGAGATGGACGACACCGGCGTGGGCGACACCGTGTTCGGCCTCGGCGGCAAGTGGTCCGGCCAGATGGGCGGCATGGATGTCGGCGTCGGCCTCGGCTACCAGGACAACGGCGTGAACAGCGTCTGGGGTCTCAGCGCCTCGGCCGCCATGTCGAACGGCTTCTCGGTCGCTTTCGGCTATGCTGACCTCGACGGCACCTCGGACGCGGTCGGCAACGGCGTCCTGTCCGACAGCTGGATGGGTGTTGGCGTTGCCTACACCACCGGCGCCCTCACCGTCGGCGTGAACTACGGTGTGTACGAAGCCTCCGTCGCGGGCGTGTCCGATCCCTCGGGCTGGGGCGTGGTCGCGAACTACGACCTCGGCGGCGGCGCGGTCGCGATGGCCGGCTACGGCGCGAGCGACAACGGCCTGGCCGGCAACGGCGCTGGCGACAACTCGTTCTCGCTGGGTCTCGGCCTGTCGTTCTGATCTCCGGATCGGAAGCAATCCGGAAAGAGCGGGCTTCGGCCCGCTCTTTTCATTTGAAGGCCGCGGGGCGCAGCCAACTCGACATTGCCGCACCCCGCGGCTAAGGTCCGCGCCGGTCCGGGATATGGGGTGAAGTGGCGATGCGCGCGATGACGGGGGCAGAGATCCAGGCCACCTATGCCAGGGCGCTTCAGGCGCACAAGAAGGGCGACCTCGAGACTGCGATCCGGGGCTACGGCGCGATCATCGAGGCCAACCCGAAGGTGCCCGAGGCGCATTTCCAGGCAGGCCGCATCTTCACCGCCACCAATCGGTTCGATCGGGCATTCCAGCACTTCGGCGTGGCGGCGCAGCTCCGCCCGGGAGAAGCGGCGGTCTGGTCCGCCTGGGCGGAGGCGGTCGCGCTCGGCGCCGACCCGGAAACCGAGGCCGGGTTCCTCAAGGCGCTGAGGACCGCCCCCCTTGCCATCGAGACGCGCATCGCGTTGCAGGACAGGTTCGGTGCGCATCGCGCCCGGACCCGACCCGCGACCGGCGGCATGAAGCCAGCCGATATCCGCAGGCTTCTCGCACTTCTCGACTCCGGCAAGCCGGCCGAGGCCGAACGTCTCGCGACGGCGATGTTGCGGCAGCATCCCGGCTCCGCCCTCGCGCTGAACATCCTCGGAACGGCGCAGGCGCAGGAAGGAAAGCTGGCCTCTGCCGAGGCGAGCTTCCGCAAGGCCATCGAAACCGATCCCGGCTACGCCGAAGCCTACGACAACCTCGGCCGCTTCCTCATCGACCGCAAGCGCGAGGAAGAGGCGGTGCAGTTGTTTCGCAAGGCGGTGACGCTTGCACCCGGCCTTGCCTCCGCCCTTGTCAATCTGGCAACCAGCCTCACGCAAGCGGGTCAGCCCGCCCTTGCCGTGACGCTTCTCGAACGTGCCCGTGCCGGCGGCGCGGATGCTCCGCCGCTCTGGATGGCGTTGGGGAACGCCCACACGCGGCTCAAGAACTATGCCAAGGCCGAGGCCGCGCTGGCGCGCGGGGTGGAGACGACGCAGGGCGGTACGGCCCAGATGGTGGCGCTTCTGGCGCAGGCGCAGGCGCGGCTAGGCAAGGACGGCGAGGCGATGGCCAACTATGACCGCGCGCTCTCCCTCGACGAGAACGCGCCCATCGCCGTGGGAGGCAAGGCGCTTCTCCTTCAGACGCTCGGCGATTTCGATGCGGCCGAGGCGCTGTTCCGCAAGGGGTTCGAGATCGACCCGCTGAACGGCGAGAACTTCCGCGCCTTCATCATGTCACACAAGGCGAAGCCTGGCGATCCGGTGATCGACATGATGCTCGCGCGCTACGATGACCCGGCAATGTTGCCGACCGACCGGATGAACATGGGTTTCGCGATCGCCAAGGCGCTTGAGGACGTGAAGGACTACGGCCACGTCTTCCGCTACCTCGACGAGGCCAACACGCTGATGCGCAAGATGTCGCCCTATGGCATCGACCAGCGGTTCCAGCAGGTGGCCGAAACGAAGGCCGCCTTCGCCGGGATGGATTGGCACGGCACGAGGATCGAGGGCACCACCGATTTCGCACCGATCTTCGTGACCGGCATGCCGAGGTCCGGGACGACGCTGATTGAGCAGATCATCGCGAGCCATTCCAGCGTCACCGGGGCGGGCGAGATCGGCGAATGTGCGCGTGCGGCGCAGGTTCTGATCACCGATCCGAAAAACCCGATGAAGATGCACCCGCCGGCGATGGACGAAATTGCCGGCCTCGGCCGCCGGTTCGAGACCTTCATCCGCGAGCGGTTCCCGGAGTCAGACCGGATCACCGACAAGTCGATCCAGACCTACATGTATCTGGGGCTGGTGAAGCTCGCGCTGCCGAAGTCGCGCTTCGTGATCGTCCGCCGCGACCCGCGCGACAACCTCCTGTCGATCTACAAGAACAAGTTCCCCGACGACACGCACCTTTATGCCTACGACCAGCGCGATCTGGCGAAGTTCTACACCACCTTCGTCGACATGATCGACTTCTGGCGGGAACGCGTGCCCGACTGGTTCTACGAGGTGCAGTACGAGGACCTGGTCGCCAATCCCGAGGAGGAGACGCGCAAGCTGATCGCCGCCTGCGGGCTCGAGTGGGAGGATGCCTGCCTCAGCTTCCACGAGAACAAGCGCAAGGTGGAGACGCTTTCCGTCTATCAGGTGCGCCAGCCGATCACCAAGGCCTCGGTCGCACTCTGGCAGCGCTACGAGAAGGACCTGGAGCCGATGCTCGATCAGTTGAAGAAGGATGGCCATGTCGCTGGCTGAGATCGTCGGGCGGATCCGCGAGGCAGAGCGCGTCGCCGGGCGGCCGGAAGCATCGGTGAAGCTCATCGCCGTCTCCAAGGTCCAGCCGCTCGACCGGGTGGAGGCCGTACTGGCCGAGGGCCACCGGGTGTTCGGCGAGAACTACGTGCAGGAGGCGGCCGCGAAATGGCCGGCGCTGCGCGAGCGGTTCGGGCCGGTCGAGCTGCACATGATCGGGCCGTTGCAGACCAACAAGGCCAAGGCAGCCGTGGAGCTTTTCGACGCGATCCACACGCTTGACCGTCCCTCGCTCGCCGAGAAGCTGGCGCGCCTGGCGGAAGCCCGGGGGGCCTGTCCGGAACTCTTCGTCCAGGTGAACACGGGCGAGGAGCCGCAGAAGGGCGGCGTCCTGCCGGCCGAGGTTGACAGTTTCATCGCAGACTGCCGGTCCCTGGGTCTGGCACTCGGCGGCCTCATGTGCATCCCGCCGGAAGGCGAGGATCCGGCACCACATTTCTCGCAGCTGGCGGGGATGGCCGCGCGGAACGGCCTGTCGGGCCTCTCGATGGGCATGAGCGCCGATTTCGAGACCGCGATCGCGCTCGGTGCGACGCATGTCCGGGTCGGCTCTGCCATCTTCGGCGCCCGCGACTACGGACCGCGCTGAGGGACGACGACCCGCGTTCCGGGCGCGGCATGGCGGGCGATGAAGAAGAGGTCGCGCCGGCAGAAGGCGAGGCAGCCGGCGGTCGGGTAACCGGGGCGGCGCCACTGGTGGATGAAGATCGCAGAGCCCTTCCCGGGCACTGCGTCGGGCCAGTTCCAGTCGAGCGGCAGGATCAGGTCGTAGAGCGGGTCGGCGCGGCGCAGCCGCTCGGCGCTCTTGCCGAAGGCTTTCCGGGTGAGGTGGTTGTAGTCGGGGTGGCCGGAAAGATCGCACCAGCGGTCCTGCGGATGAATGGGCCGGGCCCAGGCCGGCAGGACATGTGCCGCGATCCGGTCCGGCCGGTAGAGGAGCCCGATGACACGGTGCACGCCGGCAGGTGTCGCC
Organism: Albidovulum sp.; assembly: GCF_008933605.1. GTDB lineage: Bacteria > Pseudomonadota > Alphaproteobacteria > Rhodobacterales > Rhodobacteraceae > Albidovulum. The sequence goes on from NZ_WBUS01000013.1 coordinate 37,009, forward strand.
CCGTCGCCTTCACGCTTGTCGGTGACGATACCGGCCCGGCCAAGGCTGACCGGCAACAGGCGGCCGGCGAAGCGGACGCCGGTGGGGGTGACGACTAGCTCGGCCGGGGTCACAGAAGATGCCCCGACTTCTTCGCCTTGGTGGCGAGGTAGGCGGCATTGTGGCGGGTATGGCCGACCTTGAGGGGAACGCGCTCGGTCACGGCGATGCCCATGGCCTCCATCATCCGCACCTTGGCGGGGTTGTTGGTCAGGAGCCGCACCGAGGAAAAGCCAAGTTTCTTCAGGATCGCCGCGCCGAGGCGGAAGTCGCGCTCGTCGTCCTCGAAGCCGAGCCGGTGGTTGGCCTCGACGGTGTCGAAACCCTGGTCCTGGAGCGAATAGGCGCGCATCTTGTTTGCCAGCCCGATCCCACGCCCTTCCTGGTTTAGGTAGAGCAGCACCCCCGCACCTTCCGCGCCCATCTGGGCGAGCGCGGCGCGAAGCTGCGGGCCGCAGTCGCATTTCAGGCTGCCGAGGAGGTCGCCGGTGAAGCAGGCGGAATGGAGCCGGGCGAGCACGGGCGCCTCGCGCGGCGGATTGCCGATCTCGATGGCGTAATGTTCCTCGCCGCCGTCCTCGGGGCGGAAGACATGGAGCCGCCCGGCCTCGGCGGCCTCCATCGGCACGCGTGCGGAGACAACTGGATGCAGCGGCGCCGACGCCGACAGCACGGCTGCGGCGCGGTCCCAGTCGAGCAGGGTGAGTCCCTCGGCACTGGCGAGACCGGCCGGGTCCGCGACGGGGACGAGCAGGGAGGCCGGAAGCAGGCGGGCGGATTTCGAAAGCTGGATCGCCGCACGCGCAAAGACTGCGTCGCCGTCGCGCCGGCTCTGGAGCGGGCCCTTCAGGGGTGAGGCAAGGTCCCCCGCCGGGTCGGCGATGGCCGCCACCCATGCGGGTGTCGCGTCGGTGGGAACTACGAGCCGCGCCACGTCGCCGTCGTAGGCGCGGGCCTTCAGCGTCGCCGCTCGCTTGTCGGTGATGGCGAGTGTCATCGGTCCCATCGCCGCGAGGGCGGCGAGGCGGGCAGGGTCGAGCGCCTCGGCCGCAAGCGCGAGCGCACCCCGGCCCCCGGCGACCAGCGCCACCGGCACGCCCATGCGCAGGTCGGCGCGGGCGCGATTCAACCGTTCGACGATATCGGGGCCGAGGGGCATGTTTCAGTCCGTGCGGATCGGTGCCCCCTAGATAGTCTGCCCGGAAGTAAATTGAAACATTTGCAATCCTGGCGACACGACCGCGTGAGCCTTCGGGGCGTTGACTTGTGTCAAAGCGGACCGGCGCGCATCTGATTGACTGAGGACAGACGGAGGAAATCGACATGGCGAACGTGAAGAAGATCCTGCTTGTCGATGATGACGAGGACCTGCGCGAGGCGTTGGCCGAACAGCTCGTCTCCACCGAAGATTTCGATGTCTTCGAGGCCGCGACCGGCGTCGAGGGAATCGAAAAGGTGAAGGCGGGAATCTATGATCTCGTGATCCTCGACGTGGGGCTTCCGGACACCGATGGCCGTGAGCTTTGCAAGAAGATGCGCAAGCAGGGCGTCAAGTGCCCGATCCTGATGCTGACGGGCCACGATGGCGACGCGGACACGATCCTTGGCCTTGACGCGGGTGCCAACGACTATGTGACGAAACCCTTCAAGTTCCCGGTCCTGCTCGCCCGCATCCGGGCGCAGTTGCGCACCCACGAGCAGTCGGAGGACGCGGTGTTCCAGCTTGGGCCCTATACGTTCAAGCCGGCGATGAAGATGCTGATCGACGAGCGCGACCGGAAGATCCGGCTCACCGAGAAGGAGACGAACATCCTGAAGTTCCTCTACCGCGCGACCGAGGGCGTGGTGCCGCGCGATGTGCTCCTGCATGAGGTCTGGGGCTACAATGCCGGTGTCACGACCCACACCCTGGAGACGCATATCTACCGCTTGCGCCAGAAAATCGAACCCGATCCGTCAAACGCCCGCCTTCTTGTGACCGAATCCGGGGGCTATCGTCTGGTCGCATAGGCTCCCCCCTATCCCCTCGCCGCACCGGGGTCATGATGCGGCATCCTCCCTGTTGGACTGGCCGGGCCTTGTGCCCGGCCATTTTTTCCGGCCTACGGCGCGAACAGGCACTGCGGCAGGCGCCCCGGATTGCGACCGATGGGACGAGCAGCGCGTTTCGAGTCGGTAGGGTCTAGCCAGGAAGAGGCTACGGCCGCAACCCCGTCGCCGAGGTTCGACGCCGCGCCGGTCGGGACGAACGGCCGGAGACCGCGGTCGCGGCGCAGAGGGCCGGCGGTCATTCGACCGGCGTGGTCTTTGCCTCGGGGAATTCCCTTCCCGCCAGGAACGGATAGGCAAGGGCCGCAACATCGCGCCGCTCCTTCCCGTCGATCCGGAGGAGGTGCCAGGCCTTGCCCTCGCGGAGCGCGAGCAGCGGCTGCTCGTTGCGGGCGGCTTTGCCCTCCGCCTCGCTCACGAACGCGGTGGGGACGATGACCCAGACGACGGTTGCACCGTCCGCGAGCGTTTCGTCTCCGGCGTCGAGCGCGGACTGGTCGGCCGAGAGGTCGCTGACCTTCGTGCCCCGCATCAGGGCGCCCGTCTGCTCCACGAGCGTGGTCCTCAACGCCTTTTCCTCCAGCCCGGTGGCGGCGGCGAAGATCGCGAGGACTCGGGGCGGCATCGCCGCGACCACGGCTTCGGCATCCCCCTCCGCGATGGCACCAAGGTAGGCGGTGATCGCCGTGTCGAGCGCCCGTGCCTCCGCCTTCGCGAGCGGGCGGGCGGCTGCCGGCAGGGCTAGAAGCAGGGTGGCAAGCAGCGCGGCGAGGCGGATCGGGCGCATGGGGCCTCCATTCGGCGTCTTCGGTACATCTTGCACGGGCCCGCAGCCTCGGCAAGCCGTGCCGCCCGGACTTGGCCAAAGCGGCGCGCGCGCTTATGGTCGCGCCCGCATCGGAAAGGAACCGCCCATGGCCTTCACCATCGCCACCTGGAACATCAACTCCGTCCGCCTGCGCGAGGCGCTTGTATCGCGGCTCATGCAGGAGGAGGCGCCGGATGTCCTCTGCCTGCAGGAATGCAAGGCGCCGGTGGAGAAGATCCCGCTCGCTGCGTTCCGGGCCCTCGGCTACGGCCACATGGTCGCCCGTGGACAGAAGGGCTACAACGGCGTCGCGATCCTGTCGAGACTGCCGCTGCGGGAAGTGTCGGCCCACGACTTCGCCGATCTCGGTCACGCCCGCCACATCGCGGCGGAGCTCGAGAATGGCGTGACGGTCCACAACTTCTATGTCCCTGCAGGCGGTGACATCCCCGACCGGGACGAGAACGTGAAGTTCGGCCAGAAGCTCGACTATGTCGCCGCCATGCGCGACTGGGCGCGGGCGGAGCGGCCGCGCCGGGCGATCCTTGTAGGTGATCTCAACATCGCCCCGCGGGAGGACGACGTCTGGAACCACAAGAGCCTCTTGAAGATCGTCAGCCATACGCCGGTGGAGACCGAGCTGCTCGGACAGGCGCAGGAGGCAGGCGGCTGGGTGGACATCACCCGCCAGGACATTCCGCAGGGGCTTCTCTACAGTTGGTGGTCCTACCGCGCGCCCGACTGGGACGCGGCCGACAAGGGGCGGCGGCTCGACCATGTCTGGGCTACGCCCGACATCGCGGGCGCCGGGCACGGCAGCCGCATCCTTCGGGCGGCGCGGGGCTGGGAACAGCCCTCCGATCACGCCCCGGTCTTCGCGAGCTTCGACCTGTGACCGGCGGAGGGCCGATGCGGTCCGGCGGATTGCGACCGGCCGGCGATGCGGCTATCGCTGTACCCACCCTGGAAGGAGCGCATCCCGTGACCCAGATCGTGGACCCCGTCCGCCTGACCGCCGACCTGATCCGCTGCCCCTCCGTCACGCCCGAGGAAGGGGGGGCGCTGGTGCTGCTTCAGGACCTGCTGGAGGGCGCCGGCTTCGAATGTCACCGGGTCGACCGCGACGGCACGTCCAATCTTTTTGCCCGCTGGGGGCGGAAAGGTGCCAACCGGACCTTCGGCTTCAACGGCCATACGGATGTGGTGCCGGTGGGCGACGCGGCGGCCTGGACGCGCGATCCCTTCGGTGGAGAAATCGTCGACGGCTGGCTCTGGGGCAGGGGAGCCACCGACATGAAATCGGGCGTGGCGGCCTTTGCCGCGGCGGCCGCGGACTTTGTGCGGCAGACGCCGCCCGACGGCGCCATCGTGCTGACCATCACCGGCGACGAGGAGGGACCGGGCACCGATGGCACCGTGGCCCTTCTCGACTGGATGCGCGCGCGGGGCGAGCAGATGTCGGTCTGCCTCGTGGGGGAACCCACGTGCCCCGAACGCATGGGCGAGATGATGAAGATCGGCCGGCGCGGCTCAATGACCGTGCATTTCGAGGCGCAGGGGGTTCAGGGTCATTCGGCCTACCCCCACCGGGCGAAGAACCCGCTTCACGCCATGGTGCGGCTGATGGACCGCGTGGCCTCGCATCCGCTCGACGAGGGAACAGAGCATTTCGATGCATCGACGCTGGCGATCACCACGATCGACACCGGCAACCCGGCATCGAACGTGATCCCGGCGAAGGCCCGCGCCACGGTGAACATCCGCTTCAACGACGCCCACACGTCGAAAAGCCTAGCAGACTGGCTGAAGGCGGAAGCGGCCAAGGTGGAGACCGAAACGGGCGTTCGTTTCGCACTTTCCGTCGTGGTCTCAGGCGAAAGCTTCCTCACGCCGCCGGGCGACTTCGTGCGGTTGGTCGCCAGCTCCGTGCGTGCCGAGACGGGGGTGGAGCCGGTCCTGTCCACCTCGGGCGGAACCTCGGACGCGCGCTTCGTGAAGGATCATTGCCCGGTGGTGGAGTTCGGCCTTGTCGGCAAGACCATGCACCAGGTGGACGAGCGGGTCAAAGTCGCGCAGATCCATCAGCTGAAGGCGGTCTACGGCCGTGTCCTGAGGGATTATTTTGCCTGACGCCGCATCGGGAAGATGCCGCGGACACGGCAGGCGGCAACCCCTCGACCGCGACGAAAGCGCATGACGCGCCCCTTTGGCCATGGTAGCTGAAGCGCATGGCGCGCATTCCCTCCAAGACCGAAATCCTCGACTGGATCGCCGAGAACCCCGGGCTTTCAGCCAAGCGCGACATCGCCAAGGCTTTCGGCATCAAGGGGGCGGAGCGGATCGAGCTGAAACGTCTCCTGAAGGAGCTTGAGGCCGAGGGAACGCTGGAACGGCGGCGCAAGTCCTATCGTGACGCCGACAAGCTGCCGCCAGTGACGATCCTGATCATCCTGGCGCCCGACCGGAACGGCGACCAGTTCGCCCGGGCCGTGGAATGGCAGGGCGAGGGGCCGGAGCCGCGCATCCTGTTCCTGCCGCGCAAGGCCGACGCGCCGGTGGCGGAGGGTGACCGCGTGCTCGCCCGCGTCAACGAGGTGCGGGGCGAGGATCACCAGTACGAAGCGCGCCTGATCCGCAAGATCGGGACCAATCCGCTGAAGGTCCTCGGTATCTTCCGCAAGGGGGCAGAGGGCGGGCGGATCGTTTCCATCGACAAAGGGTCGGACAAGGAATGGGTCGTCGGTGCGGAGGCGACGCAGGGCGCGAAGGACGGCGAACTGGTGGAGGCGGAGCAGGCCGGGGCGAAGGGGCGCATGGGGTTGCCACGCGCCCGGATCGTCGAGCGGCTGGGCGATCCTGCCGCGCCGAAGGCGGTCTCGCTCATCGCCATCCATCAGCATGGCATCCCCGACGACTTCCCCGACGCCGCGATCGAGGAGGCCGACCGGATGAAGCCGGCCGCCTTGGGCGACCGCGAGGACCTGCGGCATCTGCCCTTCGTCACCATCGACCCGGCGGATGCACGCGACCATGACGACGCCTGCTATGCCCATGCCGACGAGGACCCGAGGAACGAGGGCGGTCACATCGTGTGGGTCGCCATCGCCGATGTCGCCCACTACGTCACGCCCGGATCGGCGCTCGACCGCGAGGCGCGATACAGGGGCAATTCGACCTATTTCCCCGACCGCGTGGTGCCGATGCTGCCCGACCGGCTGTCGGGTGACCTGTGTTCCTTGCACGAGGGCGTGGCGCGGGCGGTCCTTGCCGTCTGGATGAAGCTCGACATGAAGGGCCGCAAGATCTCCCACCGCTTCACCCGCGCGATGATCCGGTCGGTGGCGAGCCTCAACTACACCGAGGTCCAGGAGGCGCGTGACGGCCGCCCGAACGACCGTTGCGCGGGCATCATGGAGGAGGTCATCGCGCCCCTCTACGCCGCCTACGAGGCCACGAAGGTCGCGCGCGCGATGCGCCAGCCGCTCGACCTTGACCTGCCGGAGCGGAAGATCGAGCTGACCGAGGACGGCCGTGTCGCTTCGGTGGCCTTCCGCGAACGGTTCGACGCCCATCGGCTGATCGAGGAATTCATGATCCTCGCCAACGTGGCCGCCGCCGAGGAACTGATCCGGCTGCGCCGCCCGCTCCTCTACCGTGTGCACGAGGAACCTTCGCCGCTGAAACTCGACGCTCTGCGCGAGGTGGCCGAGGCCTCGGGCTTCACGCTTGCCAAGGGGCAGGTCCTGAAGACCGAGCACCTGAACCGGCTTCTCGCGCAGGCCGAGGGCACGGATTTCGACGAGCTTCTGAACATCACCACGCTCAGGTCGATGACGCAGGCCTACTATCATCCCGAGAACTTCGGCCACTTCGGGCTGGCGCTGAAATCCTACGCCCACTTCACCTCGCCGATCCGGCGCTATTCCGACCTGATCGTGCACCGCGCCCTCATCTCGGGGCACGGCTGGGGAAAGGACGGGCTTTCGGCCGAGGACATCGAGCGGCTGGAAGAGACGGCCCAGCACATCTCGGAAACCGAGCGCCGGTCGATGGCGGCCGAACGCGACACGACGGACCGCTATCTCGCGGCCTATCTCTCCGACCGGGTCGGCGCCGAGTTCGAGGGCCGGGTGAGCGGCGTCACGCGCTTCGGGCTCTTCGTGAAGCTGACGGAGACGGGGGCGGACGGGCTGATTCCAATCCGCACGCTCGGGCGGGAGTTCTTCCATTACGATCCGAGGACCGAGACGCTGATGGGGGCGGATACGGGGCTGGTGATCGGCATGGGGCAGCGCGTCACGGTGCGGCTGGCCGAGGCGGTGCCGGTGACGGGCGGGCTGAGGCTTGAACTTCTCGAAATCGAGGGGCGGGGCATGCCCGGTGGCGCATCGGCCAGGCGCGGCAGGCCCTCGACGCGGCGGTCGGGTCGGGCCGCCCCGGGGGCGGCGAAGTCGGGGCGCAAGGTCACGCGCCGCCGCTGAGGGCGCGATCTGCCGGCGGCTTTCACGAAGCGCGGCCTCACGCTACACTCCGGCCAAACGAAAAACGGCAGGGCAGGTGGCACAT
>NZ_WBUS01000176.1 GCF_008933605.1 Albidovulum sp.
CCACACCTCCAAGCACGGCGAATCGAAGGTGCTGCGCGAGTGCACCCTGCCCCTGACCGGCAAGGGCGTGGTGGACCGGATCATCACCAACCTCGGCGTGCTCGACGTCGGCCACAAGGGCCTGCACCTCGTCGAGCTGGCCGACGGCGTGACCGAGGCAGAACTGCGCGCCGCGACCGAGGCGACGATCGTCTGACGGCCCCGGCCCGAAGCCGCGTTGGCGTCCGGCCCCTCCCACTCAGCCGCCGGCGGCTGCCATGACGGCGCGCTGGCGGATGAGGGCGAGAATGATGTCGATGGTCGGCGTGCGTGCCGGGGTCGGTGCAGAGCCGGTCGCGGGTTGCATGGGTCAGGGCGGAAATCGGGTTGAAGGAGAGGTTCCCCTGAGCTTCCCCCAGATCTCGTCCCGCAGCTTCGGCCGCCCGGGCGCCTTCTGCCCCGCCGCGGTGAGAGCGGTCGGTCCTGGGAATTCGGCAAGGCATTTGGGCGTTCCGGCCCCCTCGGCCCGCTGCATCCTCTGTCGAAGGTCTGGAATCCGCCCGAGGAGCGCATCGAACTGAAGGTGAACGGCGCGCTGCCCCCCGTGGAGCGCGGCGACACAATGGAAGCGGGGATCGCCGGGCTTGGAACCCTGACCGTTCGCGTTGTCTGATCCTCACTCTTCGCCCGGCCCCCCGACGGGCGCCCGGCGGAAATCCGCGGCGCGGGGATGCCTTTTCCGCCCCGGCCCGCACGGCGGATTTGCGCGTCGCGCGCGACAGTGTATACCATGGTGCACAATCTAGGACGATTCTCGACAACCCCTGAGGACGAGGCGACAGGATGGCCGACAGCACGACCCCCGACATCATCTACACCAAGGTGGACGAAGCCCCGGAACTGGCCTCGGCGTCGCTTTTGCCGATCATCCGGGCCTTTGCCGGCGCGGCCGGCGTGGCGGTCGGCACCCGCGACATTTCCCTGGCCGGGCGCATCATTGCCGCCTTCCCCGAACGGCTGACCGACGCGCGGCGGCAGGGCGACGACCTTGCGGTGCTGGGCGAGATCGTCGGGCAGCCCTCGGCAAACGTCATCAAGCTGCCGAACGTCTCCGCCTCGACACCGCAGCTCGTCGCCGCGATCAAGGAATTGCAGGCGCAGGGCTACGACCTTCCCGACTACCCCGAAGCGCCCGCGACCGACGCCGAAAAGGACGCCCGGGCGCGCTACGACGCGATCAAGGGGTCGGCGGTGAACCCGGTCCTGCGCGAAGGCAATTCCGACCGGCGCGCCGCGGCCGCCGTGAAGAACTACGCCAAGGCGAACCCGCATTCGATGGGCGCCTGGAGCGCCGACAGCAAGACGCGCGTGTCGACGATGGACGGAAACGACTTCTTCTCCAATGAGAAGTCCGCGATCGTCACCGAGGCGCAGGCCGGCCCCGCGCGGATCGAGCTCGCCGGCAAGGACGGGACGGTCAAGGTCCTGAAGGACAAGGTGCAATACCCTGCCGGCACCGTCGCCGACGCTACCTTCATATCGGCCAGGGCGCTCGACCGCTTCCTGACGGAGCAGATCGAGACCACGAGGGCCGACGGCACGCTCTTCTCGCTGCATCTCAAGGCCACGATGATGAAGGTCTCCGACCCGATCCTCTTCGGCCATGCGGTCCGCGCCTACCTGAAACCGGTGTTCGACCGCTACGGCGCCGACCTGGCCGCCGCCGGCGTGAACCCGAACTCCGGTCTCGGCGCGATGTTCGACACCATTGCCGGGATGCCCAAGGCGGCCGAGATCGAGGTGGCGATCAAGCAGACGCTGGCCAGCCGGCCGCCGCTCTACATGGTGAACTCCGACAAGGGCATCACCAACCTGCACGTCCCCTCCGACGTCATCATCGACGCCTCCATGCCGGCGCTGATCCGGGCCGGCGGCAAGGCCTGGGGACCCGACGGCCGGGAGGCGGACACGAACTGCGTCATCCCCGACAGTTCCTACGCGCCCGTCTATGACGAGACCGTGCGCTACTTCAAGGAGACAGGAGCCCTCGATCCGCGCACGGCCGGAACCGTGCAGAACGTCGGGCTCATGGCGCAGAAGGCCGAGGAATACGGCTCCCACCCGACGACCTTCGAGATTCCCTTCGACGGCACCGTGCGGGTCGTTCTGGCGAACGGCGACGTTCTGCACGAACACGCGGTCGAAGCCGGCGACATCTGGCGCGCGGCCAGCACCCGCAAGGCGCCTATCGAGGACTGGGTGAAGCTCGCCATCGACCGACAGAAGGCCGAGGGCTGCCAGGCGATCTTCTGGCTCGATGCGGCCCGCGCGCATGACGCCGTGCTCATCGGCCTCGTCAAGCCGCTCCTGGAGAAGGCGGGCGCCGCCGACCGGTTCCGGATCCTCTCGCCGCGCGAAGCCACGCGCCTGACCCTCGAAACCATCCGCAAGGGCGAAAATTCCATCGCGATCACCGGCAACGTGCTGCGTGACTACCTGACCGACCTCTTCCCGATCCTCGAGCTTGGCACCTCGGCCAAGATGCTGTCGATCGTGAAGCTGATGAACGGCGGCGGGATGTTCGAGACGGGCGCGGGCGGATCGGCGCCCAAGCACGTGCAGCAACTCGTCGCCGAAAACCACCTGCGCTGGGATTCGCTCGGCGAGTTCTGCGCACTGGGGGAAAGCCTCAACTTCCTCGCCGAGACAAGCGGCAATGCCAGGGCGCGCGTGCTCGGCAAGGCCGTGGATGCGGCGACCCAGGGCATCCTCGACAATGACCGCTCGCCCGAGCGCAAGGTCGGCCAGCCCGACAACCGCGACAGCCACTACTGGTTCGCGCGCTACTGGGCCGAGGCCATCGCCGCGCAGACGGACGACGCGGGCCTCGCCGCACGGTTCCGCGAAATTGCCGACGCGCTCGCACGGGACGAGGCGGCGATCCTGTCGGAACTCGGCGCGGTGCAGGGCAAGCCCGCCGATCTCGGCGGCTACTATCACCCCGATGCGGCGAAGGTCGCGCGCGTCATGCGTCCTTCGGCGCGCTTCAACGCGATCATCGACGGGCTGGCGGCATCGCAGTAGGCGCCCGGTCGGGCGGCACCTGCCAGTAGGTGCCGCCGCCACCGGCCCGCTACTTCGCGCGCACGTAGCTTCCGGGCGCGTCCTCGATCGCCTTCAGGCGGCCCTTTCCGGGCACCCGCGCCGGCACCAGCGTCGCGGGCGAATGCGCCTCGATCCACGCCGACCAAGCCGGCCACCAGGAGCCCTGGTGATGCTCCGCCCCGGCGAGCCAGTCGGCGGCGGAGGCCGGATAGTCATCGCGCGTCCAGTAGCCGTATTTCGGCCGCGCCGCCGGCGGGTTCATCACCCCGGCGATGTGGCCCGAGCCGCCAAGGACGAACTTCACCTCGCCGCCGAGAAGCTGCGTCGTCGGGTAGATCGAGGTCCAGGGCGCGATGTGGTCCTCCTTCGTCGCCAGCACGAAGAACGGCACCTCGATCCGCCCGAGGTCGATCGGCGTGCCGTCGAGCGTGATCTGGCCGGGCTGCCTCAGCCCGTTCTCGATGTAGATCTTCTCCAGATACCAGAGCAGCATCGCCGCCGGCAGCCGTGTGCTGTCGGCGTTCCAGAAGAGGAGGTCGAAGGCCGGGGGCTTCCTTCCCATCAGGTAGTTCATGACGTGAAACGACCAGACGAGGTCGTTTTCCCGGATCATCGAGAACATGTCCTGAAGGTGGTGGTTCTCCAGATACCCCTTGTCCTTCATGTGCGCCCTGAGCACCTTCAGCCGGTCGCGGTCGATGAAGACGCCGATCTCGCCCACGTCGGTGAAATCGACCATGGTGGCGAAGGTCGTGGCGGTGGCGATACGCTTGTCCTTCCGCGCCGCGAGGAGCGCGACGGTCGCGGTCACGAGGATGCCGCCGATGCAGAAGCCGAGGATGTCGAACTTCCTCTCTCCGGTGTCCTTCTCCATCGCGTCGAGCGCGGCGAGGGGGCCGAGCTTCATGTAGTCCTCGAAGCTCAGATCAGCGTGTTCCTTCGTCGGATTGACCCAGGAGATGAGGTAGATGCTGTGCCCCTGGCTCAGCATGTAGCGGACAAGGCTGTTCTCGGGCTTGAGGTCGAAGATGTAGTATTTGTTGATCCAGGGCGGCACGAAGAGCAGCGGGCGCTTCTTCTGCTTTTCGGTCAGCGGCGCATAGTGGATGAGCTGCATGAGCTTGTTCTGGTAGACGACCTTGCCCGGGGTCGTCGCCAGGTCGCGCCCGACCTCGAAGGCGGCGGGATCGTTGGTGGCAATGTCGAGCCGGCCCTGCCCGCGCTCGAGATCCTCGACGAGATTGCGGAAGCCCTCGAGAAGGCTCGCGCCCTCGGTATCGAGGAACCGCTCGCGCGCGGCCGGATTGAGCGCGAGGAAATTCGTCGGCGCCAAGGCGCTCAGCATCTGCCGCGTGTAGAACTTCACCCGCAGCGCATCCTTCGTGCCATCGGGCAGGGTCTTCAGGAACCGTTCCGTCGCGCGTTCCAGTGCAAGGTGCGAATCCCGCAGCCCCCGGGCGATCGGGTCGGCATCCCACTTCCGGTCGCGGAACCGCTTGTCGGCGGCGCCCTGCCCCTCCCCCGCCCAAGCATCGCGCCAGGCCTTCGCCCAGTCCATCCAGGCGTTCTGGGCAAACTCGGTGACGGCGATCGGGTCCGACATGACCTCGGACCAGATCTTCAGGTAGGCGGACAACACGGTGTTGGCGTCGACGATGGAAAACTCGTCGCCCGTGGCCTTGGCGGCGGCGGCGGCCTGGGACTGCGCCAGCACCGCCTGCGCCCGCGCCATGAGGTCGGCCCATTCCTTCAGGCGGCTACCGACTGTGTCCATGTCCATCCTGCGCGTCCTCCTCGTCCGCCGCCCGTCGTCCTGCGACCGCCGGTCCGTGCCGGCAGCTTACCGGCAAGCCAAGGAACAGTCTTGGAAATTCTGCGGTGGCAGCCGCCTGCCAATCGCGATGTCCCCGCCCGCGCCCCGGCTCACACCACCCGCTCGACCATCAGCCGCTTGATCTCGGCGATGGCCTTCGCCGGGTTCAGGCCCTTCGGGCAGGTCTTGGTGCAGTTCATGATGGTGTGGCAGCGGTAGAGCTTGAACGGGTCTTCGAGCTGATCGAGCCTCTCCCCCGTCGCCTCGTCGCGGCTGTCGATGATCCAGCGGTAGGCATGCAGGAGCGCGGCGGGGCCGAGGTAGCGGTCGCCGTTCCACCAGTAGCTCGGGCAGGCGGTGGAGCAGGAGGCGCACATCACGCATTCATAGAGCCCGTCCAGCTTCTTGCGGTCCTCGATCGACTGGCGCCACTCCTTCGCGGGACGGTTGGTCTTCGTCTCGAGCCAGGGCATGATGCTGGCGTGCTGGGCGTAGAAATGCGTCAGGTCGGGGATCAGGTCCTTGATCACCGGCATGTGCGGCAGGGGATAGATCTTCACGTCGCCCTTGATCTCGTCGAGGCCGTAGATGCAGGCCAGCGTGTTGATCCCGTCGATGTTCATGGCACAGGAGCCGCAGATGCCCTCGCGGCAGGACCGGCGGAAGGTCAGCGTCGGATCGATCTCGTTCTTGATCTTGATCAGCGCGTCGAGAACCATCGGGCCGCACTTGTCCATGTCGATGAAATAGGTGTCGACCCGCGGGTTCTCGCCCGTGTCGGGATCCCAGCGGTAGACCTGGAACTTGCGGACGTTCCGGCCCTCGGGTCTCGGCCAGGTCTTGCCGACGCGGACCTTGGAATTCTTGGGAAGCGTGAACTGGACCATGTCTTATCCCTTCCAACCGGGGAGGTCATAGAGCGGCCGTCGCGGGAACTGGCCGGATTTCTGATAGACGCAGGTGGTGTAGAGGGCCGCAGGGTCCTTGCCCTGCAGCCAGTCGGAGGAGACCTCCAGCCGGAGC
>NZ_WBUS01000177.1 GCF_008933605.1 Albidovulum sp.
GATATGGCGCGGCCCCATGCTGAGGATCGCCGACATCACCTATGCGGTCGAGGGGCGCCCGCTGTTCGAGGGCGCTTCGACCACGATTCCCGACGGCCACAAGGTCGGCCTCGTCGGCCGCAACGGCGCCGGCAAGACCACGCTCTTCCGGCTGATCCGGGGCGAACTAGCGCTCGAATCGGGCGCGATCTCGCTGCCGTCGCGCGCCCGGATCGGCGGCGTGGCGCAGGAGGCGCCTTCGTCGGCCACGAGCCTCATCGACACCGTGCTCGCCGCCGACGAGGAGCGGGCGGCGCTGCTCGCGGAGGCGGAACGCGCCACCGACGCGCACCGGATCGCCGATATCCAGCACCGGCTTTCCGACATCGACGCCTGGTCGGCGGAGGCGCGCGCCGCGGCGATCCTGAAGGGGCTCGGCTTCGACGCCGAGGCGCAGAAGCGGCCCTGTTCGGACTTCTCGGGCGGCTGGCGGATGCGGGTGGCGCTCGCCGGCGTGCTCTTCGCGCGGCCGGACCTGCTCCTCCTCGACGAGCCGACGAACTACCTCGACCTCGAAGGGTCGCTGTGGCTGGAGAGCTACCTGGCGAAATACCCCCATACCGTCATCATCATCAGCCACGACCGGGGCCTCCTGAACCGGGCCGTGGGCGCGATCCTGCATCTCGACAACCGCAAGCTGACGCTCTGGGCCGGCGGCTACGACCAGTTCGCCCGCCAAGTGGCCGAACGCCGCGCCGTGCAGGCGGCGGAGGCGAAGAAGGTGGAGGCGCGGCGGGCGCATCTGCAGAGCTTCGTCGACCGCTTCCGCTACAAGGCGTCGAAGGCGGTGCAGGCGCAGAGCCGGATCAAGATGCTGGAGAAGCTCACGCCCATCGCCGCGCCCGAGGACGCCGCGAAGGTCGTCTTCACCTTCCCCGAGCCCGAGGAGTTGTCGCCGCCCATCGTGACGATGGAGGGCGCGGCCGTCGGCTATGGCGGCCCGCCTGTCCTCCGGCGCCTGAGCCTCAGGATCGACCAGGACGACCGGATCGCGCTTCTCGGTCGCAACGGCGAAGGAAAATCCACGCTTTCCAAGCTCCTTGCCGGGAAACTTCCGTCGGAGGCGGGGACCGTCACGCGGTCCTCGAAGCTCAGGATCGGCTATTTCGCCCAGCACCAGGTGGACGAGCTTCACCTCGACGAGACGCCCTTGCAGCATGTCGGGCGGCTCAGGCCCGCCGAGGGGCAGGCCCGGCTCCGCGCCCGGCTCGCCGGCTTCGGGCTCGGCGCCGACCAGGCCGAGACGGTCGTGGCCAAGCTCTCGGGCGGGCAGAAGGCGCGGCTCTCGCTCCTCATCGCGACCATCGACGCGCCGCATCTCCTCATCCTCGACGAGCCGACGAACCACCTCGACATCGAGAGCCGCGAGGCGCTGGTGGAGGCGCTGACGGAGTATTCCGGCGCGGTGATCCTCGTCAGCCACGACATGCATCTTCTCGGCCTCGTCGCCGACAGGCTCTGGCTCGTCAAGGGCGGCACGGTCACCCCTTACACCGGCGACCTCGAGCAGTACCGGCGGGAGCTTCTGGCCGGCGAGGAGGCGGAGAGGCCCGCCGAGAAGCCGAAGGAGCGGTCCGCCCGCCCCGCGCGCGACGGCCTTCTCGCGCTGCGCGCCGAGGTCAGGAAGTGCGAGGAAAGGCTCTCCAAACTCAACGAGATGCGCGGGAAACTTGACGCGAGGCTTGCCGATCCGGCACTCTACGCGAGGCCCGACGAAGCCGTCGTCTGGCAGAAGAAGCACGCCGAGGTGGTCGAGGCGCAGGCCCGCGCCGAGGCGCTCTGGCTGGAAGCGGCCGAACGGCTGGAGGCGGCGGAGGGTTAGTGGAGCCGGGATTCTACCTTACCGCCTTCGTCACGCTTTTCGTGATCATCGATCCGATCGCGCTGGCGCCGCTCTTCGTGGCGCTGACGCAGGGCATGGACGCCGCGCAGCGCCGCACCGTCGCGCTCCGCGCCTGTCTCATCGCCGCGGCGCTGATGACGCTCTTCGGGCTCCTCGGCGACCGGCTCCTGGCGACGATCGGCATCTCCATGCCCGCCTTCCGCATCTCCGGCGGCATCCTCCTCTTCGTCACGGCCCTCGACATGCTCTTCGAACGCCGCACCCAGCGGCGCGAGGGGCAGCACGCCGACCCGCACCACGACCCCTCCGTGTTCCCGCTGGCGACCCCGCTCATCGCCGGGCCGGGAGCCTTCACGACGATGATCCTCCTCGTCAACAACACGCCGGCCACGGGCTTTGCGCATACGCTGGCGATCCATGCCGTGATGCTCGCCGTCGTCGTCCTCGCCTTCCTGATGTTCCTCGCCGCGCCGGTGATCGAGCGGGCGCTCGGCCGCACCGGGATCGTCGTCATCACCCGGCTCCTGGGGATGCTGCTCGCCGCGCTCTCGGTCCAGTTCGTGCTTGACGGCATCCGTGGCACGGGCCTGATCTGAGGCATGGACCCGAACGACCTGCCCCGCCTCGTCTATCTCGTGCTGCTTCTGGCGGTGGTGGGCGGCTACTTCATCGTCGAAAGCCGCGGGCGGATCGGAAAGCGGGCGCAGCAGGCGGCGATCTGGGGGCTGATCTTCCTCGGCGCGGTGGCGATCTCGGGCCTCTGGGCGGATGTGCGCCGGGCGGCGCTGCCGACCGAGGCGGTGGTCCGGGGCGACACGCTCGAAGTGCCGGTGGCCGAGGACGGGCATTATTACCTCACCGCCGAAGTGAACGGGGCGAAGGTGCTTTTCGTCGTCGATACAGGCGCTTCCGGGATTGTCCTCACCCAGCGCGACGCGGGGCGCGCGGGGCTGCGCCCCGAGGGGCTCGCCTATGTCGGCACGGCGATGACGGCGAACGGGCGGGTGCCCATCGCGCCGGTCACGCTCGACCGCTTCGCGCTCGGCGGCACCGAGGAGACGGAGGTCCCCGCGCTGGTGAACGGCGGCGAGCTCGACACCTCGCTTCTCGGGATGAGCTGGCTCGGCCGCCACGAGGTCACCTTCGCCCGCGACCGGCTGATCATCCGGCGCTAGGGCCGCGACGCCTGCAACGCGCGCAGCACGCCAAGCGCCTTCTCGGCCGCATCGGCGGGCACATAGGCGTGATCGTGGTGATAGGCCGCGACCATGTTGCAGGGAATGCCCGCGGCCGCGAGCGCCCCGGCGACCGCCGCCGTCAGCCCGACGCCGTCGAGCGCGGACAGCACCATCAGCGTGATGCAGCGCATCGGCTGGTCGATGGGCAGGCCCCCGCGCCGCGCGACCTCGACGGGAAGGATCGCCGAGAGCCCCTCCGCCTCCCGGTAGGTCGCCACGGCCCCCTCCGGCGCCGCGCCCCCGCCGAGCGTCACGAAGACGAACTCGCCCGGCTGGAGCGCCGGAGACATGGCCCCGATCATCTCCGCCGCGGTCCTTGCGCGCTTCATGCGGCCCCCCTTCCCGCCGCCGCGGCGGCCGTCATCCGCATGTCACCGTCAGGCCACCAAGGCCGATGCCGTCGAACACGGTGGTCCAGATCTGGCCGGGCGCCGCGGGCGCCGCGTCGGTCAGCGTACCGGTCGAGACGATCTCGCCCGCCCGCAGCGGGACGGCGAGGGGGTCGGCCGCGATCGCCTCCACCACGAACCGCAATGCCTGAACGGGCCCGCCGAGCACGTTGCGCGCATGGCCGGTCTCACCCCGGGCGCCGTCCCGCCGCAAGGTCACGGTGAAATCGCCCAGCGCCGCCCCCCATCGGACACGCTCCGTCCCGATCTCATGCCAGGGCCCGACGACGAGCGCGCCGTGCAGCCCGAACGCAGCCGCCGATTGCGCGGCCGTGAAGCGCCAGCCCGGAAAGACCGACTGCACGATCTCGAGCCCGTGCGCGACCGCATCCACGCAGCCCAGAAGTTCCGCCTCGGACATGCCCGGCGCGGGATCCCGGCCGAGGCGCAACACGATCTCGGGCTCCACGCGCGGCTCGGGATGAGCGGCGAGCGCAATCCTCGCCGCGCCCTCCGTCGCCGGAATCAGGGTGCTGTCCCAGACGTAGTTCCACATCGGCCGATCGACGCCGTAGATCGGCCATATCGACCGGTTGGAGAAGCCGATCTTGCGGCCCGCGACCCGCTCGCCTCGCGCCTCCCGGAGGGCTCGCACGGCGGCGATGACACGGCTCGCCGCGGCCATGTCCGGCACCGGCAGATCGGCGCTCTGCCGCCCGGTGCCGAGAAGCTCCATCAAGGCGCCGGCCGTCCGGGATGCGTCGTATTCCCCCTGCATCCGCCTCTCCCTGAATGCCGGGGCGCCGGTCAGCCCTGCGCCCCGCTTTCCGCCTTCTTCTGCCAGCGCCCGCTCTCCTCGCTCCAGTACTGCGCCGGAACTCCGGCGGAGGAGAGCACCTTCCACTGGCCGCGGGCGTGATCGACCGCCGCGGGGTCGTTGCCGTCGAAGAGGACGCAGACCCGCGCAAGCCGCCGGCCCTCCTCGGCCGAGATCTCCGCCCCGTCCACCGCCATCAGGCATTCGGCCCCGTTCGGCACCTCCTGCCCGGTGGTCAGCAGCACCGGCTGGAGCGCGTCGTGCGGTCCGCCGGCAAGCCCGTGCGGCAGGAAGCTCTCGTCGCCCCCGGTCCAGAGCCGCTGGTCGAGCCAGTCGAGCCGCCCCGCATCCGTTCCCCGGACGACCACGTGCCAGCCGGCCTCGAGGCTTCGCGCCAGGAGCATCGGCAGCGCCGCCTCCAGCGGCGAGCGCGTCAGGTGATAGAACATCGCCTGCCCCATCAGCCCTCCAGCATGTCGCGCACCAGCCGGTCGAGCGTCATCACGCCCCAGCCGGTCGCGCCCTTCGGCGCCAGCGTCGAGTCCTTCGACAAGAGCGTGACGCCGGCGATGTCGATGTGGCACCAGGGCGTCTCGTCCCGGACGAAGCGCCTGAGGAACTGCGCCGCGGTGATCGAGCCGCCGGGCCGTCCGCCGGTGTTCTTCATGTCCGCCAGGCGCGACTTGATCAGCTCGTCATAGGCCGGCCCCATCGGCATCCGCCAGGCGCCCTCGCCCTCGGCCCCGGCCGCCTTCAGCAGCGCGCCGGCGAGCGTGTCGTCATTGGAGAAGACGCCCGCGTGCTCGTGGCCGAGCGCGATGACGATGGCCCCGGTCAGCGTGGCGAGGTCGATCATGCCCTTCGGCTTGAAGCGGTCCTGCGCGTACCAGAGCACGTCGGCCAGCACCAGCCGCCCCTCGGCGTCGGTGTTGATGACCTCGATCGTGTCGCCCTTCATCGAGGCGACGATGTCGCCCGGCCGCTGCGCGCGCCCGTCCGGCATGTTCTCGACGAGGCCGACGAGCCCGACGACGTTCGCCTTTGCCTTCCTGAGCGCGAGCGTCCGCATCAGCCCCGCGACGACGCCCGCGCCGCCCATATCCATCGTCATCTCCTCCATGCCCTGCGCGGGCTTGATCGAGATGCCGCCGGTGTCGAAGCACACGCCCTTGCCGACGAAGGCGAAGGGCGCCTCGCCCTTCTTGCCGCCCGGCCATTCCATCACGACGACCTTCGACGGGCTCTCGGAGCCCTGCCCGACCCCGAGGAGCGCCCGCATCCCGAGCTTCGTGAGGTCGCTTTCCTCAAGGACTTCAACCTTCAGCCCGAGCTTTCTCATGTCGGACAGCCGCGTGGCGAAGTCGCTCGTGGTCAGCACGTTCGCCGGCTCGTTGACCAGATCGCGGGTGAAGCAGACACCCTCGGCCACCGCCGCAACGGACGCCATCGCCGCGCGGGCGGCGTCGGGATCGTCGACGAGAACCGTCACCGGGCCCTTCGGCTTCGGCGCCGCCTCGCCGGTGCGGTAGCGGCCGAAGTCATAGGCGCGCAGCGTCAGCCCCAGCGCGATGTCGGCCAGGCGCCGGTGCCCGC
>NZ_WBUS01000178.1 GCF_008933605.1 Albidovulum sp.
TACCATCGCCGTGCATCTCGCCGCCTCGGCCGCACGGCACGCGGTCCTCGCGCAACCCGAGGCCGCCGAGGCGGCACCGGCTTCCGCCGCCATTGCCCTCCTCGCGCAGTCAATCAGGCGCGAAGAATGCCGGGCCGGCGCGGCGCTCATCGACACGATCGCCCTCGCCCGCGGCCGCCTCGACATCGATCTCGACCGCGATGCCGTGGCGGCGGCGGCCGGTCTTCCCGCCGCGCGGCTCCATCCCGCTCTCTTGCGGATCGAGGCGCCCTTCGCCTGCCGCCGGCGCGGCGTGGAGACGCGGATCATTGCCGGTGACCCGCTGCCCGCCCCCGACGCCACCCTCATCCGGGCGCTTCGCAACGCCCATCGCTGGGCCGAGGCGCTGAAATCCGGCACGGCCCTCGGCCGGCTCGCCGCGGCGGAGAAGGTCGCCGAGCGCTACCTCGCGCGGATCCTGCACCTCGCCGGTCTCTCGCCGCGCATCCAGGCCGCCATTCTCGACGGGACCCAGCCGGCCGACCTCACGCTCGAGCGCCTCGCCAAGGTGCAGCTTCCGCTCGACTGGAATGCTCAGGAACGGCTCCTCGGCTTCGCCCGCTGAGGGCTTTCCCTGCACGGGGCAATTCTTTCCCTGATCGGCCTCGGGCCGTTCCCTGTTCGGTCGAATTCTTTCCCTGTTCGATCGCGCAGGGAATTGTCCAGGCAAGCCATTGTTATTACTGGGTGAATCTCTGTGGCAATCGGCGAAAACGGCCGCGGATTGGGAAAATTCGCTGTAAATCCGGCCGGAACAGCGAAAGCGCACCGGGCTTTCGGGCCAGGAGAGACGGCCCGCCGTTTTGATAGGGAACCGGCCGATGCCGTGCGTCTCTCCGCTCTCGCGGGTTCGGTAAGCGGCCGGAATCGCGCGGGAATTCCGCAGGAAATCGGCGACAGGGAAAGAGACGGGGGTCGGTGGCGGAGAGAGAGGGATTCGAACCCTCGAGACGGTTCCCCGCCTACACACTTTCCAGGCGTGCGCCTTCGACCACTCGGCCACCTCTCCGTGGGGCGCTACTTAGCGTCCGGCGGGGCGCCAAGGCAAGGGGCGGCGACAAAAAATCCGCCGTCCGCTCAGCCCGCGAGAATGAGGCTCACGCGCCGGTTCTGCCGACCCTTGTTCTCGATCCGGCCGATGGTCACGCGGCCGATCTCGCCGGTGCGCGCGACATGTGTTCCGCCGCAGGGTTGCAGGTCGATCACGTCCGGGGCCTGGCCGATCCGGACGAGACGAACCCGGCCCTGCCCAGCGGGCGGCGCTACCGACATGGTCTTGACCAGGCCGGGGTTGGCGGCGAGTTCCGCGTCCGTGATCCATTCCGAGGTCACGCCGAGGTCACGGTCGACGAGCGCGTTGACCCGTTCCTCCAGCGCGGTCACGTCACCCGGCGCGTGCGGCATGTCGAAGTCGAGCCGCCCCCTGCCCTCGCCGATCTGGCCGCCGGTCACGGGCAGCGGGATGACCACCGAAAGAAGGTGCAGCGCGGTATGGACCCGCATATGGGCATGGCGCCGCGTCCAGTCGATGCGCTGCAGGATGCGGGTACCCGGCGGGGGAAGCGTCGAGGGTTCTGCCGGGACGAGGACGACAGCCCCCGCCTCGCCCTTCACGGCCGTGGCGATCGCGATGCGCCCTCCCTCCCATTCGAGCGTTCCGGAATCGCCCGGCTGGCCGCCACCGGTCGGGTAGAAGAGGGTCTGGTCGAGGATGACCCCGCCTTCGGCCGTGTGTCCGGTGACCGTGCCCGGAGCCTCGCGCCGGTAGGCATCCTCGCGGAACAGCAGGATCGTCATCGCCCCTCCCCTGCCTCCTCCGCCTCGTCGGCTTCGGGATCGTTGCGGATGAGACGGGGGTCAGGTGCCGTCGTCGACCCACTGGTAGCGGGAGATCCCTGCGCTGTCGCCCCGCCGGGCGCCCTGCCCGGACTGCCCGCGACCGCGCCTCCGAGGGCCTCGGGATTGCGGATCCAGAGGTCGCGCTGGGCGAAGGGAATCTCGATGCCCTCGGCCGCGAACCGCTCGGTGATCTGGTGCAGGATCTCGCTTTGCACCACCAGCTTGAAGTTCACGTCAGAAAGGATCGCGCGGATCTCGAAATTGAGGCTGTCGGCGCCCAACCCCACGAGGAAGACGCGGGGTGCGGGATCGACGAGCACGAGCGGCTGGGCCTCGGTGATCTCGTGGAGCATCGCCTCCACCTTGCGGGTGTCGCTGCCGTAGGCCACGCCCACCGGGATGATCAGCCGGCCGGTCTGGTTGCCGCGGGTGAGGTTGGTCACCACACCCGAGACGAGGTCGGCGTTCGGCACGATCACGTCGGTCCGGTCGAAGGTCTCGATCCAGGTGGAGCGGACGGAAATGCCCTTGACGATGCCCATCTGGCCGTTGACGTCGATCATGTCGCCTTCGGAAATCGGCCGCTCGATCAGGAGGATGATGCCGGACACGAAGTTCTGCACGATGTTCTGAAGGCCGAAACCGATACCGACCGAGAGCGCGCCGACAACATAGCCGAGCGCGGAAAGGTCGATCCCTGCGCCGGTGATCGCGACCAGCGCGGAAAGGAAGATGCCGAGATAGCCGAGACCGGAAATGAGCGCGTTCTGAACGCCCTTGTCGAGCTTCGTCCGCGGCAGGATCGCCGACCGGAGCGCCCCCTGGGCGAGCCGTGTGATCGCATAGCCGATCGCGAAGATGGTCAGGAACGCCAGGAGGACGGAGGGAGAGAGCCGCGTCTCGCCGATCGTCAGCCCCTCGCTGAACCGGGTCCAGAGTTCCGAGAGGTCGGCCGTCCGGGCGCCCCAGATCAGCGCGAAGCCCGGCAGCGCGAGGAGCATGAGGCCGAAGCCGATCAGCACCGGCAGCAAGGCCTCGCGCCCTTCCTCGCCCGACCGCGTGGCCACGAGGTAGATGTCCGTCGCGAACCGCTGCAGGACCACGATGACGCCGACCAGCCCCAGCGAGGCGACGGTCGGCCAGATCAGCGCGTTCGCCGCCGCGACGTAGCCCACGACCGCCAGGAGCGGCGCAACGACGGAGACGGTGACCGCCACCGAGCCGATCAGCCGCAGCATGCGGTCGCGGAACTCGGCCGCGCCCGGTCGCACGTCCGCAAGGGACGGACGCAGGATCAGCCCCAGCCGGAAAAGGAATATGGCGACGACGCAGACGAGCGGCGCGGCCCAGACGGCCTGCGCCGCCATCGAGAGCGGTGGCCGAACCTCGGTGATGAAGGCACGCCGGAACGCCTCCGCCGCGGCGACGAGCGCGATCATGTTGACGTGGAAGCGCGCCTCGGCAGGGCGGTTTGTCAGATCGGAACCGTGACCGGCCTCGGAGCGGAACAGCCAGGCGGCAAGCCAGCGGAGAGTGAAGAAATTGACAGCCGCCGATGGCAGCGCGTTGACAAGAGCCGCCGAACGTATGCCGGTCATGCCGGTCGCACCGATCGCCGCGACGAGGAGGATCATGCCGAGAACCGGCACGATCACCTGCCCGAGCGACACGACGGCGGCAACGATGTCGCCGCCGCGGATGTTCGCCCGCGTCAGGAGCCGCACGGAAAGCCGCTCGATGAAACCCGGCCCACGGAGAAGCAGTACGCCGGCGATCGCCAGGAGAAGGACGATGACTGGCAGGTTGTTCTTCAGTTCGGTGCGACGTGCCGGATTGCTCCAGGCTTCCTCGGCCTCGTTCCAGAGCGTACGGGCCCCGCCCGTCAGCACGGCCAGGCCGGCGGGCCAGTTCGCCGGGTTGATCGGCGTCGGCGACAGCCTGAGCAACTCGCTCGCCTGGCGCGCGCGGATGCGGGCGTCGATCTGGCGGATGAGACCGTCGGCCCGGCTGTACGCCTCCACGGCCGTGAGCCCCGGCGCCTGCAGCCTGGTCAGTTGCTCGCCGAGCGCCTTGCGCCTTTCGGCGATCTCCGGCGCGTCCGGCCGCTCCTCGGTTGGCGCGGGGCCGAGCGAGGCGATCTGCGCCTTCACGGTCTCGATCTGGGCGGCATTCGCGTTCTGCGCAGTGGCGAAGGTGCTGCGCCAGGCGACGATGCGCTCGCGCAGCGACTCGAGCGCCTGGTTGCTGACGCGGTCGGCCGCCAGCGCGTCCTCGGCACCCTGCGCGTCCTTTTCCCACTGTGCATAGTCCACCACCGCCTGGTCTTGCGCGAACGCGGGCACGACGCCCACGCGCCCGCCCGCCAGCACGGCAATCGCCAGCAGGAGAAGGAGGAACAGGGGGCGAAGACCGCGCATCAGTCCACGAAGGCGCCCGGCAGCGGGCGCTGGGGGCGGTCGAGCCACCCGGGAACCGGCAATCCCTTGGCCTTGAGGAAATCGGGATTGAAGAGCTTCGACTGGTACCGCGTGCCGTAGTCGCAGAGAACGGTCACGATCGTGTGGCCCGGGCCCATCACGCGCGCCATGCGGATCGCGCCGGCGACGTTGATCCCGGACGACCCGCCGAGGCAGAGCCCCTCCTCCGCCAGAAGGTCGAAGACGATGGGCAGCGCCTCGCTGTCGGGGATGCGGAAACTCATGTCGGGCGTGAAGCCTTCCAGGTTGGCGGTGATCCGGCCCTGCCCGATCCCCTCGGTGATCGAGGAGCCCTCGGACTTCAGCTCGCCCGTCGTGTAATAGCTGAAGAGCGCCGCCCCGTCGGGGTCGGCGAGCGCGACCTTCACGCCCTTCGGCTGGAGCGCCATGGCGACGCCGGCGAGCGTGCCGCCCGAACCCACGGCGCAGACGAAGCCGTCCACCCTGCCCGCGGTCTGCTCCCAGATTTCGGGGCCGGTCGTCTCCAGATGCGCGAGGCGGTTCGCCACGTTGTCGAACTGGTTGGCCCAGACGGCGCCATTTGGTTCGGTTTGTGCAAGTTTTTCCGCCAGTCGGCCAGAATAGCGGACGTAATTGTTCGGATTCTTGTAGGGCGCAGCCGGAACCTGGACCAGTTCGGCACCTGCCAGGCGCAGCATGTCCTTCTTTTCCTGACTCTGCGTCTCGGGGATGACGATTACCGTCCGGTAGCCCATGGACGCGCCCACGAGGGCGAGACCGATGCCGGTATTGCCCGCCGTCCCCTCGACGATCGTGCCCCCGGGCTTCAACGTGCCCTTCGCCACCGCGTCGCGGATTATGTAGAGCGCGGCGCGGTCCTTCACCGACTGGCCAGGGTTGAGGAATTCCGCCTTGCCGAGGATCTCGCAGCCCGTCAGTTCGCTCGGACCCCTCAGCCGGATCAGCGGCGTGTTGCCCACGGCCGCCGCAAGGTCCTTCGAGATGCGCATGTCGGTCCTCCTGTCGCCTGCCCCATTCCTAGGCCGCGACCGGGCCGACCTCAAGTCAAACCGGCATCCGCGCGCAGCCGCGTCCGGTTGCGGTCCAGCCAGTAGGCAAGCAGGATCAGCGGCCCGCTGTTGACCTCGCCCGTCTCGACCATCTCCATCAGCCGGTCGAAGGACACCAGATGGCTGCGGATGTTCTCCGCTTCGGTATGAAGCCCCGCGACGCCTGCCGCGCCATCGGGAAGGTCGGCGAGCCCGACAAAGGTATAGAGATACTCGGCCACACAGCCCGGCGAGGGATAGTGGTGCGGCGCGGGCACGAGCGCGCGCAGCGCCAGCCGCGCCTCCTCCTCGGCCTCGCGGAGGCGCCCCATCGCCAGATGGCACTCGGCGAGGTTGGTCCTCACCATGGCCTCGCCCCGCCGATCGCCCAGGGCTCGGGTCAGCTCCAGGTCGACCTGGAGGAAGCCGATCGCCTCCTCGAGCTGCCCCCCCCGGAGCGCGATGCGCCCCAGGTTCCCGAGGGAGATCGCCGTCCCCTCCCGGTCGCCGGTCTGCTGCTTGATCGCGAGGGCCCGGGCGCAGAGG
>NZ_WBUS01000179.1 GCF_008933605.1 Albidovulum sp.
GGCGGGCACCGGCCGTTCCGGCAGGCGGTCGCAGACGAGCGTGTAGCGAAAGCCCGTGCGCCGCGCGGCGAGCGCGGAAACGAGGCTGCGGGCGAACCGGCCGAAGCCGCGTTCGTTGTCCCAAGCGCTTCCGTCGATGCCGACGTGAATGGTCATGCCCGCCCTGCTCCTGCCTGCCTTCTTCCTAGTGCAATCCGGGGCGGCCCCCAAGCGGAAGGAGATGGCCGCCCGCCCTTCGGCGCGGGAAAGGGAGAAACCGCCGAGGGCGGCGGTTTCGTTTCCGATCCGGCACAGGTCTCGGGATTTCGACAGCCAGGACGTGCGCGAGCCCCTGGCATGCGATAAGCACGGGTTGGATTTCACGACCGGGTTTCAGGGGGCGGCATCATGGCGAGGGACACGACGCGACGACCGCTCCACGTGCTCGAAATGCAGACGGAATTCGGCGTCGGAGGCATTACCAAGCACGTGCTCGCGCTGCGCGACTGGATGCGGGGGCAGGGCCACCGCATCACCCTCGGCGGCACGAGTTCCTTCTGGGCGGGCAAGGATACCGAGCCGGACTACCTGGAACTTCCGACGAAGTATGTCTCGGGCATCGGCGGCTCGCTCCCCGCGCGGCTGATGAACCTGGCCCGCGCGGTCTGGACGCTCCGCCGCTGGCTGAAGCGGAACCGCGTGGATCTGATCCATGCCCACGAATCCGCGCCCGCGCTGGTGGCGAACCTGGCGCGGAAGGGGCTCGGAATTCCGCTCGCCGTGACCTATCACGGCTCGGAACCCTCGCGCATCGCCTCCTTCGGCGGCATCGCGCGGGCGGCCGACCTCGTCATCACGCCCTCGCACCGGTCGGCCGAGGACCTCGAGAAGATCGGCGGCGTGCCGCGCGCGAAGCTGAAGGTCCTGGGGCTCGGCGTGGCGCCGCCGCCGGACGATGCGCCCGAGGAGATCGCGGCGCTCAGGCGCGAGCTTCTGGGTGATGGCGACCGGGTGGTCGTGACGCTGGCGCGGCTCGAGTACCAGAAGGGCATCGACATCCTCATCGAGGCGGCCCAGCGCATCGTGAAGGACCATCCGGGCGTGCGCTTCGCCGTGGCCGGCGACGGGGTGGACGAGGCGAAGCTGAAGGCGCAGGCCCGCGCGCTGGGGGTGGACCGGCACGTCCGCTTCCTTGGCCGGGTGAGCCGCCCGCACCTCTACCTCCGTGCCTCCGACATCTTTCTCCTCACCTCGCGATGGGAGGCCTTGCCCTTCTCCATCGTCGAGGCCTTCCAGGCGGGCATCCCGGCGGTGGCGACGGCCTGTTCGGGCGTGGTGGAACTCATCGACGATCAGGTGGGCGCGGTGGTGCCGGTGGGCGATGTGGCGGCCATCGCCGAGGCGGTGGGCCGGATCATCGCGGACGATGCCCTGCGCAAGGCGATGGGGCGCGCGGCCCTGGAACGCTCGAAGCTCGACCGGTTCGACCCCGACTGGGTGCACCGGCAGTTCGAGGAGACCTATGACGGGCTGGCGTGGCGCGGATAGCGGCGCGGCGGCCCTACCGAGCCATCCGTTTCAGATGGTCGGCTGTCGCGGCAAGCCCCGCGGCGAGGTCGTATTGCGGCGCGTAGCCGAGCCGGGTGCGGGCGTGGTCGATCCGGCAGGTGCCGCGGCCGGTGAATTCCTCGAGGAGGTGGTGGTCGGGCTCCAGCCGCCGCACTTTCCCGCTGCGGCGCCGGACCGCGCCCGTCAGCGCCTCGAAGCGCCGGTGGCCGATCGCGCGGCGGAGCATCGCGCTGACCCTCGCAGCGGCGGAGGGCGGGCGGTCGGTCGTCTCGTCCGGTTTCGGCCCGAGCCGCGCCAGGAGGTCGGCCACCGGCGCGCGGCTCACCTCGCCCCTTCCGAGCGCCCGTGCGTAGCCCTGAAGCAAGGCCGACCAGGGGAAGGGGGCCGGCCCCGATATCACGAAACGCTCGCGGCCGAGGTCGGGCAGCGTCGCGGCTTTCAGGCAGGCCTGCACGACATCCTCGACGAAGACGCCGTTGCAGAGCCCCTCGGGCTCCGGCAGCACCACGCCCCCGCCGAGGAGCGCGGTGGCGAATCCGTCCGTCCAGAGCGCGGAGCCGGGGCCGTAGACGATGGTGGGTTGAAGGATCGCGGCCGGCAGCGGCTGCGCCAGGAGCCGCTTTTCCATTGCGATCTTGGCCTGCCGGTAGGCGCTTCCGCCGGGGCGGCCGGTGCTGCCCGCCTCGGTGCAGTCCGCCGCCGGCCAGGCATCGTAGACGACGATGGAACTGAGATGGACGATGCGCCCGACGCGCGCGCCGCGCGCAGCCGACAGGAGCCGGTCGAAGCCCACGAGGTTCGCGGCGGCCGTGGCGCGCACGTCGTAGGCGAGGTTGAAGAGAACCGAGGTCCCGGCAAGGGCGCGGGCCAGGGCCGCCTCGTCCGCGAGCGCGGCAATCACCGGGCGGACCCCCTTCGGCAGGTCCCTGAGGCCCGAGCGGCTGCGGGTCAGGACGCCGACATCGGCCCCGGCGGCGACCAGTGCCGCGACCAGCCTGCGGCCGATGAAGCCGGTGGCGCCGGTGACGAAGACCTGGCGCCCCGCAAGTGCTGTTTCCATGCTTTCACCCTTCCGCCGCTGCGGCGCAGAATAGCCACAGGCGCGCGCCTTTGGAACCCGCGTCCGGGGCGCAGGCTGGCCCGAATCCGATCGCCATGCTAGCTGCCCTGCATTCGTTTGGGCGATTGCTGAGCGCCGGCCTCGGCCGGCGCGGGGAGCGGGGATGCGGATCGGGGTAATCGGAGCGGCCGGGAAGATCGGCCAGATGCGTGTGGCGACGATCCTGGCAGAGCCGCGGACGGAGCTCGCCGCCGTCATGGACATGGCCATGGAGAAGGCGAAGGAGTTCGCCAACGGCGCGCCCGCCTTCACCGACCTCGACGCCTTCCTCGCCGTTCCGATGGACGCGGTGGTGATCTCCACCCCCGCCTTCGTGCGCGAACCGCTCTGCCTTGCGGCGTTCAAGGCGGGACTGCACGTCCTTTCGGAGAAGCCGCTCGCGCCGACGCTGGCGGCAAGCCGCCGGATCCTTGATGCGGCGAAGGCGGCCGGGCGCCACCTCGGCGCCGGCTTCAACATGCGCTACTATCCGGCCTTTTCCTACGTGAAGGACGTGATCGAGAGCGGCCAGATCGGGCAGATCGACCATCTCCGCATCTACGGCGCGCATGACGGGCTGCACCACTTCGCGCACGACTGGGAATACCGGGCCGAGAAGTCGGGCGGCGGCGCGATGTGGGACGTCGGCATCCACATGACCGACATGGCCCGCCACCTCATGGGCGAGATCACCGAGGTCTATGGTGTCGCCACCAACCGGGTCTGGAACGTGCCGGGGTCGGAGGACAACGCGATGGCGATCTTCCGGTCGCCCTCGGGGCTTGCCGCCACCTACCACGCCACCTGGACCGACTGGAAAGGCTACATGAGCGCCGTCGAGGTCTATGGCAGCAGGGGCATGGTGCGGGGCCAGTACGCGCCGATGGAAAACCTCCTGATCACCATGGACAAGCCCGGCGGCGCGAAGCGACGGGTCAGGAAGACCTATTTCGACATCAAGGTCCGGGAAAAGCTGAAGTCGTGGAAGACGACGGCGCTCAAGTCCTTCCAGGACGAGCTTTCCGATTTCGTCGGCCTCGTCGAGGGGCGCGAGGGCCTCAGGATCGCCGACGGGCATGCCGCGCTGCGGGCGGTCGAGATCGCGACGATGGTGCCGGAAAGCAGCCGCACCGGGCTTCCGGTGAAGCTCGAAGACCTCGGTCCAATGAAGGTGTGACGATGCGCGAGACGCCCGAGCTTTCCATCGTCGTCGCCATCATCGACGGCGGCGATTACCTGAAGGACTTCCTCCGCGCCGCGCTCGCCTTCGAGGACGCGCCCGCGCACGAGATCATCGTGCCCTACGACCAGACCTGCCCGGAAGTGCCTGCCATGCGGGACGAGTTCCCGGCGGTGCGCTTCCTCGACATGGGCCATGTCGCGACCGAGCATCCGGTCACGACCGAGGCGGGGCGGCACGAGCTCTACGACCGGCGCAAATCCTTCGGGCTGAAGGATGCGAAGGGGCGCTACCTCGCCATCCTCGAAGACCGCGGCCATCCGCGCGCCGACTGGGCGCGGGCCGTCGTGGACCTGCACAAGGAAACCGGGGCCGCCGTCGTCGGCGGCGCGATCGAGTGCCGGGAACCGGCAAGCGCGCTCAACTGGACCTTCTATGTCACCGACTTCAGCCAGTATGGCCTGCCGGTGACGAATGGCCCCGCGACCTGGATTTCCGACGTGAACGTGAGCTACACGCGCGAGGCGCTGGAGGCGACCCGCGACCTCTGGACCGAGCGCTACCACGAGCCGATCGTGCACGAGGCGCTGATGGCGCGAGGCGAGACGCTCTGGCTTTCCGACCGCGTCGTGATCTTCCATGGCCGTCCGAAGACGCCGCTCGGCTACATGATCCACGAACGCTTCCATTGGGGAAGGCTCTTCGGCCAGATCCGCACCTTGACGATGTCGGAAGGGCAGCGGTGGAAATACATCCTGCTCAGCCCGCTCATCCCGCCGGTGCTCTGGCTGCGGCATGGGCTGACGCAGCGGCGCAAGGGGCGGGGCATGCGCTACCTGAAGGCGCTGCCCTATGTGGTGATCCTGACGACGGCCTGGACCGTGGGCGAGGTCTGGGGCTACATCACCCGGCGCGCCTGAGGCCGGGAGCGGCCGGAGGCCAGCGGTTTTCGGCGATGGTCACCGCATCTGGCGGTGATTGTCTGCATTTTCGCAACATGTGCCACAATTCCGCCATGGTCTCGCGGTTTTCACGCCACATTCCATGCCGGCTGTGCCAATGCACCGCATGTGGGTGAAAAACAATCCGGCCCGGCGTGGGGCACGCCGAGGGGTCGGAAAAGAGGATAGAGCAATGATGACCAGTATCTCTGGGCGCGCGGTTCGCGCGTCGTTTCTTGCCGCTGCCGTGGCGGCGGGGCCTGCGAGCCTCGCCGAGGCCGCGCCGCGCATGACCAACGCGCAGAAGCAGCAGGCGGAGTTCCTTTGCCAGCGGACGGAGTTCAGCCGCACCGAGATCCGGCACCTCCAGCGCAGCGCCGATTTCCCGGTGCTTCTGGCTTATGCCTTGCAAGCCTGCCCGGCCGTGGCCGCCACGCTCTCGGACGGCGCGACCGCGTCGGTCGCCTTGCCGCGGGCGCCGCGCGACAATGACAATGATCGCAGCCCGGGCCGCGGTTCCGAAGACGAGGGCGGCGAAAAGGGGATCTGAGGCGCTCAGCTGCCGGCGGAACTGGCCACGGGGCCGAAGATGCCGCCGGCGGCGATGGCGTTCCAGCGGCGGGGGTCGTTCGGGTCCTGCATCCTGAGGAAGCTGTATCCGGTTCGATGCCAGGGCAGCATCCGGTCGGTGAGGTTGTCGAGCACGAGATCCTGCGCCGCGGTCCTCAGGACCAGCACGGCGTGATGGTCGCGGCGCCGGTCGAGGACGGTCGCGATGAGCAGGGCCCCGGCCGGAACGCCGGCCTGGATGAGCCTCTGCTTCTTCGCCAGAACGAAGTCCTCGCAATCGCCGCCGCGGGGCGTGGGCAGGTCCCAGAGGTCATCGCGGCCATACTGGCTCAGGTCCGTCACCTCGCGCACCGTGGCGTTGACCTCGCGGTTGACGCCGTTGGCGACGGTGAGGGCGCTGTCGGGCGCAACGGTCCGCCCCCGGCTCGCAGCGCAGGCCCAGCGGTAGCGGGAGCACAGGTCGCCCGACCCGCTC
>NZ_WBUS01000180.1 GCF_008933605.1 Albidovulum sp.
GCCCACGGCGGCGATCCGCCCGCCGGCCACCGCCACCGCCTCGGCCCGCGGCCGGGCCGGGTCCATCGTCAGGACGCGTGCGTTCGTCAGGATCATCTCGGGGGTCATGGGGCGCTCCGTGCCGGGTTTGATCAAATGGCTAGCGCGGCGCGGGGGGTGTTGAACAGCCCCGATGTGAGACATTGACGTTGTCGGATCCGGCGGAGGGACCGGTTGCGGCAGCACGGCGGCACAACGAGGCCGAAATGCTGCGCCCCGGGCGTTCCTGCAACCGCGTTCAAGGCCCCCGCGATTGCCGGGAGAGATGGGGGAAGGCGCGAATCCCGGTCCCGTGATTGCGCCCGGGTCGTGGAAAAACGGAATCGAGGCGCAGGGCCTTTGCGTGTAGACTTCCAGGCGGCACTTCCCGAGGAGACGGCCATTAGGCGTGATACCGCATATCTGCGTCTCGCCGCAGAGATCGCCACCGAGAGCCGGGGCTCCGGCAATCACCCCTTCGGGGCTCTTCTCGTCGGGCCCGAGGGTGATGTGCTGATGTCGTCGGGCAACACCTATGCGCGGGACCGCGGTGTTGGCCACGCAGAGGCA
Organism: Albidovulum sp.; assembly: GCF_008933605.1. Classification (GTDB taxonomy): domain Bacteria; phylum Pseudomonadota; class Alphaproteobacteria; order Rhodobacterales; family Rhodobacteraceae; genus Albidovulum. Next base: position 589 of record NZ_WBUS01000180.1, read on the forward strand.
AACGTGTGTCGCGCGGCCGCGCAGCGATACCACCCGGCCTTTCTCGCGCGCTGCACCCTGGTAACCTCGGTCGAGCCGTGCTGCATGTGCGCCGGGGCCTGTTACTGGGCTGGAATCGGCACCGTGGTCTACGGACTGAGCGAAAGGCGGCTGGCCGAGCTGACCGGCGACAACCCCGAGAACCTGACGCTCGATCTGAACTGTCGCCAGGTCTTCGCCGCGGGCAGGCGTCCCGTGGCGGTCCGTGGGCCGTTTCCTGAGCTCGAAGAAGAGATCATGAACGGCCACCGGGACTTCTGGTGACGGAACCGACCGTGGCGGCACTGGCGTCGATGAAGAGCGTCCGCGCGAGGGGGCGCGTCTCTATCGCCATCCATGCCGCAAACCGGGCGGTGAGGCGACCTGCCGGGAAAGCGCCCTAGTTGATCAGCCCGGCATGGCGCATGGCGGCGTCGATCCTTGCCTTCGTCTCGGGCAGGAGCGTCGTCAGGGGCGAGCGCACTTCCTCGGCGCAGAGGCCAAGCTGCGAGAGGCCGTATTTGGCGCCGGCGAGTCCCGGCTCGATGAAGATCGCCTCATGGAGCGGCATCAGCCGGTCCTGGTAGGCAAGCGCCTTCGCGTAGTCGCCGGCCAGCGTCGCCTCCTGGAATTCGGCGCAGAGCCTGGGCGCCACGTTCGCGGTGACCGAGATGCAGCCCACCCCGCCGTGCGCGTTGAAGCCGAGCGCGGTCGCGTCCTCGCCCGAAAGCTGGATGAAGTCGCGCCCGCAGGATGCGCGCTGCTGGCTCACCCGCTCGATCTTGCCGGTGGCGTCCTTGACGCCGACGATGCGGGGAAGCCTCGCCAGTTCGCCCATCGTCTCCGGGGTCATGTCGATCACCGAGCGCGGCGGGATGTTGTAGATGATGATGGGAAGGTTGCAGGCATCGTGCATCGCCTTGAAATGGGCGATGAGACCACGCTGCGTGGGCTTGTTGTAATAGGGCGTGACGACGAGGGCAGCATCGGCGCCCGCCTTCTCGGCATGCTGGATGAGGGCGATGCCCTCCGCCGTGTTGTTCGAGCCTGCGCCGGCGATCACAGGCACCCGGCCGGCGGCCGCCTTCACCACTTCCTCGATCACGCGGCCATGTTCCTCGTGCGAAAGGGTCGGGCTTTCGCCGGTGGTGCCGACGGGAACAAGGCCGTGGGTGCCCTCGGCGATATGCCAGTCCACGAGTTTCTTGAGCGCGTCGAGATCCAGTGCGCCGTTCCTGAACGGCGTGACGAGGGCGACGAAGGACCCTTTGAACATGACACGCTCCCTGCGGTTCTGGGCGAGACTCGCCCGCTGAAATCGCGCGGAACCTATAGGGCGGCGCGACCCTTGCCAAGTTTGTGTGTTGCGGCGGGCGGCGCGGGCGCTATCTTTTGGAAAAACACCGAGGCAGAGCGAAAGATGACCCCGAAGACCCTGCGCGCGGCGCCCCTTGCGCTGGCGCTTCTTGTGTTCCTCAGTCCCCCGGCCCGTGCGGACGACCCTGCCGCCTTTCGTGCCGCGCTTGCGGCCGCCGAGGCGAAGGACTGGCCCGACGCGGTGGCGAAGTCGCGGGCGGCCGGCTCGCTCGCCGCCGCGGTGATCGACTGGCAGCGGCTCAGGGACGGCAAGGGTGGGTTCGACGAATACCTGGCCTTCGTCGACCGGCATCCCGACTGGCCGGGGCTGAAACTCCTGCGCGAGCAGGGCGAGCGGGTCATCGCCGAGGACATCTCTGCCGCCACGGTCATCGCCTGGTTCACCAAGGCGCGCCCGCAGACCGGCACCGGCAGCCTCGCGCTGATTGCCGCGCTGCGGTCCGCGGGACAGGAGGCGGCCGCCAAGGAGGAGGCGGTGCGCGCCTGGCGGACGCTGGCCATGACCAAGGTCGAGCACGAGCTGTTCCTCGCACGGCATGGCGACTGGCTGAAGGATCACCATGACGGCCGCATCGCCGCCATGCTGCGCGACGGCAACAGCGCCGACGTGAAGCGGATGCTGCCGCTCGCCAGCCCCTATACCCGGGCGGTCGCGGAGGCGCGGGTGGCGCTGCAGACCGATGCCGAGGGGATCGACGCGCTCCTTGCGGCGCTGCCCGAGAAGGCGGTCAATTCCGGCGGGCTCGCCTATGACCGCTTCCGCTGGCGCATCCGCAAGGACCTCTACGACAGCGCCGACGCCCTCCTTCTCGAACGGTCGCAGAGCGCCGAGGCGCTGGGCGATCCGGGGCAATGGGCCGACTGGCGCAGGAGGCTGGCCCGGAAGGAGATGCGCGAGGGCGATGCCGGGCGCGCCTACAAGATGGCGGCCTGGCACCATCTGCGGTCGGGAGAGGACTACGCCGACCTCGAATGGCTCGCCGGCTACATCGCGCTCAGGAAGCTCGGCGATGCCGGGACGGCGCTGCAGCACTTCGACCGCTTCGCGAAGGCCGTGAACGGGCCGATCAGCCTCGCCCGCGCGCATTACTGGCGCGGACGCGCCTTCGAGGCGCTGGGCCGCGAGGCCGACGCCGCCGTCGCCTACGCGGAGGGCGCGCGCTATCCGACTGCCTTCTACGGCCTCCTCTCGGCCGAGAAGGTCGGCCTGCCGCTCTCGCCCGCGATGGCGGGAGGGGAGAGCTACCCCGACTGGCGCGCGATGCCCTTCGCCCGAAGCAGCGTCTTCCTCGCCGCGCGCGAGATCATGGCCGCGGGCGACGAGGCGCTTGCCGCGCGGTTCCTGCTGCATCTCGGCGAGGGTCTTTCGGGCTACGAGATCGGCGCTCTCGCCGGCATGGCGATGGAGGCGAAGGAACCCTACGTCGCGCTCTCGCTCGCCAAGGCGGCGGCGGACAAGGGGGTGGTCTGGCCCTCCGCCTATTTTCCGGTGCCGGCGCTTTCCGGGCTCGACCTGCCGGTTAGGCCCGAGCTCGCGCTCTCGATCGCGCGGAGGGAGAGCGAGTTCAACGCGTCCGTCGTGTCGCATGCGGGCGCGCGCGGGCTGATGCAGGTCATGCCGGGCACCGCGAAGATGATGGCGCAGAAGATCGGCGTCGCCTACGAGCCGGGAAAGCTCACCACCGACTGGCAGTACAACGCGCGCCTTGGCGCGGCCTATCTCGACGAGCTGGTGGCGGAGTTCGGGACGTCGCCGCTTCTGGTCGCGGCAGGCTACAACGCCGGGCCCGGCCGGTCGCGGCAATGGATCCGCGAGCTGGGCGACCCCAGGGCCGAGGGCGTGGACCCGGTGGACTGGATCGAGGCGATCCCCTTCCGTGAGACGCAGACCTACGTGATGCGCGTCGCCGAAAGCCTGCCCGTCTACCGCGCGCGGCTGGCCGGCCAGACCGGACCGCTGCGTTTCACCGAGGAGCTGAAGGGGCGGTGATCGGGCCAGCGCCCACTACGCCGGATGCCCAGGACGTGCTATGGTTCCCTTGGCATCAGGGAGTGTCGCGGCGATGGCAAGCCTGCTCTTTCACGACGGAAACCGTGAGTTGCAGGACCAGTTCGGAAGCCGCGGGATCGCGGACCGCCTCGAGCAGGTGACGCTGCGGCGGGAGTTCAGCGCCGAGGATCGCGCGTTCATCGAGGCGGCCGCGTTCTTCTTCCTGGCAACGGCGGATGCCGGGGGGCGGCCCGACTGTTCCTTCAAGGGCGGCGCGCCCGGTTTCGTCCGCGTCACCGCGTCCGACGAGATCGCCTTCCCGGACTACGATGGCAATGGCATGTTCAAGAGCCTCGGCAACATCCGGGCCAACCCCGAGGTCGGCCTCCTCTTCATCGCCATGGGCGAAAGGCCGCGCCGGCTGCGGGTGAACGGCACCGCGACCCTTGCGCGCGACGACGCCGATCTTGGCGCCTTCTTCGGTGCGCAGCTTCTGGTGCGGGTCAGGGCGCGGGCGATCTTCCCGAACTGTCCGCGCTACATCCCCGGACCGGACGGACCCTCGATCTACATCCCCCGCGCCGGTACGCCGCCGGTGGAGCCGGCATGGAAAAGCTTCGACGCGTTCCGTGACGCCGTGCCGCCGCGCGCGAAACTGCCGGGCGACGGCGACGCCTGACCCGCCCGGCAGCAGACGTCAGGGGCCACCCGCCACCGCGCCCCGCCCCGTCTTGCGGGCCCGCCACAGGGTGAAGAGGCCCGAGGCGACGACGATCGCGGCGCCGAGGGCCACGTTGGGCTCCAGCCGGTCGCCGAAGACGGTGATGCCGAGCGTGGCGGCGAAGGGCAGCAGGAGGTAGGCAAAGGGTTGCAGCGCGCTCGCCTCCGCCACCTCCAGCGCGCGGATCATCAGCCAGTGGCCGAGCACGGCCGTGCAGCACAGGACGGCCATCAGGGCCTGGTCGAAGGCGGACATCGGTTCCCAGTGGAACAGGCCGACGGCGGTCATCAGGACGGCGCCGCCGATCCCGGTCCAGAAGAAGCTGACCATCGCGCTGTCGCCGCGCGCGACGTAGCGGGTCAGGAGCCCGTAGAGCGCGAACATGAAGGCACCGAGGAGGGGCACGAGGGCAGCGGGCGAGAAGACCCGCAAGCCGGGCTGGAGGATGACGAGGACGCCGACGAACCCGACGCCGATCGCGCTCCAGCGCCGCCAGCCGACACGTTCGCCGAGCACCGGCCCGGACAGGGCGGCGACGAGCAGCGGATAGCAGACGAAGACGGCGTGGGTTTCGACCAGCCCGAGGAGGGTGAAGGCCGTGACCATGACGACGATTTCGGCCGCGAGGAGGACGCCGCGGGTGACCTGCAGCAAGGGAAAGCGCGGCCTGAGCGCGGCCGTGATCCCGCCGGGCAGCCGGCGCGCGGCCAGGGCGAGGACGAAGAGCGCGAAGAACCAGTAGCGGATCATCACCACCATGTAGACATTGTAGGTGTCGGCCAGATGGCGCGAGATTCCGTCCTGCATCGCGAAGACGAAGGTCGAGAGCGTCATCAGTATCGCGCCGAAGCGGAAGTTCTGGTCCGTCATGTCCCGTCCTTGAGGGTGCCGCGGCTCATGTGGCGCTTGGCGCCGAAGCCGGCCCCCCGCTCTACCTGAAAGCCCGCCGAAGCCAAGGCCCTGCGGACATGGCCCGCCGCGGTGTAGGTCGCGAGGCTGCCGCCGGGCGCGGTGTGGCGGGCGACCTCGGCCATGAGCGCGTCGCTCCAGAGTTCGGGATTCTTCGCGGGCGAGAAGCCGTCGAGGAACCAGGCGTCGGCCCGGCCC
>NZ_WBUS01000181.1 GCF_008933605.1 Albidovulum sp.
CCATAGTGCCCCGACCGGCCCGCCCCTGCCAGAGCCATGCCCGACCCGACCGTCCATCTTCTCACCTGCATCCGCAACGAAGGGCCGTTCCTCCTGGAATTCGTGGCCCATCACCTCGTCCTCGGCTTCGACCGCATCTTCATCGCCGCGAACGACTGCGACGACGGATCGGTGCGGCTCCTGCGCGCGCTGCAGGCGGCCGGTCACATCGGCTTTCTCAACCACAGCGTTCCGCCCGGCAAGGTGCCGCAGGCGGAGGGCTACGCACGCCTCCGCAGCCGCTTCGCGGTCGACGCGGCCGATTGGCTCATGATGCTCGACGTGGACGAGTTCCTGAACGTCCACACCGGCGACAATTCGGTGAAGGCCCTTCTCGCCGCCGCACCGGAAGCCGCCGACGTCATCGCGCTCAACGCCATGACCTTCGGGTCGGGCGGAGCGGATGAATGGCGCCCCGGCGCGGTCACGCATCAGTTCCTTCACCGTCTGCCCGCGGGCAACAAGGCCAATGGCGCGCTGAAGACGCTGAGCCGCAATCCCGGCCACTACGGCGCGATCCACAACCACTCGCTCACCCGCTACCGGGGCCCGAAGGCGCGGCTCACCGTCATGCGCGGCGACGGCACCCTGCGCGAGATCGACGCAGCCGCGCCGCTCTGGCGCGAGTTGCGCCACGTGCCCCATGCCGAGATCCGCCACGCGCTCGCCCAGTACAACCACTACGCCACCAAGACCCCCGACGCCTACCGCCTGCGCCAGATCCGCGGCCGGGGCGCCGCGCCGATGGGCGAAGCGAACCTCCGCCATGACGCCGCCTATTTCGCCGACCGGGCGGAGGCGCAGGTCCGCGACACGACGATCCTGCGCTATGCCGACCGCCTGGCCGCGACCGTGGCGGCGATGCTCGCCGACCCCGACATCCGCCACTGGCACCGCCATGCCGAGCGGGTCTATGCCCGCCGCCTCGCCGCCCTCCCGCCTGCCGGCTGATGCCGCCTGCGATGCCGGCGAACCGGCCGCGGTCACGGATGCCGCGCCTTCAGGGCGCGTGGCTGTAGCGCGCGGCTGTCCGATGGCCGTCCTTGGCAATGAAGACGAGGTCGAACCCCGGCCCGGCTGGCTCGACCCTGTGGCACTGCCACTGCCTGGCAGACGGCCACAGGGCGCAATAGCGCCCGTCCTCGACTTTCCAGCGACCGATCTGCGCCGCGCCGAGCTCGTACACGGTGGTTCCGTCGGCGGCGAAGCTTTGCGCCGCGCCGTTCTCGAACACGACGCTGCGTCCGGCAAGCATCTCCCGCAGGCCGCCGCGCGCCGGCTCGGGCCGCCCGCTCACGCAGGCCGTGAGGGTGAGAAGGGTCAGGATCGCGCTCATCGTCCGTGGCATGGTTCGCCCTCCTTGCCAGCCGCCGCGCCCCAGTCTAGGACGGCGCCAACCCCGCCTCAACGGAAGTGCCGTCGCATGATCCCCCGCTATTCCCGCCCCGAGATGGTCGCCATCTGGTCGCCCGAGACGAAGTTCCGCATCTGGTACGAGATCGAGGCCCATGCCTGCGACGCCCAAGCCGCGCTTGGCGTGATCCCGAAGGCGAATGCCGAAGCGGTGTGGCGCGCCAGGGACGTGGAGTTCGACGTGGCCCGCATCGACGAGATCGAGGCGGTGACGAAGCATGACGTCATCGCCTTCCTCACCCATCTCGCCGAACATATCGGCGCCGAGGACGCGCGCTTCGTCCATCAGGGCATGACCTCGTCGGACGTGCTCGACACCACGCTGAACGTCCAGCTCGTCCGCGCCGCAGACATCCTGCTGGCCGGCATGGACAAGGTGCTGGCCGCGCTGAAGACCCGCGCCTACGAGCACAAGGACACGATCCGCATCGGCCGCAGCCACGGCATCCATGCCGAACCCACCACGATGGGCCTCACTTTCGCGCGGTTCTACGCCGAGATGGACCGCAACAAGAACCGGCTGGAGAAGGCCCGCTGGGAGGTGGCGACGGGCGCCATTTCCGGCGCAGTCGGCACCTTCGCCAATATCGACCCGGGGGTCGAGGAGCATGTCTGCGAAAAGCTGGGCCTGCGCCCCGAACCGATCTCGACGCAGGTCATCCCGCGCGACCGTCACGCGATGTTCTTCGCCACGCTCGGCGTGATCGCCAGTTCGATCGAGAACATCGCCATCGAGATCCGCCACATGCAGCGGACCGAGGTTCTGGAGGCGGAGGAGTTCTTCTCCCCCGGCCAGAAGGGATCATCCGCCATGCCGCACAAAAGGAACCCGGTGCTGACCGAAAACCTCACCGGCCTTGCCCGCCTCGTCCGCATGGCGGTGGTGCCGGCGCTGGAGAACGTGGCGCTCTGGCACGAGCGCGACATCAGCCATTCGAGCGTCGAGCGCGCCATCGGCCCGGACGCGACCATCACTCTCGACTTCGCGCTGAACCGGCTGGCGGGGGTGGTCGAGAAGCTGGTGATCTACCCCGAGAACATGCTCAGGAACATGAACAAGTTCAAAGGGCTGGTCATGTCGCAGCGGGTGCTCCTGGCGCTGACGCAGGCGGGGGTGAGCCGCGAGGACGCCTACCGGCTGGTGCAGCGGAACGCGATGAAGGTCTGGGAACAGGGCAAGGACTTCAAGGCGGAGCTTCTGGCAGACCCCGAGGTCACGGCGGCGCTGTCGCCGGCCGAGATCGAGGAGAAGTTCGACCTCGGCTATCACACGAAGCACGTCGACACGATCTTCGCCCGCGTCTTCGGCGCCTGACCGCCGGCCACACGATTGCGTGAGGGGGAGCGTTTCCGTAGCGGAAACGCTTGCCCGGACGGCGGCACGGCTGGCACCCTGGCGGCAGACAGCAGGAGGATGCCATGCCGATCAAGACCCTTGCCGTTGCCCTTGCACTCCTCGCCGGCCTTGCCCCCGCCTTCGGTCAGGGCTGCAACCACGAACGTCAGGCCCAGATCAGCTGCGCCCAGGGGCAGAGCTGGGACGACGCCGCCCAGAAATGCGTGACCGTCGGCAGTTGAGCCGCGGCGCGTAACCCCGACTTAACCGCTTTCCGGGAAGCTGCGATGCGAACCGCAGGTCCCGGAGGTCCCATGCCGGCACTCACCACACGCCCTCCGGCGGGCGCAGCCGTGTACGCCCGTGGTTCCGAAGGCAACCGGGCGGGCACAGGCCAGATCAGCGGCCGGCAGAAGGCGGCCATCATTGTCCGGCTTCTGCTCGCCGCCGGCGATCATGTGCCCTTGCGTGATCTTCCCGACCATCTGCAGGCGGCGCTGACCGAACAGATCGGCCGCATGCGCGTCGTCGACCGCGCAACGCTCGATGCGGTGGTGGGCGAGTTCCTCGCGCTTCTCGACTCGATCGGGCTCAGTTTTCCCGGCGGCATAGACGGCGCGCTGCAGATGCTCGACGGCCATATCTCGGCGACCGCCGCGGGTCGGCTGAAGCGGCTGTCCGGGGCCTCGTCGAAGGCCGACCCCTGGGACCGCATCGCCGCGCTGGAAACCGAGAAGCTCCTTCCGGTCCTCGCCGAGGAAAGTGCCGAGGTGGGTGCCGTTATGCTCTCGAAGCTCGCGGTGTCGCGCGCGGCAGAGTTGCTCGGCAAGCTCCCCGGCGAGCGGGCGCGCCATGTCGCCTACGCCATGGGCCAGACGGCCGAGATCGACCCCGAAACCGTGCGCCGCATCGGCCTGTCGCTCGCCGCGCAACTCGAATCGCGCCCGCTCCGCGCCTTCGAGGCCGAGCCGCACGAAAGGATCGGCGCGATCCTCAACGTCTCGCCTGCGGCGACCCGCGACGATGTGCTCTCCGGCCTGGCGGAGACCGACCAGGAGCTTGCGGAGCGGGTCAGGAAGTCGATCTTCACCTTTGCCGACATCGCCGGGCGGATCGAGGGGCGCGACGTCTCCAGGGTCATCCGGGGGGTGGAGCAGGCAGCGCTGGTGAACGCCCTCGCTGGCGCGCGGACCGAGGCCGATACCGCCTCGGCCGAGTTCATCCTCGCCAACATGTCGCAACGCATGGCCGCGACCTTGCGGGAGGAGATGGCCGAGCGCGGCAAGGTCCGCGAGAAGGACGCCGAGGCCGCGATGACCGCTATCGTGTCGTCGGTCCGGGCACTGGTCGATGCCGGCGAGCTGGCGCTGCGGATGACGGCCGAGGCGGAAGAGGACTAGGCCGCGCCGAGCAGGCAAGGGGGCCAGTGGGCACGGGCACAGTCGCGGCGACAGCGGGTCGGGTGCACTCCGGCGCCGCCTGCACGGCGCGCCCCGGACGGGCGGCCGGCGGGCTCCGGCCGCTTGAGATCGGCGCGCCGCGCCTCTATGTCTGGCCCCTGACGCACGGCCCCCGGGCAAGGGGTGCGGCGCAAAGCACGGGACACGATGGCCGATACTTCGCCGAAACCGACGCTGCCGGACCGGCTGACCGATGCCGCCTTCCGCGTGGTGCTCGCGCTCGCTCGGGCGCTGCCCTACGAACGGCGGGTTCCGCTTGCAGGGTGGATCGTCTCGCGGCTCGTCGCGCCGCTTGCCGGCTGGCGCCGGCGCATCCGCGAGAACCTCGCCCTCGTCTGTCCCGACCTGCCGCCGGGCGAGGTCAGGCGGCTTGTCCGCGCCGTGCCGGACAACGTCGGCCGGACAATGATCGAGCTTTACTCGGGCGACGATTTCCTCGCCCGGGTCCGTGACCTGCCGATCGCCGGCCCCGGGGCCGGAGCGCTCGCCGCCGCCCACGCCGCCGGGCGGCCGGTGATCCTCGCCACCGGGCATTTCGGCAACTACGACGTCGCGCGTGCGGCCCTCATCGCCCGCGGCTACCGGGTCGGCGCACTCTACCGGCCGATGAAGAACCCGCTCTTCAACGCGCATTACCTCGACGCCATCTCGACGATCGGCACGCCGCTCTTCCCGCGCGGCAAGCCCGGCATGGCGGCGATGGTCCGGTTCCTGAAGTCGGGCGGCATGCTCGGCCTCCTGATGGACCAGCACATGCGCCACGGCGCGGCCACGACCTTCTTCGGCCATACCGCCTTCACCGCCACCTCGGCGGCCGACCTCGCGCTGCGCTACGGCGCCGAGATCGTGCCGGTCTACGGCGTCCGGCGGGCCGACGGGATCAATTTCGACATCGTGACCGAGGCGCCGATCCCGCGAACGGACCCCGAAACCATGACTCAGGCGATCAACGACAGCCTCGAACGGATCGCGCGCTGGCACATGGACCAGTGGTTCTGGATCCACCGCCGCTGGAAGTGACGCGGACCCTCAGCGCATCATGTACCAGGCGAAGAGCCGCTCGAACCTGCCGCCGGGCCGCCCGAGCGGGATGAGGCTCCGCAGCGGCTCGTGGAAGACGCCGCGCGCATGGGTCATCGCCTCGAACCCCTCGCGGCCGTGATAGGCGCCGATCCCGCTTGTGCCGATGCCGCCGAAGGGAAGGCTGTCCACGGCATAGTGGGTCATCACGCCGTTGACCGTGACATTGCCGCTTGTCGTGCGCGCCAGCGCCTCCGCCCGATCCACGCTGCCGCCGTAGTAGTAGAGCGCGAGCGGCCGGGGACCGGCAGCGATCTGCCCGACGGCCTCCTCAAGGCTCCGGTAGCTCACGATCGGCAGGACCGGACCGAAGATCTCCTCCCGCATCAGCCGGCTGTCCGGCCCGGCGCCGGAGACCACGGCTGGCGCGACCGCCCGCCCCTCCCC
>NZ_WBUS01000182.1 GCF_008933605.1 Albidovulum sp.
GGGGCAGGGTGCACTCGCGCAGCACCTACGATTCGCCGTGCTTGGAGGTGTGGTCCATCACCACCACCACCCGGCCCACCCCGGCGACGAGGTCCATGGCACCCCCCATCCCCTTGACGAGCTTGCCGGGGATCATCCAGTTGGCGAGGTCGCCCTTCTCGCTCACCTCCATCGCGCCGAGGATCGCCATCGCGATCTTGCCGCCGCGGATCATGCCGAACGAGGTGGCGCTATCGAAATAGGCCGAATGCGGCAGTTCGGTGATCGTCTGCTTGCCAGCGTTGATCAGGTCGGGGTCCTCCTCGCCCTCGAAGGGGAAGGGGCCCATGCCGAGCATGCCGTTTTCCGACTGAAGCGTAACCTGCACGCCTTTCGGGATGTAGTTCGACACCAGCGTCGGGATGCCGATGCCGAGGTTGACATACATCCCGTCCTTCAGTTCCTGCGCCGCACGCGCGGCCATCTCGTTGCGGTCCCAGGGCATGTCAGGCTTGCTCCTTCTTGCGGACGGTGCGCTGTTCGATGCGTTTCTCGTGCGGGCCCTGCATGATCCGGTGCACATAGATGCCGGGCAGGTGGATGCCATCCGGATCGAGGCTCCCCGGCGCGACGATTTCCTCCACCTCGGCCACGCAGACCCGGCCGCACATGCCGGCGGGCACGTTGAAGTTGCGCGCGGTCTTGCGGAAGACGAGGTTGCCGGTCGTGTCGGCCTTCCACGCCTTGATGATCGAGAGATCGGCAAAGATGCCCTTTTCGAGGATGTAGGTCTGGCCGTCGAAGTCCTTGTGCTCCTTGCCCTCGGCAATCACCGTGCCGACCCCGGTCTTGGTGTAGAAGCCCGGGATGCCGCATCCGCCCGCCCGCATCCGCTCGGCCAGCGTGCCCTGCGGGTTGAACTCCAACTCAAGCTCTCCCGACAAGTACTGGCGCATGAACTCGGCGTTCTCGCCGACGTAGGAGGACAGCATCTTGCGGATCTGCCGCGTGTCGAGAAGCTTGCCGAGCCCGAAGCCGTCCACCCCGCAGTTGTTCGAGGCGATGGTGAGGTTCTTCACCCCCGAGTCCACAATCGCGTCGATCAGAAGCTCCGGAATGCCGCAGAGGCCGAAGCCGCCGGCGGCGATGAACATGCCGTCGTGAAGGAGGCCGTCGAGGGCCTCCTTCGCCGAGCCGTAAACCTTTTTCATGGTCGCTCCCCGAAAATCACCGGGGGAGTTGTGGCGCGGGGGCTGGTCTCTGTCAATCGCCGCAGTGCGGCAGGGTTCAGATCAGCCGCACCTGGGTTTAAACCGGCGTGACCGCGAACAACTGCGCGATGGCGGCGTTGTAAAGCCCGATGCAGCCGTCCGACGACCGGCGCCCGATCTTGCGCGCGTCGTGGGTGCCGTGGATCAGGTAGGCCGGCCAGTCGAGGTACATCGCATGAGTGCCGAGCGGGTTGTCCGGGCTGGGCGGCATGTATGTCCAGTCCGGGAAGCGTTCGCGCTGCGAGGGCGTCGGCGTCCAGTCCGACCTTCTTGCGCACGATCCTTGTGTAGCCGCGTTTGGTCAGTTCGTCCGACTTCGGCACCGAGGTCGGGTAGATCCGGTAGTCGGTTCCGTCCCCGCTCCAGAAGTGGAGCGCGCGGGACACCGTGTCGCAGACGATCGCGCCCCTTCCCTAGTCGTCGAAATGGTCGCACCAGTCCTGTGCGGCAAAGCTGGAGACGTTGCGGCGGGCGAAATCGGTCTCCACCTCGGCGGGCCGCGCGGCCATCTGCGCCCGTGCGGCCCCAGGAACGAAAACCGCGGCCGCCGTGGCGCCGATCAGCCGGCGCCGCGAAAAGATCAATCGCGTCTTGGGGTTGGTCCTTCGTGCCTGTTCGCGGCTACCCTGCCGCCCCGGGGCGGGGGGAAGACCAGTCACTGATGCTTGAAGCGGAATGTGATCGCGGCGGACCGGAGCCGTCAGCCCGCCTTGGCGGCCTTTGCGGTCGCCTTTCGCGTGGCCGCGGCCTTGGGGGCGGGCTTTTTCGCCGCGGTCGCTTTCGGTGCCGCCTTCTTCCCGCCGGAAGTCTTCCGCCCCCCCTTCTTCCCGGCCTTTGCCGCGATGAGGTCCAACGCCTGCTCCAGCGTCACCGCCTCGGGTGCGAGGTCCTTGGGCAGGGTGGCGTTGACCTTCTCCCACTTCACATAGGGCCCGTAACGGCCGGCCATGACCTCGACCTTGCCGCCGCCGGGATGCTCGCCCAGCACGCGCAGCGCAGCCGGGGCAGCGGCACGCGACCCCCGCGCCGACTTCTGGGCCAGAACCTCGACGGCGCGGTTCATGCCGATGGTGAAGACCTCGTCGGCCTCGGGCAGGTTGGCGTAGACCCGCCCATGTTTCACGTAAGGACCGTAGCGGCCGATCCCGGCCTCCACCGTCTCGCCGTCCTCCGGGTGCGGCCCGATCTCGCGCGGGAGGTCGAGGAGCATCAGCGCCTTTCCGAGGTCCATCGCCTCAGGCGCCCAGCCCTTGGGCAGGCTCGCGCGGGCCGGCTTCGGGGTGTCCTCGGTGGCCTCGCCGCGCTGGACGTAGGGTCCGAAGCGGCCGGCCTTCAGCCATATCTCGTCGCCGCCATCCTCGCCCAGCACGCGCTCCGCCGCGCCCGTCTCCTCGCCGTTCGGGGCGGAGAGCGCGCGGGTGTAGCGGCAATTCGGGTAGTTCGAGCAGCCGATGAACGCCCCGCCCGAGCGCGCGGTCTTGAGGCCGAGCCGCCCTTCGCCGCAGGTCGGGCAGAGCCGCGGGTCAGCCCCGTCCGCCCGCGGCGGGTAGAGATGCGGCGCGAGGAATTCGTCGATCTTCTCCAGCACCTCGCCGATCCTGAGATCGGCGGTCTCGGCGATGGCGGCGGTGAAGTCGCGCCAGAAGCGCGCGAGCACCTCCTTGTAGTCGCGGCTCCCGGCCGAGATGTCGTCAAGCTCCTCCTCCAGGTCGGCGGTGAAGTCGTATTCGACATAGCGGCGGAAGTGGTTCGTCAGGAACGCCGTCACCAGCCGCCCCTTGTCCTCGGGGATGAGCCGGCCCTTGTCCTTGCGGACATATTCCCGGTCCTGGATCGTGGTGACGATCGATGCATAGGTGGAGGGCCGGCCGATGCCAAGCTCCTCCATCCGCTTGACCAGCGTCGCCTCGGTGTAGCGGGGCGGGGGTTGCGTGAAATGCTGCTCGGGCGCGATCTTGCGCTTCCCGGCAGGCTCGCCCGGCATGATCTGCGGCAGCCGCGCCCCGTCCTCGCCCTCGTCATCGTCGCGCCCCTCGTCGTAGACGGCGAGGAAGCCGTCGAAAATCACCACCTGGCCGGTGGCGCGCAGTTCCACCTCGCCATCGGGAGATGCCACGTCCACCGTCGTCCGTTCCAGCCGGGCGGCGGCCATCTGGCTGGCGATGGTGCGCTTCCAGATCAGGTCGTAGAGCTTCCTCTGGTCGTCGGCCGCCTTCAGCCTGTCGGGCGACAGGCTCATGTCGGTCGGCCGGATGCATTCATGCGCTTCCTGCGCGTTCTTGGCCTTGTTCTTGTACATGCGCGGGGAGTCGGGGACGTAGTCCGGCCCGAAGCGGCGCCGGATCTCGTCGCGCGCGGCCATCACCGCCTCGGGCGCCATGTCGATGCCGTCCGTCCGCATGTAGGTGATGTGCCCGGCCTCGTAGAGCCGCTGCGCCGCAGACATCGTGGCCTTGGCGCCCATGCCGAACTTGCGGCTTGCCTCCTGCTGGAGCGTCGAGGTCATGAAGGGTGGCCAGGGATTGCGCGTGGCCGGCTTCGCCTCGACCGACTTCACCTTCAGCTCGCGCGAGCGAATCGCCTGCACGGCCAGCTCGGCCGCGGTCTCGTTCGGCAGGTCGAAGCGGTCGAGCTTCCGGCCGCCCAGCACCGTCAGCCGGGCCTGGAATTCCTGGCCCCTGGGCGTGGCAAGGACGGCCGTCACCGTCCAGTACTCGCGCGCCTTGAAGGCCTCGATCTCCAGTTCGCGCTCGACGATGAGGCGGAGGCAGACAGACTGCACCCGGCCGGCCGATTTCGCGCCGGGCAGCTTGCGCCAGAGTACCGGCGAGAGGTTGAAGCCGACGAGATAGTCGAGCGCGCGGCGCGCCAGATAGGCTTCGACCAGCGCGGTATCGACCTCGCGCGGGTGGGCCATCGCCTCGGCGACGGCGGTCTTGGTGATCGCGTTGAAGGTGACGCGGCGGACGGTCTTGCCCTTCTTCAGCGAGGAGGCCAGTGCCTCCTGCAGGTGCCAGGAGATCGCCTCGCCCTCGCGGTCGGGGTCGGTGGCGAGGATCAGCGTGTCATTGGTCTTCAGCGCCTCGGCGATGGCGCGGACATGCTTGCGGCTGTCGCTGGCCACCTCCCATTTCATGTCGAATCCCTGGTCCGGATCGACCGAGCCGTCCTTCGCCGGCAGGTCGCGGACATGGCCGTAGGAGGCGAGCACGGTGTAGTCCGAGCCGAGATACTTGTTGATCGTCTTGGCCTTGGCGGGGGATTCGACAACGACGACGGCCATGACTTCCTCGTGAAAACGCGCATCCGGGTTCGGGCGGGGAACATGGGGGCGAAGCCTCCACAATGTCAATGGAGGGCCCGGGTGGTATGCTGGTAGGCGCAGTGCGGCGCCCGCCGGGGCAAAGGGGTGCTTTGCGAATGCGCGGCGCAGGCGCAGAATGGGCACGTGACGGGGGCACGGCGGAGGACGGGGATGCGGGGGTTGTTGGTTGCGGTGCTGGCCTTCTGGGCGGCAGCGGCAGTGGCGCAGGGCTGGCACGAGCCGGCGCGCGGCACGGGCGAGCGGCGCGCGCTGATGGATGCGATGCGGCCGCAGGCGGAGATGATCTTCGGCCCGCCGGTGGAGTTCGTGGTAAGCCGACTGCGTGTCGCGGGCGATGTGGCTTTCGCCTCGGTCGTGGCGCAGCGGCCCGGCGGCGAGGCGATCTACATCCAGGCGACGCCGGGCTGGCAGTCCGGCTATTTCCTGCCTGACGCCGACTGGACCGCCGGGCAGGCGCTGCTGCAGCGGACCGGGGCGGGCTGGACGGTCGCGGCGATGTACTACGGCGCGACCGACGTCTGGTGGGCCGAACCGATGTACTGCGCAGAGTTCAGCGTGGTGATTCCGGAGGCCTGTCCGTAGGTGATGCGGGCGCCCGGGACCGGGCGTCTCGACCGGCATCGCGGTCGCCGCCCTCAACCGCCGTCCTCGTGGTGAACCCGCGGTCGGTCGCAGGTCGCCGACGCCAGCGGGCGTCCGGAGCCTTGCGTCGGAGGCCCGAGGTGCATGACGCCAACCGCGGACCTCCGCGTCGGACGACACGCAACGGCGGCGTCAGACAGCCGCGTCAGACGGCACGCGACAGGAGTCCGCCGGGGTGGCGCAGGATCCGCCCGTCAAGTTCGAGCGCCACGAGTTCCGGCGCGACGGCGGCAGGCGGAGCGTCAAGATCGCGGATGAGCTGATCCTCCGCCAGCGGCGCGGGACCGAGCCGGTCGAGGATCTCCTGGTGGAGCGCGCGGGTCGCGGCCTGCCGACGCGGCGCGGCGCCGAGGGAGCCCGTCGCAGGCTCCGCCGGGCCGCCCGGCGGAGCC
>NZ_WBUS01000014.1 GCF_008933605.1 Albidovulum sp.
GGCTTCGGAAGCGCCCAGCGCGCGACCTCGGGCGGGTCGGCGGCCGTCGCGGCGGCGAAAGCCGAGGGGTCCTCCGGCAGGAGCCGGACACGCACCTCGCCCTCGCCGCCGGCGCCGACCCGCTCTTCGGCGCTTGCGATCCGGTAGGGGCCGTCAAGCTCGGCCACGAGCCGCGACCAGCCGGACCGGACCGGCCCCCAGGCGAGCGCCCGCACCCGCCCGGACCGGTCGAGCGCCGCGGGGCGCGATGCGCCGAACGCGACCTCGGAGAAGTCGAGCACGAGCCGCGGCGGATCGTTCATGAGGAAGGCGCGGTAGGGCACGGCCTTGGAGATCGCGAGATCGAGCGCGATGCCCGCACCCTCGTCGGCCACGCGCGACGCCACCGGGTCGAGATGGGCGAGTGCGGTCAGGTCCGCCGCCCGCAGCGGCGCCGCCGCCATCACGGCGAGGCAAAGGAGGAGTGCCCGAAGCATCATGCGCCTGCCCGTTTTTCCGCGATGATAGGCCGGCGCGACCGCACGGCCCAAGCCCTAACCGCGCGCCGTCATGAACTCGTGAAGCCGCCGCAGCCCTTCCCGGATGTCGGCCGTGGACCGCGCGTAGGAAAACCGCAGGGTTCCCGCCCCCCGCACCGGGTCGAAGTCGAGCCCCGGTGTCACCGCGACCCCGGCCCGGTCGAGAATCTCGGCCGCGAAGGCGCGGCTGTCCGAGGTCAGGTCCGACACGTCGGCGTAGATGTAGAAGGCGCCATCGGGCGGCGCGATCCGCGTGAACCCCGCCTTCGGCAGTTCCGAGAGCATCAGCTGGCGGTTCTCGGCATAGACCCGGACATTGGCCTCGAGTTCGCCGGCGCAGTCGAGTGCGGCCAGCGCCGCGACCTGGCTCGCGTGCGGCGGGCAGATGAACATGTTCTGTGCCAGCCGCTCCACCACCCGCACATGCGCCTCCGGCACCACCATCCAGCCGATGCGCCAGCCGGTCATGGAGAAGTACTTGGAGAAGGAGTTGATCACATAGACCTCGTCCGTGACCTCGAGCGCGGTGACGGGACGCCGGTCGTAGTTCAGGCCGTGGTAGATCTCGTCCGAGATGAAGGCGAGCCCGCGCTCGGCGCTGAGCCCGGCGAGCCCCGCAAGCTCGTCGCGCCCCAGCATCGTGCCCGAAGGGTTCCCCGGCGAGGCGACGATCAGGCCCTGCACGCCCCGGGGTACCTCGGCGGGCACCGGCTGGTAGCGGTTCTCCGGCTTCGTCGGGATGCCCACGGGCGTGACCGACATCGCGCGCAGGATCTGCCGGTAGGACGGATAGCCGGGCTCGCCGAGCGCCACCCTGTCGCCGGCGTCGAAGAGCGCCGAGAAGGCGAGAAGGAACGCCCCCGAGGACCCCGCCGTCACGATCACCCGGGCGGAGTCGATCTCGACGCCGTAGCGCCCGGCGTAATGCCGCGCGATGCCCTGCCGCAGCGCCGGCAGGCCGAGCGCGACGGTGTAGCCGAGCGCATCCTGATCGAGCGCCCGGGCCAGCGCCGCCCGCGCCGCGGCGGGCGCCGGCGTCGAGGGCTGGCCCACTTCCATGTGAATGATGTTGCGGCCCGCCGCCTCGGCCGCGCGGGCGGCTTCCATGACATCCATCACAATGAAGGGATCGACCATCCCGCGGCTTGATGTGCGCATCGTTCCCTCTATGGTGGCGGCCGTTGACGGGGTCGTTCATTCCAGCCCGCGGCATCAAGGTCAATGGGCCGCACCGGTCCGGCCCGTGGATGCCGCGACGCCTGCGATGGCCGGCCCCGTCCTGTCCGATCCGGCGCGCCGCGGGCGTGCCCCCGATGAAAGGCCGCCGATGAAACTTGCCCCGCTCGCGCTCGCCGCGATGATCGCGACCCCCGCCGCCGCCTTCGACATGGCGAAGATGACGGAGGCCGAACGCGCCGCGTTCCGCGCCGAGGTCAGGGCCTATCTCCTGGACAACCCCGAGGTGCTCGCCGAGGCGATCGACGAATTGCAGAAGCGCCAGGTCGAGGCGGCCGCGCAGGGGGACGCGGCACTGGTGAAGGCCAATGCCACGGAAATCTTCGACGACGGCTTCTCCTTCGTCGGCGGCAACCCGGAGGGCAGCCTGACCGTCGTCGAGTTCATCGACTACCGCTGCGGCTACTGCAAGAAGGCCCATGCCGAGGTGGCCGAGCTCGTGACCTCGGACGGCGACATCCGCTATGTCGTCAAGGAATTCCCGATCCTCGGCGAACAGTCCGTGACCGCCTCGCGGTTTGCGATCGCCGCGCTCCAGTCGCTCGGCCGGGAGGCCTACGAGAAGATCAACGCGGGTTTCTACGAGGACTTCCGCGGCGACGTGACGGAGGACACGCTCCTGGCCTTCGCCGGGGATCTCGGGCTGGACGGGAAGGCGATCCTTGCGCGGATGGACGCGCCGGAGGTGACCAAGGTCATCGAGGCGAACCACCTTCTCGCGCAGCGGATGCAGATTTCCGGCACACCCACCTTCGTCATGGGCGGCCAGATGCTGCGCGGCTACGCACCGCTCGAGACGATGCGCGCCATTGTCGCCGGCGAACGCGGCTGAACCGGTCGGCCGGCGGCCATCTTGCCGTCGCGCCCCGTTGCGACGAACATCGGGCCCGGACCCACGCCCGGAGACGCCGCATGTCTGCCACGCTGATCGCCGTTCCCGCCCGCGACCCGCATGAGGAACACCGCGCGGCGACGACGCTCGAGCTTTTCTTCGATCTTGTCTCGGTCATCGCCATCGCAGCCGTGACGGCCGGGTTTCACCACGCGATCTCCGAGGGTCACGGAATCGAGGCGCTGCCGCGGTTCGTGTTCCTGTTCCTGGCGATCTGGTGGGCCTGGATGAACTTCACCTGGTTCGCGTCGGCCTTCGACAACGACGACGCGTTCTTCCGCATCCTGGTCATGGTCATCATGTGCGGCGAACTCGTCTTCGCCGGGGGCGCGGGCTACATCTTCGCGACGATGGACTTCAGCTTCGCTCTCGCCGGCTGGATCATCATGCGATTCGGCATGGTCACGCTCTGGCTGCGCGCCGCCTTCGGCAACCCGCGCTACCGCGCCACCGCGCTCTGCTACGCCGCCGGGATCACCCTGGCCCAGGCTGCATGGACGGCGACATATTCCGTGACCGCGCCGGGCTCGACCCTGTTCTACGCGCTCTCCGCCCTCTGCTTCCTCATAGAGTTCGCCACGCCGCCCGTGGCGGAATCGGTCAAGGCCACGCCCTTCCACCGCCACCACATCATCGAACGCTACGGGCTCCTGATGATCATCTCGCTCGGCGAGGTCGTGCTGTCGATCTCGCATGGCTTCGCCACCCTGTTCGGAGAACACCCCGCGCCGGCGGCGGCGGCGGTCTCGGCCGCGGCGCTCGTAATCGTCTTCTCCCTCTGGTGGGTCTATTTCTGCGAGAAGGAGCACCTGACCACCGTCCGGCAGCCGACCGCGATCATCTGGGGCTACGGACATGTCTTCATCTTCATGGCGACGGCTGCCGCAGGCGCCGCAATTGCCGCCTCGATCGACGTGGCGACCGGTCACGCGCATACCGCAAGCTCGGCGGTGTCGCGCTACCTCGGCATCAGCCTTGCCGTCTTCGCGGCGACGCTCTGGGTCGCGCGGGACCGGGTGACGGCATTGCCGCGTCACCTCATGCTGGCCCTGCCCGTCATGGCGGCCGCCTTCCTTGGCGCGGGCCTCGCGGGCGCGCCCGTCCCGGTCTTCGCCGCCCTTGCCGTCGCCATGGTGATCTGGCGCGCACCCGGCCGGACGAGCGGCCGCTGACGCCTCCTGACCCTTCCATGCCGCTTGCGGGACATTGCCCTTGACCGGAAAGGGCTTAGATAGGTCTGCGAACGGACGAAAAGGGCTTGCCATGGCCGACGATGCGCTGGTGATCTTCACGCCCTCGGGCAAGCGGGGGCGTTTTGCCGTCGGCACGCCGGTGCTGACCGCGGCACGCCAGCTCGGCGTCGATCTTGATTCCGTCTGCGGCGGGCGGGGCATCTGCTCCAAGTGCCAGATCACGCCCGGCTATGGCGAGTTTCCCAAGCACGGCCTGACCGTCACCTCCGATGCGCTGTCGGAATGGAACACCGTCGAGGAACGCTACGACCGCATCCGCGGCCTGAAGGAGGGCCGCCGGCTCGGCTGCCAGGCGAAGATCATGGGCGATGTCGTGATCGACGTGCCGCCGGAAAGCCAGGTCCACCGCCAGGTGATCCGCAAGTCGGCGACCGCGCGGACGATGACGATGGATCCGGCGACGCACGCCTATTACGTCGAGGTGGCCGAGCCCGACATGCACGAGCCGTCGGGCGATTTCCAGCGCCTCGCCGCCGCGCTGAAGGAGCAGTGGCAGATCGAGGGCCTCGCGGCCGACCCCTGGCTCCTGCGGCGGCTGCAACCGATCCTGCGGAAGGGCGAGTGGAAGGTCACGGTCATCCTGCACCGGGACCACCACGGCCGGCCCCGCATCCTCGACCTGCACCCCGGATTCTGGGAAGGCCGGCTCTACGGGCTGGCCATCGACCTCGGCTCCACCACCATCGCGGCGCATCTCTGCGACCTCAGGAACGGCAACGTGCTCGCCTCCTCGGGCCTCATGAACCCGCAGATCCGCTTCGGCGAGGACCTGATGAGCCGGGTGAGCTATGCGATGATGAACCCCGGCGGCGATGTCGAGATGACGCGGGCCGTGCGGCAGGCGATCGACGACCTCGCCCGCTCGATCGCGGCGGAGGCCAGCGTTGATCCGGCGCAGGTCGTCGAGACGGTCTTCGTCTGCAACCCGGTGATGCACCATCTTCTCCTCGGCATCGACCCGGTGGAGCTTGGCCAGGCCCCCTTCGCGCTCGCCACTTCGGAAAGCCTGTCGCTGCCCTCCCGCGACCTCGAACTTTCGGCGATCCACGAGAATGCCCGCATCTACGTCCTGCCCTGCATCGCCGGCCACGTGGGCGCGGATTGCGCCGCCGTGGCCCTGTCCGAGGAACCGAACAAGTCCGACGATATGGTGCTCATCGTTGACGTCGGCACGAATGCCGAGCTGCTGCTCGGCAACAAGGACCGGGTGCTCGCCTGTTCCTCCCCCACGGGACCCGCCTTCGAGGGGGCGCAGATCTCCTCCGGCCAGCGCGCGGCGCCCGGCGCCATCGAGCGGGTGGAGATCGCCCCCCTGACGAGGGAACCGCGCTTCCGCGTCATCGGCTGCGACCTCTGGTCGGACGATCCGGGCTTTGCCGCGGCAACCGCCCAGACCGGGATCACCGGGATCTGCGGTTCCGGCATCATCGAGGTGGTGGCCGAAATGCGCATGACGGGCATCGTCGACGCAAGCGGGCTGATCGGCTCCGCCGAGCAGACGGGCACACTGCGATGCGTGCCGCAGGGCCGGACCCACGCCTATGTCCTGCATGACGGCACCGCCGCGGGCGGGCCGCTGATCATGGTCACGCAGGGCGACATCCGCGCGATCCAGCTGGCGAAGTCGGCGCTCTACGCCGGTGCGCGGCTGCTGATGGACGAGCTTGGCATCGACCGGGTGGACCGCGTGGTGCTCGCCGGTGCGTTCGGCGCGCATATCTCGCCGAAGCACGCGATGGTGCTCGGCATGATCCCCGACTGCCCGCTCGACAAGGTCGCCTCGGCCGGCAATGCCGCGGGGACCGGCGCGCGCATCGCGCTGTGCAACATTTCCTCCCGCGCCGCGATCGAGGACGAGGTCAAGCGCATCCACAAGGTCGAAACCGCGATCGAGCCGCGCTTCCAGGAACATTTCGTCGCCGCCAACGCGATCCCGCACGCGAGCGACCCCTTCCCGGAACTGGCGGCAATCGTGACCCTGCCGGATGTCGCCTTCAACACCGCCGGTGGCGGCGAGGGCGGCCGAAAGCGCCGCCGCGGCTGACCGTCAGCCGCCCCACCGCGCGAGAAGCGCCCCGATCTCCAGAGGTTCGGACTGCGAGCCTGCTGCAATTTGTCCCGGCGTGCGCGACAGCCGCGGCGCCGGCGCGGGCTGGGTGACGCCATCGCGGGTCAGGTAGGTCGCCCGCGCCGCGTTGTGCGGGTGCTCGGGCGCCTCGGCCAGTGTCAGGACCGGCACCGCGCAGGCGTCCGACCCGGCGAAGACCGCCGCCCAGTCGTCCCGCGTCCGCTCCGCGATCCGCGCCGCCACCCGCGCCCGCGCCTCGGGCCAGCGGGCGCGGTCCATCTGCGCGGGCATCCCGGCCGCGTCGATCCCGGCGAGCCGCAGGAATTCGGACCAGAACTTCGCCTCGATCGCGCCCACCGCGAGGAACCCGCCATCCCGGCACGCGTAGCAGCGATAGAAGGGTGCCGCCCCGTCGAGAAGGTTTGCCTCGCGGGCGTCCGACCAGACCCCGCCGGCCGCCATCCCCTGGATCATCGCCATCAGATGCGCGGTGCCATCGGTGATCGCGGCGTCGACAACCTGCCCCTCGCCGGTCCGCGCGGCGTGGAGAAAGGCGCAGGCCATGCCGAAGGCGAGGTACATGCCGCCGCCGCCGAAATCGCCGAGAAGGTTCAGCGGCGGGACCGGCCGCTCCGCCGGCCCGATGGCATGAAGCGCGCCGGAAAGCGCGATGTAGGTGATGTCGTGTCCCGCCGTCTGCGCCAGCGGTCCGGATTGGCCCCAACCGGTCATCCGCCCATAGACGAGCCGCGGGTTCTCGGGAAAGTCCTCGGGCCCGAGGCCGAGCCGCTCCATCGCGCCGGGTCGCATCCCCTCGATCAGCCCGTCGGCGCGCGCGACCAGGCGCCGCGCCGCGGCCTTGCCCTCGTCCGACTTGAGGTCGAGAACGACAAACCCCCGGCCCCGGTTCAGGATGTCATAGTCCAGCCCGAGGAGATGCCGGTTTCCCGGCCGTTCGATGCGGACCACCTCGGCCCCCATGTCGGCGAGCGCCATCGCCGCGAAGGGCGTGGGCCCCAGCCCCGCGACCTCGACGATCCGCAGACCAGCCAGCGGGCCCCTCATGCGCTCGCCTTGTCTTCCAGCATCAACCATTCCTCCTCGGCCGCGGCCAGCGCCGCCTGCCGTTCGGCGAGCCCCTCGGAGGCACGGCGGAACTTTTCCGGCGCCTTCTGGAAGAGATCGGGGTCCGAAAGGAAATCCGTCAGCTTCCCGATCTCCGCCTCCAGCCGCTCGATGATCGCAGGGAGCGCCTCCAGCCGGTGTTTTTCAGTGAACGTAAGCCCTTGCGCGGCCTTCTTCGGCTTCGGTTCCGGCGCGACAGGCGTCCTGGTGGAGGGCTTGGCCACGGGCGCCGGCGCAGCTTCCGGCCGCTGCGCCTGGTAGTCCGTCCAGCCGCCGGCATAGACCGTCACCCGGCCCTCGCCCTCGAAGGCGACCGTCGTCGTCGCCACCCGGTCGATGAAGTCGCGGTCGTGGCTCACGAGCAGCACGGTCCCCACGTAATCGCCGAGGAGGTCCTGCAGGAGGTCGAGCGTCTCGACGTCGAGGTCGTTGGTCGGCTCGTCGAGCACCAGCAGGTTCGACGGCCTCGCCATGATCCGCGCCAGCAGGAGCCGCGCCCGCTCGCCGCCCGAGAGCGACCCGATCGGCGCCCGCGCCTGCGCCTCGTCGAAGAGGAAGTCCTTGAGATAGGCCACGACATGGCGCGGCTCCCCCCGCACCATGACCTGGTCGGAGCGGCCCGATACCTTCATCCCGGGGTCGTTGACGAGCCCGTCCCAGAGCGTCACGCCGAGGTCGAGCGTCGCCCGCGCCTGGTCGAAGACCGCGATCTCGAGGTTGGTGCCATGGCGCACCGTCCCGGTGTCGGGCGCGATCTCGCCGGTCAGGATCTTCAGGAGCGTGGTCTTTCCCGCCCCGTTCGGGCCGACGAAGGCCACCCGGTCGCCACGCAGGACCGTCAGGTCGAGCGGCCTGAGGATCGTCCGCGTGCCGAACGCCTTGGAAATGCCCTTCGCCTCGATCACGAGACGCCCCGAAACCTGCCCCGTCTCCAGTGCCATCCCGGCCGTGCCCTGCCGCCGGATCATCGCTGCCCGCTCGGCCCGCATCGCGGCGAGTTGCCGCACCCGCCCCTGGTTGCGCTTGCGCCGGGCCGAGATGCCCTCGACCGCCCAGCGCGCCTCGGCCCTGATCTTGCGGTCGAGCTTGTGGCGGGCGAGGTCCTCCTCGGCCCAGACCGCCTCGCGCCAGTCCTCGAAGGCCTCGAAGCCCCGCTCGTTGCGCCGGACCTCGCCGCGGTCGATCCAGAGCGTCGCCCGCGTCAGCGCGCGCAGGAAGGCGCGGTCGTGGCTGATGATGACATAGGCGGCGCGGGTGTCCCTCAGCCGCTCCTCGAGCCAGAGGGTCGCCGCGATGTCGAGATGGTTCGTCGGCTCGTCGAGCAGCATCAGCTCAGGCGCCTCGGCCAGCAGCTTTGCAAGCGCGGCGCGGCGCCGCTCGCCGCCGGACGCCGCCGCGACGGGCGTCGCGGGGTCGAACTTCAGCCCCTCGGCCACCACCGCGACGCGGTAGGTCTCGCCCTCCGGCAGGTCGGAGGCGGCGAAATCTCCGAGCGTTGCATGGGCCGAAAGGTCGGGCTCCTGCTCCATGTAGCCGACAGTCACGCCGGGCGGCAGCACCCGCTCGCCCCGGTCGGGCTCCACCAGCCCCGCCATCACCTTCATCAGCGTCGACTTGCCCGACCCATTGCGCCCGACAAGCGCCACGCGGTCTCCCGGCTGGATGGTGAGATCGAGCGTGTCGAAAAGCGGATTGCCGCCAAAGGTCAGCGAGACGCCGGACAGCTGGAGAAGAGGTGCGCGTGCCATGACGGCTGAGCTAATGCCGCGCCGCGACAGCGTCAACGTGCTTTCACCCCGGCTGAAATGCCCAAGGGGGGACGGGGCGGCTGCGCCCCGCCTACTCCGCCGCTGCCTTCGCGGCCTCCAGTTCGGCCGCACGCGCCTCGACCAGTTCGACGATGTGGTCGATCATCCGGTCGTTCGTCATCTTGTGGTCCTGCCGGCCGGCGAGATAGACCATGCCCGATCCCGCGCCGCCGCCGGTGAAGCCGATATCGGTCATCAGCGCCTCGCCCGGCCCGTTCACCACGCAGCCGATGATCGACAGGCTCATCGGCGTCTTGATGTGCTCGAGCCGCTTCTCCAGCGCCTCGACGGTCTTGATGACGTCGAAGCCCTGCCGCGCGCAGGAGGGGCAGGAGATGATCTGGACGCCACGGGTCCTGAGGCCCAGCGACTTCAGTATCTCGTAGCCGACCTTCACCTCCTCGACCGGATCGGCCGAGAGCGAGACGCGGATCGTGTCGCCGATCCCCAACCAGAGGAGGTTGCCGAGTCCGATGGCGGATTTCACCGTGCCGGACATGAGGCCCCCGGCCTCGGTGATGCCGAGATGGATGGGCGCGTCGGTGGCCTCCGCCAGTTGCTGATAGGCCGCCGCGGCGAGGAAGACGTCGGAGGCCTTGCAGGAAATCTTGAACGCGTGAAAGTCGTTGTCCTGCAGGAGCTTGATGTGATCGAGTCCGCTTTCCACCATCGCGTCCGGGCAGGGTTCGCCGTACTTGTCGAGCAGGTGCTTTTCAAGGCTGCCGGCATTGACGCCGATCCGGATCGAACAGCCGTGATCCTTCGCGGCCCTCACGACCTCGCGCACCCGATCGGCCGAGCCGATGTTGCCGGGATTGATCCTGAGGCAGGCGGCACCGGCCACGGCGGCCTCGATGGCGCGGCGATAGTGGAAATGGATATCGGCCACGACGGGAACCGGACTTTCGCGCACGATCTCCCGCAGGGCGCGGGTCGAGTCCTCGTCCGGTGTCGAGACGCGCACGATGTCGGCGCCCGCCGCCACCGCGCGCTGGACCTGTTCGACCGTCGCCTTCACGTCGGAGGTGATGGTGTTAGTCATCGTCTGCACCGTGATCGGCGCGTCGCCGCCCACGGGCACGTTGCCCACCATGATCCTGCGCGACTTCCGCCGGTCGATGTTCCGCCAGGGTCGGATCGGATTGTGCGTCATGTCAGCCTCGGCGCGCGTTCGGTCGGGCGATAGATAGACCCTGGGCGGCAGGACGGCAATCCGGGGCCGGCTACTCGCCTGCCGGTGCCGCGGGCTCGGCCGCGGGCACCACGCCGGCGGCATCGGCCACGGTGGTCGCGTATCGCGCGAGGTCGGCGTCGCTGTCCAGGTCGGCGACGGCGTACTTCCCGGTCAGCGCCTCGGGCGAGAGCACGAGGTTCTTCGTGACCGAGCCGCGGGACCCTGCCGGCCCGTAGGTCTGGCCGTTGACCGCGAAGTAGAGCGCGCCCGACTCGCCGACCCGCATGACCGGCGGCTCCTCGAGCTTGGGCAGCGCGTAGCGTTCGCCGGCATCGAGGATCTTCTCGAAGATGACGGTACCGTCTGCAGCCTGCACCCGGACCCAGGCGGGACGCACGGCGAGCAGTTCGACTTCGGGCGCATCGGCCGCCACGACCTGCACCGGCGTCTCGCCGAGGGCGGGCAGCGCCTCGGCCTCGGCCGGGGCCGGATCGGCCGCGGCGGTCGCCACGGGGATCGTGCCCACACTGCGCGGATCGATCGCCGCGATCGGACCGTCGCGCGCGACAAGCACCGGCACGTCGAGCGCCTGTGGCCGGTAGAGTCGGTCGAGCGCCTCGGGCGCGGGCGGAAGGGCGTCCTGCCCCGGCAGCGCGGCCAGCGCGACCTCGCCGGTATCCTGCTGCGCCGTCAGGGTTTGGCCGGCACCAGCTAGCGGATCGAGGTCGGCCACCACGCCCGGCGCCTGGTCGACGGGCGCGAGCGTGACCTTCTGCACCTCCTGCAGCACCGACCAGCCGCCGTAGCCGATGCCGCCGATCAGAAGGAGAAGCACGAGAATCGAGCCGATCGCCCCGGGCCTGATGCCCGACCAGATCGCCTCGCCGCGCGGCACGAAGCTCGCGTTCGGATTCGCCAGCGGATCGGCGTATTCGACCTTGCGGCGCGCCTTGACCGGCCCGGAGGCCGCGGCCGACATGCCGTGCGCCACGGTGAAGTCCGCCTCTTCGCAGAAGCGCCGGAACGTGGTTTCCGGGTCCATCCCGAGGTAGCGCGCGTAGGACCGCACATAGCCCGCGACGAAGCCGGGCGTCTCGAAGGCCGAGACATCGCAATTCTCGATCGCGGCGATGTAGCTCGCCTTGATCTTCAGTTCGCGCTGCACGTCGAGAAGCGATTTGGCCATCGTCGCGCGCTCGCCGCGCATCACGTCGCCGAGCCGCAGTTCGTAGTCGTCAAACCCCTTGGGTTTGTCCGTATCCTGCGTCGAAGGAGGACCCCTCCGCCCGATCATGCCCACTGCCCCGTGTCGAATTCCCCGACGGCCGACGATTCGCTTTGGCCGTGCCGTCCTATCGGTAAATCCATACCATAGGGCAAGACCGATTGCGACGGCGCAGGCCCTCAGGCGGTGAGTTCGGCGCGATTCAGCGCGCAATGTGCCCAGAGTTTGTCCATCGCCCGGACCAGCCGGTCGATGTCCTCGGGCGTGTGCACCGGCGAGGGCGTGAAGCGCAGCCTTTCGGTGCCGCGCGGCACGGTCGGGAAATTGATCGGCTGCACGTAGATTCCGTAGTGCTCCAGCAGCATGTCGGAGATCATCTTGCAGTGCACCGGATCGCCCACATGCACCGGCACGATATGGGTGCCGTGGTCGATGATCGGCAGGCCGAGCGCCTTCAGCCGCGTCTTGAGGATGCGGGCGTGCTCCTGCTGCTTGTCGCGCAGTTGCTGCGCCGACTTCACATGGCGGACGGAGGCCGCGGCCCCCGCCGCCACCGCCGGCGGCAGCGACGTGGTGAAGATGAAGCCCGGAGCGTAGGAGCGGATCGCGTCCACCATCTTTGCCGTCGAGGCGATGTAGCCCCCCATCACGCCAAAGGCCTTGGCGAGCGTCGCGTTGATGATGTCGATCCGGCCCATCAGCCCCAGCTTCTCGGCGACGCCGGCGCCGCGGGGCCCATACATGCCGACGGCATGAACCTCGTCGAGGTAGGTGAGCGCGCCGTACTCCCGCGCGGCATCGCAGATCGCCTCCATCGGGCAGATGTCGCCGTCCATCGAGTAGATCGACTCGAAGGCCACGAGCTTCGGCGCCTCCGGGTCCTCGGCCGCCATCAGGGCGCGCAGATGGGCCACGTCGTTGTGCCGGAAGATGCGCTTCTGGCCGCCGTTGCGCTTGATCCCCTCGATCATCGAGGCGTGGTTCAGCTCGTCCGAATAGATGATGAGGCCCGGGAAGAGCTTCGGCAGGGTCGACAGAGTCGCGTCGTTGGCGATGTAGGCCGAGGTGAAGACCAGCGCCGCCTCCTTGCGGTGCAGGTCCGCGATCTCGGCCTCCAGCCGCTTGTGATAGACAGTGGTGCCCGAGATGTTGCGCGTGCCGCCGGAGCCTGCGCCCGTCGCGTCGAGCGCCTCGTGCATCGCGGCGAGGACGGCCGGGTGCTGGCCCATGCCGAGGTAGTCGTTGCCGCACCAGACGGTGATTTCCTTCTCGGTCCCGTCGGGCCGCGTCCAGATCGCCTTCGGGAACTGCCCCTTGCGCCGCTCGATGTCGATGAAGGTGCGATAGCGGCCTTCGTCGTGCAGGCGCTGCAGCGCCTTGTCGAGCTGAGCTTCATAGTCCATCGCAGGTCTCCCGGCTGTCGTTCCGTGTCTTGGGACCTACGCCCCCTGTCCACAGGCTTCCTTGATAAAGATCAAAACCGTCCGGCGCGAGGGTACAATTTGACGCGCGGGCGCCAGACGGCTCACCGCGCCCCCCGCCGGTCTGGACAATGCCGGACACGCTGCTACCGTCCTGCCCGACACCCGGAGGAGCCCCCCCATGACCCTCGACGCCGTCCTGTCGCGCATCGACGAAACCCTGCCCGAAGCGATGGAGCGTCTCTTCGCGCTCCTGCGCATTCCGTCCATTTCCACCGATCCAGCCTTCAAGGCGGATTGCGCCAGGACCGCCGACTGGCTGGCCGAGGACCTGCGCGGTCTCGGGTTCGATGCCGCCGCGCGCCCGACGCCGGGCCATCCGATGGTGGTCGGCCACGGCGGGACGGGCGGGCGGCACCTTCTCTTCTACGGCCACTACGACGTGCAGCCGGTCGATCCGCTCGACCTCTGGCACCGCGACCCGTTCGACCCCGCGATCGAGGACACGCCGCACGGCCGGGTGATCCGTGCCCGCGGCGCCTCGGACGACAAGGGCCAGCTCATGACCTTCATCGAGGCCGCGCGCGCGTGGAAACACGTCCACGGCGCCCTGCCCGGTCGGCTCACCATCTTTCTCGAGGGCGAGGAGGAATCGGGCTCGCCCTCGCTCATCCCGTTCATGGAGACGCACCGCGAGGAACTGAAGGCCGACCTCGCGCTGATCTGCGATACCGGGCTTTTCGAGGGACAGCCGGCGATCACCACGATGCTGCGCGGGCTTCTCGGCGAAGAGATCACCATCACCGGCCCGAACAAGGACCTGCATTCCGGCTCCTACGGCGGCGCCGCGATGAATCCGATCCGGGTGCTGGCCAGGATCATCGCCTCGCTCCACGACGACGACGGGCGGATCACCGTGCCCGGCTTCTACGACGGGGTGCAGGAGTTGCCCGAGGCCGTGCGCGCCCAGTGGCAGGCGCTGGCCTTCGACTACGGGAAATACCTAGGCGACGTCGGCCTCTCGGTGCCTGCCGGCGAACACGACCGCACGCCGCTCGAGATGCTCTGGTCGCGGCCGACCTGCGAGGTGAACGGGATCTGGGGCGGCTATGCCGGCGCGGGCTTCAAGACCGTACTGCCGTCGCAGGCGCACGCCAAGATCTCGTTCCGGCTCGTTCCCGGGCAGGACCCACATCGCCTGCGCGACAACTTCCGCAATCACGTGCGCACCATGGTCCCCTTTGACTGCCAGGTGGCCTTCCACGAACACGCCGCGAGCGCGGCCGGCGTCATGGACATCGCCGACCCCGCCTTCGAGGCCGCGCGCAAGGCGCTGGGCGAGGAATGGGGCCGGCCTGCCGCCTACATCGGCTGCGGCGGCTCGATCCCGATCGCCGGCTATTTCCAGAAGATCCTCGGCATGGACGCGATGCTCATCGGCTTCGGCCAGGACGACGACCAGATCCACAGCCCCAACGAGAAGTACGACGTGGAAAGCTTCCACAAGGGCATCCGTTCCTGGGCGCGCATCCTCGCCGCGCTGCAATGATCCCGGGCGGCCATTTCTTCACCGACATCGCGCCAGGGGCCACCGCCGCGGCGCTGCCGGACTTCCTGCCATGACACTTACGATCCGCGATGCAACCCCCGACGACGAAGCCGGATGGCAGCGCCTCTGGGACGGCTACCTCGCCTTCTACGACGTCGCCCTCCCGCCCGGTGTCACCGCCGCCACCTGGGCGCGGCTCATGGACCCGGCCTCGCCCCTCAAGGCGCGCCTCGCGCTCCGGAGCGGCCGCATCGCCGGCTTCGCCATCCACCAGCACCACCCGTCAAGCTGGGTCGCGGGCGACGACTGCTACCTGGAAGACCTCTTCGTGGACGCCGAGGCGCGCGGCGCAGGCGTCGGCCGCGCGCTCATCGACGACCTGATCGCGCTGGCCCGCGCAAGGGGCTGGCACCGGCTCTACTGGCACACCGACGAAGCCAACGCCCGCGCCCGCGCGCTCTACGACAGCTACACGGCGAGCGACGGCCACATCCGCTACCGGATGCGGCTTTGACACCGGGGCCGGGGCTTCCCGGCTGTCGGGATGCCGCCGCGCGAGGCTCCTAGCCGCGGACCAGCGCCGTCCGCAGCAGCTTCGCCGCCAGCACCGCCCAGGGCATGGCATGCAGGAGAAGGTCGAGAATGTCGATCGGCCGGCTGAGCCTGCCCGCCGAGAGCATCGCCAGCTTTTCCCAGATATGCGGCTCGGGCACGAAGGGCGCGAGGCCGAGGGTCAGCGCCGCGACCACGGCGAGACTGAGGGGAATTCGGTCGAGGTAAGCCATCTTCCTGTCCTGCACTGCATGGTCCCGGCTTACCCCTTCGCGCCGTCCGCCGCAGCGGGACGATTTGGCGCGGATAGAAAAGGCAGCGGGGGCCCGAAGGCCCCCGCGCCGGTGCCGCGCGGCTCGGTCACTTGACGATGGTCACCGACACCACGTCCCGCGCATCTTTCGAAGCGCCCGCGTTGCTGGACTTGTCCCAAAGCACGCTGACCTTCTCGCCGACCTTCAGGCCGGGATCCTCGAAGGCGCCCGGCAGCATGTAGATCGTGCCATCCTCGAGCGTGAGCGTGTGCGCCTTCATGTCGAAGGACTTGATCATGCCGGTCGTCGCTTCGGAGGCATAGGCCACCGAGGTCGCGCCGAGCGCGGTCACGAGCACGAGGGGGAGAACTTGGAAACGCATCTGCGTCACTCCGTCTGAGGCCCCGCCAGCCCGGCAGGGCCACCTTGGGAAACCGTCCCGGTCCGTCGCGTCGGCGGGTCCGTTTCCGCCCGGCGGGCCGCGGTTTCATCGCGGAACATAGCCGGCGCTTCCGGTGCCGGAAGGGGGGGCGCACGCGGGGTTGATCGGCGGTGACGGGAGCGTGACGGATCGCGTGGCCGGATCGGCAATCCCTTGCCGGCAACCACATGCCCTGGGCCGGAATCGGCCGTCGCGCAACATCAACGGGAATTGAGTGGCGCGGTTGACGGGGCTCGAACCCGCGACCCCCGGCGTGACAGGCCGGTACTCTAACCGACTGAGCTACAACCGCGCATGGACCCCTTGAGGGGAACACTCGGGCGATCCGGGGCGGGTGGCGCGGTTGACGGGGCTCGAACCCGCGACCCCCGGCGTGACAGGCCGGTACTCTAACCGACTGAGCTACAACCGCGCATCCCCGCCCGGATCGCCGCCCGAGCGTGGAGCGTGTAATAGGCATCCCCGCCCCCCCCGTCAAGCGCGCCCGAGCAGATTCGGGCAGGGATTTTCTCGGCCGAAGGCGGCGGATTGCGGGGCGCGAGAGGCCCGGACTCCCGACATCATCGCTGCGGGCGACGCCGGCCCGGATCAACCTGCAACGAGGCCTTTTTTGCGTCCCGTTAATCTCTGTCCTAGACAGACGGCGCAAAGCCGATAGCCTGAATATAAATATTATCATCGAGGGGCACATGGCGGTTGGCGTTTTCACATTGAGCGGTCTTTTCGGGCCTTCCTGGCAAAGCCTGTCGAGGGAGGAATTGCGGCAAGCCGCCTCGGCATTCTTCCCTTATGGCACGACCGATCCGCAGCATTTTGTCGATCCCGCCCCCTACGACAAGATCCATATCGGCACCCCCGCGTCCGAACTCATCAATGGCAGTTCCGGGCGCGACTACATGTTGGGATCGGACGGAAACGACACGATCAGTGGCTATGCAGGCGACGATTTCATCAATGGCGGCGCCGGTGCCGATACGATTTCGGCAGGCGGTGGAAATGATGTAATCGTTTACGATCAGTACGATATCGGCGTTCACGGTGGTGCCGGGATAGATACACTGCTGGTGCAGGATGCCGGTCAGTTCTTTGCGGGTTCCACGACCCTCTATTCGATCGAGCGGATCATTCTGACCAACGGACTTCGGGACAATATCCAGTTCTCCCTGTTGCAGCTCAAGGCCGGCAGGGACGCGGAACTGCGAATCGATGGCGATGCGGGCGACATACTCGATTTCGCGACCACGCAAATAGCCGCTTTCCTCGGAAGCGTCGTAGAAAACGGAATTACCTATGACCGTTTCAGGATTGGCAACACCTCCTTCGGGGTTCAGCAGGGGATCATATTTCAGCAGGGCCTGGCCCCCAATTTTGTCAGTGCGGGCACCCTTGCTCTTGCCGAAGGTCAGACCTTTGTAACCGACCTTGCGGCGGTGGACGATACCGACACCGAAGGAGCCGGCCTGACCTATTCCATCGTCGGCGGCGCGGATGCCGGCAGTTTCACGATCGACGCCGTGAATGGCGCGTTGAACTTCTCCGTCACGCCCGACTTCGAGACGCCGGCAGACGCTGACGGAAACGGTCAATACGAGGTCGTCGTCCGTGTCACCGACTCCAGGGGGCTGGCGACCGACACGGGCCTGACCGTGGATGTGACGGACGTTCTCGACACTCCGGGGCCAACGCTGAATGGCCCCGGGGCCGTGACCGCAGCCGAGAACCAGACCTTCGTCAGCGATCTTTCGGCGCTGCACCTGACGGAAAGCGAAGGCAACGGACTGCTCTATGCGGTCGCCGGAGGGCCGGACGCGCTGCTCTTCGCGGTCGATCCGACGACCGGGGTCCTGTCCTTCGTCACGGCCCCGGACTTCGAGCATCCCCTCGATTCCGACGGCGACAACGTCTACTCGGTCGAGGTCACCGTCACCGACAGCGCCGGACTTTCATCAAGCGGAACGATCGCGGTCAGCGTGAGCGACGTCTTCGAGAACCAGGCCCCTGTCGTGGGCGGGCCATCGGCCCTATCGGTAAGCGAAAACAGCACGTTCGTCGTCGACATTACCGCAATCGACGATGCCGATGCCGAAGGCTCGGGCCTCTCCTACGCCATCGCCGGCGGCGCGGATGCCTCTCTCTTCGCGCTCGATCCGGCGACAGGCCATCTTGCCTTCCTCGCGGCGCCCGACTTCGAGGCCGCGTCGGACCAGGACGGCGACAACGTCTACGAACTCTCGGTTGAGGTCACCGATTCCGCAGGGCTCACCACGTCCCGTGACCTCATGGTGAACGTGACGGACCGCGCCGCGATGCAGTTCGTGTTCACCTCCGGCCAGTCCCTCTCGGTGGGCGTGACCCCGCTCCAGTCACAACAGGTCCTGACCACTGGCCCGGTGGACCCCGTGCATGCGCTTGCGCTCGATTTCGGCGTGAACAGCTACGTGAACCGGGGATGGTTGAACGTGCCGGTGGATGAAGGCAGATTCCGGGGTTTCCGGCCCTTGCAGGAATACGCGACCGAAACGCACGTATCCTCGATGATCGGACGGCTGGTGTCGGAGTATCAGGCGGCGGGCCTCGACAGCCCGGTCTTCACCCACGTCAATACGGGCGCGGGCGGCAAGTCGATCCTGCAGCTGATGACCCGCGCACAGGACGTCTTTGCCGACCTCACCACGGCGCTGTCGTCGACGGCGAACGATGACGTGTTCGCAATCGACAATGCCGACGGAACCTTCTCCTACTTCCGCAACGACGGCGGCGCGGGGCAGTTCTATCAGACGATGACGGGCCGGCCCGTCTTCTTCGACAATCTCGTCAGCCAGTTGCAGCTTGGCGTCACGGAGGCGCTGCGGCTTGGTTACGACCTGGCCGAGGACATCGTCCTGAACTTCATCCAGGGCCAGGGCGACCGGCCGCGAGGGGACATCCCCTACGGCTACGAGTTCCTTCTCGGCACCTACTTCGACCGGCTCGAGGCGGCGGTGGAATCGGTGCTCGGCAGCGCGGCCGACGTCATGGGGATTCTGTCGCAGCACCGCGGCTACTCCGACAAGGGGGTGGCCATCGACCAGATCCAGTTCGTCGAGAATCATCCGAACGTCGTCTTCGGCGCCCTCGAATACCAGTACGAGGCGCTCTATCCCGCGAGCGTCGGCGGCGATTACACGCACCTCAGTCCCGAAGGCTACTACATGATGGGTCAACGGCTCGGCGCCAACATCTTCGACGCGCTGGTGGGCCAGGAGAACGCGCCGATCATGATCTCGCAGGTCACCAAGGCCGCGAGCGACCAGTTGCTTGTCGACTTCAGCGGCGTCGACAACGCGCTGATGATCGACGACTCGATCTACGCGGCGGCGAACGGCCTGCACGCGCCCGAGAATCTCGGCTTCAGGCTCTACCGGACAGACGGCACGAACTCGAACTATCTTCCCAAGATCACGAGCGCCCAGATCGTCGATGCCGACACGATCCTGCTCCAGTTCGACCGCGATGTCGTCGGGCAGTTCCGGCTCTATCTTGGCCGGACGCAGGAGGATCTCCTCGATCCGGCATTCGGCACGCTGATCGGTTTCGGCGGAACGCCCTTGCGCGACACGGGATCGCTCGATGTCGCGCAGCCGAACGGCGGGGCGCCGCTCCTGGATGCGCATATCTACGAGCATGCGCCGATCCAGTACGTTTATCTCGACCTGGTCTGAGGTCATTCCGGCCGGTTGGGGAACGCCCGTCGAGGCTCGCATGCGGGCAATGGCGATTGCAGCGGTCGCGCCATGCCGCAATCATACGGCAGATGGCGAGTCTCAGGTCGAACCTTCTCTGCCTTGACTCCACCCCCTTGTTCTGAGCTGGAGGGTGACCGGGAGCGGGGCATCGACGCCCGGCCCGACGAACCAGCGGGATATCAGGCCGTCGCGCCTCCGCTCCAGCGGCTGCCGCTCGTGCCGGGTGGAGAACGGGATCCGCATCGGGCTCGCGCGGATGTGAACGCGCTTCATCGCCTGCCCTTCTCTCTGCCATCCTGGCTCGGCGATCTTGCCGGCCCGGAAGATTGACAGCAGCGGCGAAGAACATGATAACTCCATGGCTTTCCGCAGAAAAACCCACACCCGGACCGCGCCTGCGGTAGATACTTACGGCATGGATGTAGTCACCCTCGTCGGCATCGTCGCAGCACTTTTCATTGTGATCAGCCTCAGCGAGCCGCTGGCCGACTGGTCGCGGCTGCCTTACACGGTTGTGCTGGCCATCATCGGAACCCTCATTGGCACGGCTGCAGCCTATCTGGTCCCGTATGGTCGGGCCGTCACTGAACTGGCGCCGGGGGTTGAAGTCGTCGCGTTCAGCATTCGCGCGAACGTATTCCTGTATGTCCTCCTTCCAACGCTGCTTTTTCAGGTGGCGCTTGGTCTCAACCTGCGCCGCATGGCAGAGGACTGGGTGCCCATCCTCGTGATGGCGGTCGTCGCCGTCGTGTTGGCGACCTTTGCCATCGGCCTTGCGCTGCAACCGTTCACGCCCTTGCCGCTGGTCACCTGCCTGATGCTCGGCGCGATCGTCGCGACGACGGACCCCTCCGCCGTGGTGTCGATCTTCCGCAACATCGCGGCGCCCCAGCGGCTGACCCGGATCGTCGAGGGTGAGAGCCTTCTGAACGATGCCGCCGCAATCGCCCTCTTCGGGTTCTTTCTGACCTTCGTCATGTTGGGCGTTCCCAATCCGACCCTTCAGGATGCGCTGGTCGGCTTCCCGCTTCTGATCTTCGGCGGCGTCGCCACGGGCTTGTTCCTGGGGCGCATCTGCCTTGGGGTCCTGTCATGGCTTGGCCGCTACCCTTTGGCGCAGATATCGCTCAGCGTGGCGTTGCCCTATGTCGCTTACCTGGTCGCCGACCAGGTATTCGGTGTGTCGGGCGTGATTGCCGTGGTCATGGCCGGAATGACGCTGAACTATCTGGGTCCCGGACGCATGTCGCCCACGAACTGGACCAACCTGCGCGAGGTCTGGGATGTGCTGGCGCATTGGGCCGGGGCACTGATCTTCCTTCTCGCGGCACTGCTCGTTCCGCGGCTTCTGGGCGACTTGCGGCTTCATGACCTGTTCCTGATAGTGGTTGTCATCGTTGCCGCCACCGCCGCACGGATGTTCATGCTCTACGTCGTGCTGCCGCTCCTGACGGCACTGCGCCTGTCTCCAAGGGTCGATCGGCCCTACCGTGTGGCAATCCTCTGGGGCGGCCTGCGCGGCGCAGTGACCCTGGCTCTGGCGCTGGCCGTCTCGGAAAACTTCAGGGTGCCGACCGATGTCAAACGGTACGTTGGCATCCTGGCAACCGGTTTCACCCTGTTCACCCTCCTGGTGCAGGGGACCACCCTGCGCTGGATCATTGCTCGGCTGGGGCTGGACCGACTCGCGCCCATCGACCGCGCGTTGTCGAACCAGGTCATCGCCGTCGCGCTGCAGAAGGTGCGCGAAGAGGTGGCCGAGACCGTACGGAACCATGATCTCACGCATGAGATCGTCCGCTCCGAAGCAAAGCGCTTCGCCGAGCGGTTGGACGGTGCCATCCAAAAGGCCGAGGTCGCCGACGACATTCCCGACCGGGAACGGATCACCCTTGGACTTGTCGCGCTGGCAGGGCGCGAACGCGACTTCATTCTCGAAGCCTTCCGCGATCAACTTGTCTCGACGCGCCTGGCGGAACAGATGCTCGCGGACGCGGACCGGCTGATCGAACGCACGCGGATAGGCGGCCGCGACGAATACCGCGTGGCTGGCCGCCTGAGCCTGGCCCAGGGTCGGGATTATCGCTTCGCCAGCATGCTGCACAACCGCCTGCGCATCTCCGGACTGCTTGCCAGGCTGACCGCTGACCGCTTCGAGATCCTGCTGAACCTTCGACTGATCCTGCGCGATCTGCACGCGTACATCGACACCAAGATCCGTCGCATTCATGGGCGCCGCATCGCCGATCTGCTGCATGAACTGGTGAAGCGGCGCGAAGACGAAACACAGGCCGCGCTGGAAGGCCTCCGGCTTCAGTATCCGGGGTACGCGGAGGAGATCGAGCGGCGATACCTGCGGCGCACCTCGCTTCGCCTTGAGGAACGCGAGTATGATGTTCTGTTCATCGACGGGCTCATTGGAAAGGAGCTTCATACAACCCTCAAGCAGGAACTGGCAGTAAAACGCCGGAAAGTGGAAGCGCGACCACCACTGGACCTTGCTGTCCAGAAGACGGAGCTTGTCCGCCAGTTTGCGCTTTTCGCAGAAATGGACGAGGACAGCCGCAAGCAACTCGCAAAGGCGCTGCGCACTCGGTACGTCCAGCCCGGCGATGTCCTGATGCGCAAGGGCGACACGCCCCGCGAAGTCTGTTTCATTGCCTCGGGCGCCGTCGAACTTGAAACGGCGGGGCAGAAATTCCGGCTGGGCCGCGGCGAGATGTTTGGACAACTCTCCCTGCTCAGCCACCAGACACGCAGGACACAGGCGATCGCGATAAGTCACACCACCCTGCTGGTTCTCGACGAGGCCCGCTTCCGGCGTCTTCTCAAGCGCAGCCGGAAGCTCCGTTCTGCGGTCATCGAAAGTGCTGAAAGGCGCGGCCTGGATGCCGCAGCGTTGCAGCTTTGATCGGCTGGAACGCGGTCGCGCACTCACGTCCTGGCCGTAGGCAGGAAACCTGAGCAGCATTTCCGGCCCTGCTGCGCATGGTCAGGCGCAGGGCGACAGCTTCATGGCGCGGGACTGGGCGGCAAGGCCAGCACATCGACCTTCGCGGACTGCAGGGTCTTCTCGGTGACGCTGCCCAGGAAGAACCTCGCCAGCGCGCCCTTCCCGTGCGTGGAGACCACGATCAGGTCCGCGGTCAATGCTTCGGCCGCCTCGTGGATTTCATGCGCCGTCGTTGTTGTGTCTTGGCGGACGACCAATTCGGCCTGAAGTCCGGCCAGGTCCGCCATGAAGCGCGCAAGGTCGCGACGCGCCTCGCTCTGCCGGTCCGCCAGATAGCTCTCTCGGTTGCCCTTGGGCATTGAGTCCGACATGGCCAGGCGCAGGGCGATGGCGTCGAATACATGGAGGACGGACTGGCGCGCGCCCCTGCCCAGCCCTAGGGCCGCAAAGCGCTGCAAGGCGTTCCTGGCATTGTCGGAAAGGTCGGTGGTGAGCAGGATGTGCCGCCACGGGGCGACCGGCGGCCCGTTTGCCATCAGGACGGGACAGTCGACGGAACGGATCGTCCGCTCCGCCGTCGTTCCCAGGAAGGCATCCTTCAGGATCTGCCGCCGGTGCGGTCCGATCACCAGCAGATCCGGCTTCTTTTCCGCCACAGCCTTCACGATTCCGGCGAAAGGATCGGACAGCACAACGTCGGTTTCGCAGGTCACGCCATCGGCCGAGCGGAGCGAATGCGCCAGTTCGCGAAGCAGGACCCGGGCGTCCACGGCTTCGTGGTCGACGATCCGGCGCGGTCGGTCATCGTCCACCACGTGCACGAGATCCAGGACCGCCCCATGCGCCTTGGCAAGAAGCACAGCCCGCCGCAAGGCACGGTCCGAACGCTCGGAAAAGTCCGTCGCCAACATGATCCGCTGCATGGCCCGCCCCCCTTTGCCGTGACCCGTCCACATGAACATGGATGAGCGTCGGCTGGTTTGATCGAGGTCAATCAAGACAGCGCATACGTCGCTATGCTGCGTCAAAACACGCTCGGAGCCACCATTCGATGCCGAACGAACATTATCAGACCGTGAAGGAAGTGGCCGATCGCCTGAAGGTTGCAGAGGCCACCGTGCGGCACTGGATCAAGCAGGGCGACCTGCGCGCGATAGATGTCGGCAAGGGATGGCGGATCGCACACGCCGATCTGGAGCACTTCCTTGAACGCCACCAGAGCGCACCCCGCGC
Organism: Albidovulum sp.; assembly: GCF_008933605.1. GTDB lineage: Bacteria > Pseudomonadota > Alphaproteobacteria > Rhodobacterales > Rhodobacteraceae > Albidovulum. The sequence goes on from NZ_WBUS01000014.1 coordinate 23,429, forward strand.
AACAATCGGAGCGGGGCAGAAGAAGGACACATGACGTTCACGATGACATCTTTTGCCGAAGTGGCGATCCTCCTGGTCTTGGCGGCCGGAATCGGGATCGTCGGCACCCTTCTGCGCCAGCCGCTGATCGTCAGCTTCATCGCGGTCGGTCTGGTCGCCGGGCCCTCGGCGCTGGATGTCGTGCATTCCGACGAGCAGATCGAGCTTCTGTCGGAACTGGGCATCGCGGTGCTGTTGTTCCTGGTGGGGATCAAGCTCGATGTGAAGCTGATCCGGTCGCTCGGGGCCGTGTCGGTGCTGACGGGCCTTGGCCAGGTCGCCTTTACCGCGTTCTTCGGCCGCCTGATCGGTCTTGCGCTGGGGCTGGACCATGTCACCAGCCTCTACGTCGCCATCGCGCTGACGTTTTCGTCCACCATCATCATCGTGAAGCTGTTGTCCGACAAGCGCGAGATCGACGCCCTCCACGGCCAGATCGCACTGGGGTTCCTGATCGTGCAGGATCTGGTGGTAGTTCTGGCCATGATCGTGCTGTCAGCCATCGGCATAGGATCCGCGGATGGGGGCAACGGTGGCGGCGAAGTGCTTGCGGTGCTGGCCTCGAGCGTGGCGATGGTGGCGGCGGTCATGGTCTTCGTGCGCTATGCCGCCAATCCGCTGACCGAATGTCTGGCCCGCGCGCCGGAACTGCTGGTGATCTTCGCCATCTCGCTGGCCGCCATGTTTGCGGCCGTCGGCGACGCCGTCGGACTGGGCAAGGAGGTGGGCGGCCTGATGGCGGGGGTTGCCCTTGCCTCCACCGCCTACCGCGAGACGATTGCCGCCCGGCTGGCCTCCTTGCGCGATTTCCTCCTTCTGTTCTTCTTCATCGCCCTCGGGGCCATGCTGGATCTGTCGCTGCTGGGTGCCCACGTCACCGGCGCGGCGATCTTTTCGCTGTTCGTGCTGGTCGGCAACCCGTTGATCGTACTCGCGATCATGGGGGCCATGGGCTATCGCAAGCGCACGGGCTTCCTTGCCGGCCTGACCGTCGCGCAGATCAGCGAGTTCTCCCTGATCTTCGTCGCCATGGGCGTCAGCCTCGGGCATGTCGCGGACGATGCCTTGGGGCTCGTGACCATGGTCGGCCTCGTGACCATCGCGGCCTCGACCTACATGATCACCTATTCACACCAGCTTTTCGCACTCTTCGAACCTCTCCTCGCGGTCTTCGAGCGCAAGGGCACCCCGCGCGAGCCTTCCGAGGCCGGGACGCATCACGGCCGGGCATTCCCGGTCATCGTCTTTGGACTTGGGCGCTTTGGGACCGCCATGGGCATCCGGCTGAAGAACCGTGGCGTTGCGGTGCTTGGGGTTGACTTCAACCCTCTGGCCATCGACCGCTGGCGCGAACTGGGGCTCGAGGCGGAGTTCGGCGATGCGACGGACCCGGAGTTCGTTGCCGAACTGCCGTTGCGCAGTGCCGAGTGGCTCGTCTCGACCCTGCCCGTCCATCCCACCGGGCTCAGCCACGAAGACGCGCGCCGGACCTTGATACAACTCGCCCGCACGTCGGGATTCTCGGGGCGGATCGCCGCTGCGTCGCACGGCGCTGCCGAGACGGAGGTCCTGTTCGGGTCCGGCGCGGACATGGTGCTGGAACCGTTCCAGGATGCGGCCGACCGCGCGGTCGACCTGCTGTGCGGCGCGGCGGAGACCGAGCGCACCGAAATTCCCGAGATCTCGACCGAGGGGCGCATGCCTGCCTGACGGGCATGTCCCAGGCCACATCCCGAAGGAGATTGCCATGAACCGACTTTCCGGAAAGACCGCCATCGTGACCGGGGGCGCCGTGGGGATTGGCCGTGCCTGCGTGGAGCGCATGGCCGAAGAAGGCGCACAGGTTGCGATGTTCGATTTGATGGAGGCCGAAGGCATGGCCCTGGCGGGCGATCTGGGCGCGAAGGGACATGCGGTCTGCTTCTGGCGCGTGGATGTGGCTGACGAGGCCGCGATGAAAGCGGCCGTCGATGCGGCCGCCACCCGGTTCGGCGGCCTGCACGTGATGGTCAACAACGCGGGCATCTCCGGCAGCCCGAAACCCACCGATCAGGTCACCGAGGAGGAATGGGACCGGGTTCAGGCCGTGAACGTCAAGGGCGTGATGTTCGGCACCAAACATGCCGTTCCGCATCTTCGCGCCGCGGGCGGCGGGTCGATCGTCAACCTGTCTTCCATCGCCGGCCTGATCGGCGTGGGCAATCTGGCGGCCTATCACGCCTTCAAGGGCGCGGTAAGGCTGATGACCAAGAACGACGCCGTCACCTATGCACCCGAGCAGATCCGGGTGAATTCGATCCACCCCGGCTATATCTGGACACCGATGGTGGAAAACCACCTGCGCGCCACCTCGCCCGATCTGGAGGCCGCCAAGGCCGCGGCAGGGGCGGTCCATCCCATCGGCCACATGGGCGAACCCGATGACATCGCCTGGGCCGTGGTCTGGCTGGCCTCGGACGAGGCAAAGTTCGTCACCGGGGCCGAGATCGCCATCGACGGGGGCTATACGGCGCGCTGATGCAGATGATCGACCCGCACGCCCGCCCCGTCGCCGACTGCCTGACCGACCTGGACGCCACCGCCAGCGGCCTGAGCACGGCCGAAGCCGACCGCCGTCTTGCCGCGCATGGCCCCAACCGGCTGCCCGAAGCGCGGACGCGGGGGCCGGTGCTGCGCTTCCTCGGGCAGTTCAACAACGTGCTTATCTACGTCCTGATCGGCGCCGCCATCGTGACCGGCGCGCTTCAGCACTGGGTCGATACCGGGGTGATCCTGGCCGTTGTCCTCGCCAATGCGGTGATCGGCTTCCTTCAGGAGGGCAAGGCCGAAACCGCCATGGCCGCGATCCGGCAGATGCTCGCCCCGCGCGCCGCCGTGCTGCGTGACGGGCGGCGGGTGACCGTGGCGGGCGACAGGCTGGTGCCGGGCGACATCGTCCTTCTGGAGGCAGGCGACAAGGTTCCCGCCGACCTGCGGCTGATCGAGGCGCGCGGGGTCGCGGCACAGGAGGCGATCCTGACCGGCGAGTCGGTGCCGGTGGAAAAGGCCGAAGGCCCCGTCGCCGCCGATGCGCCCCTTGGCGACCGCCGGTCGATGCTCTGGTCGGGCACGCTGGTCACGCAGGGCGCCGCCCGCGGAGTGGTCACCGCCACCGGCCCCGCGACCGAGATCGGCCGCATCGGCGGCCTGCTGGCGGGGGTCGAACAGCTGACGACGCCGCTGGTCGCGCAGATGGACCATTTCGCGCGCTGGCTGTCGTTCCTGATCCTGCTCGTCGCGGCACTGCTCTTGGGCTGGGGGTATTTCGTCGGCCACATGGACTTTGCCGACCTGTTCATGACGGTCGTCGCCATCGCCGTCTCTGCCATCCCCGAGGGTCTTCCGGCCGTCATGACGATCACGCTGGCCATCGGCGTGCAGGCCATGGCGCGGCGCAATGCCATCGTGCGCCGCCTGCCTGCGATCGAATCCATCGGCTCGGTCTCGGTCATCTGCACCGACAAGACCGGCACCCTGACCCGCAACGAGATGGTGGTGGCCGCCGCCGAGACACCCGAGGGCAGCTTTGCCATCAGTGGCGACGGCTACGCGCCGCGTGGAGAGATCACTCCCGCAGGCGACCTTTCCGGGCTGGCCCGCGCGGCGGCCCTCTGCAACGACGCGGCCCTTCATGACCGAGGCGGGGCCTGGACGGTCGAGGGCGACCCGATGGAGGGTGCGCTGCTGGCCTTTTCCGGCAAGATCACGCCGGAGATCGCGGCGCGCCGGATCGACGCCATTCCCTTCGACAGCCGCCATCGCTTCATGGCCGTGCTCACCGATGGGCCCGATGGCCGGCTGATCTATGTGAAGGGCGCCCCCGAACGGGTGCTGCGGATGTGCGCCGACATCGACTACGCCCCCTGGCACGACCGGGCCGAGGCGATGGCCCGGCGGGGCCTGCGGGTGCTGGCCCTGGCCGCGCGTCCCGAGGACGACGACCGGATCGACCCCGCCAAGCTGGAACGCGGGTTGAGCTTCCTCGGCCTCGTCGGCCTGATCGACCCGCCGCGCCCCGAGGCCATCGCCGCCGTCGCCGAATGCCGGGCGGCGGGCATCCGGGTCAAGATGATCACCGGTGACCATGCCGGCACCGCCGCGGCCATCGCCGCCCAGATCGGGCTGGAAAACCCGAACCGCGTGCTGACCGGGGCCGATCTCGACAAGCTCGACGATGCGCAACTGGCGCTGGAGGCGCAGGGCATCGACGTCTTTGCCCGCACCTCGCCCGAAGACAAGCTGCGCCTTGTCACCGCGCTGCAGGCCAACGGCCTCTCGGTCGCCATGACCGGCGACGGGGTGAACGACGCCCCTGCCCTGAAACGCGCGGACGCGGGTATCGCCATGGGGCTGACGGGGTCAGAGGCCGCGAAGGAAGCCGCCGATCTGGTGCTGGCCGACGACAACTTCGCCGCCATTGCCGCCGCCGTGCGCGAGGGGCGCACCGTCTACGACAACCTCAAGAAGGTCATCAGCTGGACCCTGCCCACCAACGCAGGGGAGGCGATGGTGGTGATCTTTGCCCTTGCGGCCGGAATGGCGCTGCCGCTGACGGCGGTGCAGATTCTGTGGGTGAACCTCATCACCGGCATCACGCTGGGCCTCGCACTGGCCTTCGAGCCGACCGAGGCGGGCACCATGGCCCGCCCGCCCCGCCGCCGCGATGCGCCGATCCTGTCGGGCGAACTCGTGTGGCACGTGGTGCTGGTCGCGGCCCTGTTCCTGGCGGCGGTGTTCGGCATGTTCTCATACGCGATCGACCGGGGCTTTGGCCTGCCGCTCGCGCAGACCATGGCGATGAACACGCTCGTGGTGCTGGAGATCTTCCACCTGTTCTTCATCCGCAATATCCACGGCACCTCGCTGACATGGGCCGCGGCACGGGGGACGAGGGTGGTCTGGACGGTGGTCATCGCCATCACCGCCGCGCAGTTCGCGATCACCTACATTCCGTTTCTGCAGGCTGTTTTCGGAACCGTGGGGGTTGCCCTTTTCGACGGGCTCCTGATCGTCGGCACCGGTGCTGCCTTCTTTGCGATCATCGAGATCGAGAAGCAGATCCGGCTGGGGCTGAAGCGGCAGGCCGCAGTTGCCCGGTAAACCGTCTCCCGATACGGCCCGGCGCGGTCACGGGCGACGGCAGCAGCCGTTGTGGCGGTGTCGCGGCAGAGCCGGGATGACAGGCACTGCGTCGCGGCGGCCAGGCCCTCGGCGGGCTCCTCATCGACAGCCGCACCGGCTCCGTCGCAGATTGGCCTGAACGATGCGTCCGCCCGTCGGGAGAATACGCCATGATCGGGGCTGGAAGAGGGGAACTGCGATAGCCAAGGTCGCGACCATGGCGCATCGGCATTTCACCGACTTGGGGCGCAACCCCCGCTCAACGCACCAACTTGCGCGCCAACTTCCGCAACCGTGCCCATAGAGTCCTCCCCACCTGAGGCTCTATGGGAACAAGTTCGGGTAACAGATGCACTCGTGACCGCTTACTCATAATCACTTCGAACCAAGAACTTCGCTCTACAGGTGCAAGGATACCGCGCCGGTCACCGACCTGCCCAGTTGGCTTTTGAGACAAGTACGGCCCTCGCCAACATGTTCATTTCAAGCGAAAAATTGCGATTGATGCCGGATCGCTTCCAATGCGCCATCCCGCCGCCGCGATCCTTCCGGAAAGGCGCCACGGGATGGCCGCGGCGCATCAGCCGCCGGACTGCGATTCTGCCGGTTGCAGCCCATCCTGCGCCCCCCGGCCTTCGAGCCGCGCGAGGACACGGGCGCAAAAGGCGGCATTGGCGGACACGGTGACCCGCGGCGCCGCGCCGTCCCGCCCGTGCCGGCCCGGTGCACGTCCGCCGCCGCGTCGGGGCTGCCGGGGCCCGCAGCGCGGGCGATTGCCACGGCAAGCGCCCTCGCCAGCATGCCGCGACTACCCAATCAGCGCCTTGCGAAGGGCCGGCACGTCTTCCAGTACGTGGTCGACGAAAGCCGCGACCCGGGCTGTCCTTCGCACATGGGGCGAGGTCAGGAGGTACCAGCTTCGTGTGAGTTCCTCGACAGGGGGGATGACCTGGATCAGAACGTCTTCGGCATCCCCGAGTGTCGTCGGCAGCGGCGCGATGCCGACCCCGGCTTTCACGGCTGACAAGGTGCCCAGCATGCTGTCGTTGCGGCTGACGATCCGGGCATTCGGCACGGCGACGGGAAGCCATTTCGCCACCCGGTGGTTTTCCATGATGCCATCGAAGCCGATCAGCGCATGGTCCGCGAGGTCGGCGATCCTCGCCGGTCGGCCATGGCGCTGCACATAGCTCTTGCTTGCGTAGACCGCCCAGACCGAGTCACAGATCTTGCGACCGACGAGGGTGTCGTCGACGGGGTCACCCGACCGGAAGGCGACATCGGCCTCGCCGCGGCCAAGGTCGAGGTACCGGTCGCTGGTGACGAATTCCACCCGGAGACCGGGATAGCGCTCGTGGAACCGGTCGAGAAGGCCGGTCGCGGCGATCCGCGGGACGGTCGGCTCCGGGCAGGTGAGGCGGATGACACCCGTCAGGTCGAGCTTCAACGCCCGGATCTGCTGTTCGAGCGTCCGGACGGCCGTTTCAACGGCAAGCACGTGATCGATCAGCGCCTCTCCAAGTTCGGTCAGGCGATAACCGCTCGGCTGGCGCGTCATCAACGTCAGGCCGATGGCCTTCTCCAGATCCACCAGGCGTCGATGGACCGTCGACTGGTTCACGCCGAGTGTCTTCGCGGCGGCAAGGGTGCTTCCCTGCCGTGACACGGCTACAAGGTGGCGCAGATCGTCCCAATCGAACATTTTTTCGTTATGCATTTTTGCAGCGCGCTTTGCCAGACTCGCTGCTGCCGTCGTCGCGGGCCAAGTGGTAGCCTGACCGCAAGGACGGAGGCCAACATGCACGAGAGAACCGATGTCGAAACCATGACCGCTGGCCTGACGGTCGGCGTGACGCGCAGTGCGCAGGACAGCGGCTTGGCGAAGCTGACGCCGCTTCACCGTGAGGTGGTGGCGGGGCTTCCAACGACCGCCGAACAGGAAGTGCGCGTGCTGTTCGCCACCCTGATGCCAGGCGATGTCACCCCCTATCACTTCCACCGCTTCCCGGTGACCGTCTACATGATCGAGGGCGCCTTCACGCTCGACCTAGATGACAGGGCGCCGGTCGTGATTGCGTCCGGACAAGCCTTCGTCGAGCCCGCCGGGGTGAACATGACAGGCCGCAATGACGGCGATTTCCCCGCTCGCATGGTGCTCTTCTACGTCTGCGATCCCGATACGCCCTTTGCCGACCCGGTCAAGCGCGATGCGGGAGCGCCCCGATCGACGTGACGACGGAAATCCTCGGCCCCGCGCCTTGACGGTTCCGGGTGGGCCGCACCGGGGCGCATCCGGATCGACCCCGCCGCCATCGCCCGCGGCGACAGGCGTCCGTCAACCGGGATGGCCCCGACGATCGGCGCGAGATCCGCGGCGCGAGGTTCGGCGTTCGCGGAAACCGCGGCCTCGCGTGCCGCGCCGTCCTGCCGGTACGCATGAGCGCTGCCGTGACGCCGGGAGTGCCGATCCGACCCCGCCGGCCTTTGCCAGCACGAGTGAAGGCCCGGTGCACCGCGAGGCCCCAAGATCGCTATCCCACGCGCCGCGGGGAAGTTGCGGGTCTTGGAGGTTGCCGGCGGTTTGGGGCACAGGTGTTGCCAGGTTCAGGGCACCTGAGCACAGATCGCGAGCCGGACGTGTGCCATTGATTTGATGGTGGGTCGTGAGAGGCTCGAACTCCCGACATCTTCGGTGTAAACGAAGCGCTCTACCAACTGAGCTAACGACCCGTCCGGCGCCCCCGGCGGCGTCACCGGCACCGCATTTAGCGGCTTGGCTCCGCCGGGGCAAGCCCTGCCGCGCCCTCAGACCCGGACCGCCCCCCGGAGCCCGATCCCCACAAGTCCCGCATTGATGAGGAGGTAGGGCGAGGTGTCGCCGAAGGTCCGGCTCACCGCCCGCGTCCAGTCGGCAAGGTGGTGGACCGGTTCGAAGGCGATGAAGAGGCCCGCGAGGATCGGCAGGGCCGAGGCGAGCCACGTGAGCGAGGTCGGCTTGACGTATTTGCGGAAGGTCGGCACGGCGGCTGGTCCCTGGCTGGATCGGAAACGGCGCCGATCTCACAGCGCCGGGGTTAAGGGCGCGACAAGCCGGCGTCCGCGCGCCAGAGACCGGCGCGAAAGGTCCCCGCCCCCCGGGGCTTGAACGGGTCTTCGCTTGTCCAAAGTGGCTGGGATGGCGGGTAACATCCTGCGTCGGCGGGTCGCCCGTCGCGGCAGGGTCAACGCAACTCCCCGGGTGACGGGATCGGCGGCCGCGATGATTTCCGCCGGCGCATCCCGACCATGTCCCCAGATCTTGACCCTCCCGCCCTTGGAGGCCGGAGAAGGCGATTCGTCACACCACAGCTGACCCGGGAGACCCATGGTGATATCCGTCGCACCTTCGCCCGCCCATGCTTCGCTGCTCGGCCGGCTCTTGCAGGTTCTGAGAACCGCAATGCTCGAGCGTTTGATCTTGCCTGACATCAAGGGCCGGGAAGTGGACGAACGCATCGTGCGCGAACCGCATCCGGTTCGGACGCCGCCCCTGCCGAGAGCCGTGTCCGGGCCGTCGCCTCTCTGAGGGTCGGTGCCGGTCCTGATGAAACGGTCGGGACGGTTTCGAAAAACCTCTTGACCCTCCCATGATGGGAGGGTGGATAACAGGATCCATGCCGGCGTCGCCGGGTTCAAACGGAGCCACAGCATGAATATCGGAGAAGCCTCGAAGGCAACCGGCATCTCGGTGAAGATGCTGCGCTACTATGAGGAGATCGGTCTCGTCCGCCCGGCGCTCAGGGCCTATTCGGGATATCGCGTGTATTCCGACAAGAACATCGCGATGCTGCGTTTCGTGCGCCGGTCCCGCGACCTCGGCTTTCAGGTGAAGCAGATCGCGTCCCTCCTCGACCTCTGGCTGGACGGCAGCCGGGCGAGCGCGGATGTGAAGACGCTGGCCCTGGACCATGTCCGCGACCTGGAACTGCGCCGCCGCGAACTCGACGAGATGATCGGCACGCTGCAGCACCTTGCGCGTCACTGTCATGGCGACAGCCGGCCCGATTGCCCGATCCTGACCAGCCTGAGTTCGGACGATGAGGCGTCTGCAAAGCCGGCGCGGAAGAAGGCCTCGCGCCGGGGTTTCGCGGTCGCCGGGTGACGGCGACGTGGGCCGTCCCGCATCTCGGGCACTGCCGCAACCGGAAGCGGCCGGCGCATGCTTGAGGGTCGCGGTAACGTCGGAGCCCTCATCCTGGCGCACAGGCGTCAGGCGACGGCGCCTTGGGGCGCAGGTCTGGCAGCTGAAGGGACAGGGACGAGCGCGCGGTTTGACCGTCGCCCGCGGGACGGGCGGAGCAGCGCCATAGCCCTCGGTTCACGCGGTGGCGGGCGGGATATCCTCGTGCAGGCAGAGAATGTTGCCCTCGGGATCGTTGAACCACGCGGCCTTCTCGGAGCCGAGCACGCAGACGTGCCCGACCGTCTTGAACCCCGGCAGATCGTAGTCGGTGAAGATCACGCCACGGCTCTCCAGCTCGGCAATCGCGGCACGGATGTCATCCACCCTGAAGCTGATCGCGGTATGCTCTGCCTTCGTCCCTTCGGGCTTCGGGAAGAGTGCCACCTCGCAACCGCCACAGAGGTAGACGACCTTGCCGTCGAGCCGCTCCTCGCCCGCCGGCAGCGCCAGGGCCCGCTCGTAGAAGTCACGCGCCCGTGCCAGATCACGGACCGGCAGCATCACAGTCACCTGGCTGGAATTCAGTTCCATGGAACGCTCCCCCCGGAATGACAATAAACCATGCTACTCCGATTCCCGATGCGGCTCCAGCGCAGCCGCTCATCGTCGTTCGCGCGCCCGACGCTCCGATCCGGCGCCATCGTCTTCGCGATCCTCCGCCACCGAAGGGAACCGCGCCCGGACCTGCGTCAGGCCGCATCGTAACGCGTGAAGACCTCGGTGCTGCCGTCTCGCCGGATGAGGAACACGTCGAAGGCCTCGCGTTCGCTCTCAGGCCCCATTCCGGGCGAGCCGTAGGGCATGTCCGGCACGGCCAGTCCGACCGCATCGGGCCGTTCCTCGAGAAGACGCCGGATGTCGGCGACCGGCACGTGGCCCTCGATCATGTAGCCCTCGACCCGGGCCGTGTGGCAGGATACCATGCTTTGCGGGATCCCGTTCTCGGACTTGTAGCGCATGAGGAGCGTCCCCGCGCGTGCCTCGGTCGTGACGGGGAAGCCGTCGCGCTCGAGGATCTCGATCCAGGCCGAGCAGCAGCCGCAATTCGGGTCCTTCAGGACGTGGACCGACGGTCCGCCGGACTGGGCCAGCGACAGCCGGGGCAGTCCCGCAAGCAGGGCCCCGCTGCCGATCAGCGCTCCGCGGCGGGTGAGGGTGTCGTGGGTCATGTCGTTCTCCGTTGGTGATTGAAGTCAGGTGCGTTCAGAGGTCGATCCGCCTCAGCCGCAGCGCGTTGCTGATGACCGAGACCGATGAGAGGCTCATCGCCGCCGCCGCGATCATCGGCGAGAGCAGGAGGCCGGTCAGCGGATAGAGCACGCCGGCGGCGACGGGCACGCCCGCGGCGTTGTAGACGAAGGCGAAGAACAGGTTCTGCCTGATGTTCCCGAGCGTGGCCACGGCCAGCTTGCGCGCCCGCACGAGGCCCACGAGGTCCCCGCGCATCAGCGTGATCCCGGCGCTTTCCACCGCCACGTCGGCGCCGGTGCTCATCGCGATGCCGACGTCGGCGGCCGCGAGCGCCGGGGCGTCGTTCACCCCGTCGCCGGCCATCGCCACCGACCTGCCCCTGGCGCGCAGTTCCTCGACCAGCTTCTGCTTGTCCTCCGGCAGGACGCCCGCGCGCACCTCGTCGATGCCGAGCCGCGAGGCCACCGCCTCGGCCGTGCGCCGGTTGTCGCCCGTGGCCATGATGATGGTCAGCCCCAGCGCGTGGAGATCGCGGATTGCCGCTGCCGTCGTCTCCTTGATCGGATCGGCCACGGCGACGATCCCCGCCAGTGCCCCATCGACGGCCATGAACATCGCCGTCTTGCCGTCCGCGCGGAGCGTATCGGCCGTTAACTCGGCCTCTTCCGTCGAAAGCCCGAAATCGGTCATCATCGCCGCATTGCCGAGCGCGACCTTGCGGCCCGCGACGGTGCCGTGCACGCCCTTTCCGGTGACCGCCTCGAAATCCTGCGCCGGATCAGGCGTCAGGCCACGGTCCTTCGCGCCCGCCACGATCGCCTCGGCAAGGGGATGCTCCGATCCGCGCTCGAGCGCGGCGGCGAAGCCCAGCACCTCCGCCTCGTCGCCGTTAAGCGCCACCACATCGGTCAGACGCGGCCTTCCTTCCGTCAGCGTCCCGGTCTTGTCGACGATCACCGTATCGACCCGTGCCATCCGCTCCAGCGCCTCGGCATCCTTGATCAGGACACCCACCTGCGCGCCCCGGCCGGCGGCCGTGGTGATCGAGATCGGCGTCGCGAGCCCCAGCGCGCAGGGGCAGGCGATGATCAGGACCGAGACGGCCGAGGCGATGGCGAAGGCCAGCGCCGGCTCCGGCCCGGCCCAGAGCCAGGCGCCGAAGGCAATGATCGCCACCAGCACCACCGTCGGCACGAAGATGGACGAGACCCGGTCCGCGAGCCCCTGGATCGGCGCCCGCGACCGCCGCGCGCCCGCGACCATCTCGACGATCTGCGACAGCACCGTGTCCGCGCCGACCTGCGTCGCGCGCATCGCCAGCGTGCCGTTCTTGTTGATCGTGCCGCCGGTGACGCGGTCGCGCTCGACCTTCTCGACCGGCACCGGTTCACCGGTGATCATGCTTTCGTCGACGGACGAGCGACCCTCGACCACCTCGCCGTCCACCGGCACGCTGTCGCCGGGTCGGACCCGCAGCAGGTCGCCCTCGACGATGTTCTCAAGCGGGGCGTCGTATTCCGAGCCATCCGGCAGGATGCGGCGCGCGGTCTTGGGCGCGAGGTCCAGGAGCGCCCGGATCGCGTCCCCCGTTCGCTCCCGCGCGCGCAGTTCCAGCACCTGGCCCACGAAGACAAGCGCGACGATCACCACGGCGGCCTCGTAATAGGTGCCGACGCCGTGGCCCATCCGGTACTCGGCGGGAAACACGCCCGGCGCGAAGGTCGCGACCAGCGAGTAGAGATACGCGGCCCCCACGCCGAGCGAGATCAGCGTCCACATGTTGGGCGAGGCGTTGCGGATCGAGTCGATCCCGCGCCGGAAGAACGGCAGCGCCGCCCAGAGGATCACCGGGGTCGCCAGAACGAATTCCGCAAAGACCGAGACGCGGTGCCCCATCCACGTGCGCACGTCGAGCCCGACGAGTTCGCCCATCGTGATGATGACGAGAGGCACCGCCGCCGCCGCCGAGATCCACATCCGCCGCGTGAAATCGACAAGCTCGTGGCTCGGCTCATTCGACGGCACCATGGGTTCCAGCGCCATGCCGCAGATCGGGCAGTTCCCCGGTTTGTCCCGGACGATTTCCGGGTGCATCGGGCAGGTGTACTGCGCGCCGGGCTGCACGCGTTGCCCCGCCTTCCGCGCGTTGCCGGAGGCGTAGAGGTACGGATCGGCCTTGAACGTCGTCTCGCACTTCGCCGAGCAGAAGTGGAAGGTCTCGCCCCCGAACTCGGCATGACGACCGTCCGGCCTGATGGCCACGGCCATTCCGCAGACCGGGTCCGTCGCCGTCGCGGTCCCTGCGGGAACGTCGGGGGTCTTGTGGTGGTGATCGTGTTCCATGTCGTGCCAACCTTTCATCCCGTCGACTCATGCCTGGGGCCTCCAACGGTGGGAGGCTCAAGACAATTCACGGATTGTCGTCTTTCGCCTGCCGTCCCTTGCCGCGCAGCGCCACCCAGACCAGCGGCAAGCCGGTCACGAGGCCGAGGCCGAACACCGCCCAGGTTGCCCGCCCGACGTCGCCGCTGGCCGCCTCGCCTCCGAAATGCGCGAGCAGGAAGCTCGCCGGGATGATGCCCGCGAGCGTCGCAAGGGCGAACCGCCAGGCGTGCAGGCGGCTGAGCCCGGCGGCGTAGCTGATCATGTCGAAGGAGACGAAAGGCATGAGTCGGCTGGCAAAGACCGTCGCCGTCAACGCGGTCTGCGAGCCGAGGAGCCCGGCATCGACCGAGGTACCGAACACGCGCCGCAGGACATCGCGCCCCAGAACCCGAGCGAGGCCGAAGGCGATGAGCGCGCCAAGCTCGGCACCGGCCACGACCTGAACCGTCCCCCAGACCTGCCCGTAGGCCGCCCCCGCCGCCAGCGCAATCGGCGCGCTCGGTATAGGGCTGGCCACGACCGCGACGGTCATGAGCGCGACGATCAGGACCGGCCCCCAGAAACCGGCGCGCGCAACAAGCGCCTCCAGACGCTCGGCATCCAGATATCCGCGCACATCGGCCAGGGCCGAAGGCGAGATGAGCCAGACGCCGAAGAGGACGATACCGAGGATCGCGAGGCCCGCGGATATGCCGGCGCGCAGGCGCATCTCAGACGGCCGCGACGACCTTGGCCAGCAGATCGCGCACCTCGGCAGCGACGGCCTTCAGGTCGGCATTCTCGATCGCCTGCATGGACGCCACCGGGTCGATGGCGCTGATCTCCACGCCGCCCTCGACCTCGTGCAGGATGACGTTGCAGGGCAGCATGGCGCCGACCCGGGGCTCGATCCCGATTGCCTTATGCGCCATCTTCGGGTTGCAGGCGCCGAGGATGCGATAGGCCGGCATCTCGACGTCGAGCTTCTTCTTCATCGTTGCCTTGACGTCAATCTCGGTCAGAACGCCGAAGCCCTGATCCGCGAGTGCCTTCCGCGTGCGCGCGTCGACGTCGTCGACGCCAGCGTCCGCGATCATCCGGTCGATGGTGTAGGTCATTGGGAGGTCCTTTCTTCCATTTCCGAAGTTACTTGATCAGCGCCGTGATGGCCAAAACCACAAGCGCAGGGATCCGCAGGCCGAAGAGCCTGCCGGATCCCATGCCGAAACCCTCTCACGACACGTGTCGTTCCAGATCATGATCCACGTCCTTCGTTTCGACCAAGCGCGGAAGCCACTTGCTGCATGTCCGGGCATCGGAGTGTTTCGGGACACCGCCCCGGCGCGCTGTCACTGCGCCGGGGCAATGCTGGGGCGATCGGTCTTGCTGCGGGATCAGTTTCCGTCGGCGAAGGCGATGCCGCCCGGTTCCTTGCCGACCGGGATGGTCTCGATCACCGTCTGGCTGGCCACGTCGATCACCGAAACGGTGCTGTCCTTTGTATTGGTGACGAAGACAAGGCGCCCGTCTGACCCGATCGTCACCCCATGCGCCCCCATGCCGACCGTGATCGTCGCGGTTACCTGATTGCTGGCCACGTCGATGACCGAGACCCGGTTGTCGGGATTCCCGTCGTCACCCTGATCGGCGACGTAGACGAATTTGCCGTCGGGCGTCACGAAAAGCTGGATCGGATCGCGGCCGACGGAAACGGTTGCGACGACGCTCCGCGTGGCCCGGTCGATCACCGCCACCTTGTCCTCGTCGCGGAGCGAGACATAGGCACGCGTTCCGTCCGGCGGGAAGCCCACCTGCACCGGCGCGTCGCCGACAGGAATCCGCGCAACTTCCGACAGGCTTTTCGTGTCGATGACCGAGACGGAGTCGTCCTCCACGTTGGCGACGTAAAGCTCCGACCCATCCGGGCTGATCCGCTGGCCATGGGGATAGGCGCCCGTGGTGATCTCCTTGACCGTCTTGCCGCTGGCAAGGTCGATGACCAGGACCGCATCGGATTCGGAATCGGTCACGAAGACCCGGCTGGCATCCGCATCGGGCACGACATGCGCCGGGTGGTGGCCCGCCTCGACAACGGCGATGGGACCGGCCTTCAGATCATCGAGCTTCAGGACGGCGAGGCGTCCCTCGCCGTGCCCGCCCATCTCCATGCCCGGCATCTCGCCCGCCTCCATGCCACCCATTCCGACCGCGAAGACGAGACCCGCCGCGGTGCTGACATCGACATTGTGCGGCATCAGCGGCAGGGCGATGGCCTCCACCGAACCCGTCGCCAGGTCGATGCGGCTGAGGCTTCCGTCCCCCTCGTCCGCGGAGAAGACCGCGCCGCGGCCCAGGGTGGTGTCGGCCATGGCCTGGGGCGCGTATCCGGTGCCGGACAGGAGCGCCGCAAGCGCAATGGTCAGGATTTGGTACCTCCGGATCGCATCCTTCGGGATCGTCCGGTTGATCGAGTGGGTCATGGGTGACTCCTGTTTGCGAAGATATTTGATGAGGGCCGCTATGGCCAAGACCACCAGCACCAGGATCGGCGGGCCGAAGAGCCAGCCGAACCCCATGCCGGGGCCGGTGTCGTTCCAGTTCATCGTGACGTCCTCCTGCTCTGACGTACGGGCCGGGGCGCCCGGCGCGGGCACCCCGGCCGCGCTCACGCCGAGGCGCCGACCGCGAACTCGGTCATCATGCCGGTCGCGAGATGCGGCATGTGGTGGCAATGCAGCATCCAGCGCGCGGCCTCGCCGGCGTCGAGCGCCACGTCCACCATCGACATCGGCGGCACGTAGACCGTGTCGCGCAGCGCGCCGGAAAGGCGGCGTCCGTTGATGCCGACGACCTGGAACGCATGGCCGTGCAGGTGCATCGGGTGGCCCATCATCGACATGTTGTGGAACGACAGCACGACCCGCTCGCCGCTGCGCGCGGTCACAGGCTGGTGCTGGCCCCAGACCGCCCCGTTGATCGTCCAGACATAGGGCTGCATCGAGCCGCCGAGCATCAGCATCTGGCCGCGGTCGACCGGCCGGCCCGGCAGGGCGTCCACCGCCACCAGCCGCGCTTCCTGCGCGAGATCGGTGTCGAAGGCCGGGGCCTCGGCCTCTGCCATGGCATCAACGCGCCGCACCTCGGCACCGGGCGTGGCGAGGATCAGACCGGTGCGCTCCCGCGCGCCCTCGCGCAGCGCGAGGATCGGCCACGCTCCAGTTTCGCCCGGCAGGTCGATCGAGAGATCGAGCCGCTGTCCCATGGCAAGCCCGAACCGGTTGCCCGGCACCGGCTGCACCGCATGGCCGTCTACCGCGACGAGGCGCGCCGCAGCCGTCCCGGTATCGATCCAGAACACCGTGGCCGCCGCAGCGTTTATGACGCGGAGCCGGATGCGACTGCCGCGCTCGACCTGCACCACCTCGGGGTCTGACAGCGTGCGGTCATTGGCAAGGTAGGCGTCCCAGTCATAGTCGTTCAGATCCATGGCCATGCTGCCCATCTGGCCGCCCATGCCCATCATCCCGCCCATGCCCGGCATCTGACCCATCGGCATGCCGCCCATAGCACCGTGATCCATGGCCGCGTGGTCCATGCCCTGCATGGCGCCCATGCCGCCCATCGGCATCCCCTGCATGGCCTGGCCCCCATGTGCGCCATGCCCTCCGCCGCCATGGCCGGCGCCGATCTCGGCCAATACCTCCTCCGGCGTCTTGAACGAGAAGTCGTGCAGGAACATCACGACCTCATGCCGGTCGGCGGCGATATCCTCCTGCGACCGCACGATCAGCGGGGCCGCCAGCAGCTGCATTTCCTGGACCGGCACATGGCTGTGCATCCAGTGGGTGCCCGGCCGCGCCTCGAAATCGTAGGACCGGGTTTCGCCCGCCGCGAGCAGGGGCATCGGCATGTCCGGCACCCCGTCCTGCGCGTTGGGCGGGATCTGGCCGTGCCAGTGGATGATCGTGCCGATATCGAGATCGTTGGTCAGGTCGACCCGGAACCTTTGTCCGGGGTCGAGCATCAGCCCCTGGCCGCCGGGTCCGGCAAGGCCGAAGACCCTGGCCGCGCGCCCGTCGATGTCGAGCGTGCGCGTGGCAGCGGTGAGGCGGATCGGGGCCGGCGTCTGCGCAAGGGCAAGGCGGGGCATCTGCGCAGCCGCGACGGCCGCGGCACTTGCGGCAAGAAAGCCGCGTCGTGAAAGTATATTCATGGTCGTCTCCCCGGGACCTTCCGTCCCGTGCATCAATGGCGATCGAACGCCGCGGGCGTCTGCCCGGGCGCGCTCAGAGGAGACAGAGTTTGGGAGGTCGTTCGTTCAGCCCGGGCGCATGGCCAAGGTGTACTGGCTCGGGCGGATGGTCGTGACGGGCGGGCGCAAAGGCGGTCGCCGCTTCGCCCGCCGGCGTCACCAGGATGGCCGGGAGGCCCGCGCAGACGAACTCGCACAGACCGTCATGACCCGATCCGTGCTGCAGGGTGTCATCGCAGCAGGGATGACTGTCGGTCGCGGCTTCCATCATCGCGGTGGGGAACATGGCGTGGTCGCCCTGCATGCCGACCATGCGCGCGGCATGTGCCGCGCCGAGCGTCGTCACCACGGCGATCGCAAGAATGGCAAGCATGGAGAGCACGCGTGCGAACATGATGGGAACCTAGCCGCTTGTCCCGAGCGAGTCCATTTCAGCCGCCATCACTTTCTCGGGTGTACGCGGGAACACTGGACCCTGCCGCCTGTGAAGGCACCGCAACGGCCGCCCGCCGTGCGGGCGGCTCGCCGTTCGCCGGATCAGTGCCCCGCATGCATGGCGCCAGACGGCGCGACCTGCACCCGGACGACGGCCAGCGCCGCTGCGACGAACGTTGCGGTGCCCGGAAAGGTGATGGAAACGCGGGACATCGCCGGCCCGTCAGGCCGCTTCGCGCGCGGCGGGATAGCCCGCCTCAACGAGGACGGCCTCGATCTCGGCGCGCGTGGCCGAGGTTTCGACATCGACCTTGCGGTTTTCCGGGTCGGTCTGGATCACCGCGGTCCCGTCGACCGACTGGATCGCCTTGGTCACGTTCCGGGCGCAGCCCGAGCAGGTCATTCTCTCGATGTGGAATTGCATCCTTGCCTCCTGTTCTAGCTTGGCGGGACAGGACGTGGGCGCTCCCAGCATGGGAGGGTCAAGAGCCTTTGCCAGAAGTTTTTCGCGGCATCCGCGCACTGCATGCCAAGGGTCACCGGGGTCAGGAACGCGCGCGCGTGGTGCGGCGAGCGGTTGTTGAAGAAAGACGAATTTGCTGCTTGACCCTCCCAAGATGGGAGATCCCATGTCCTTGCGCATCACCACGAATCCGAAGGGAATCAGCCATGAACGCGCCATCCAGTTTCACGGGGGAAACGGTATCCCTTCCCATCGGGGGGATGACCTGCGCCTCCTGCGTGGGGCGTGTCGAAGGCGCCCTGAAGGCCGTGCCGGGGGTTCTCGCTGCCAGCGTCAACCTGGCGACGGAGCGGGCGGAGG
>NZ_WBUS01000183.1 GCF_008933605.1 Albidovulum sp.
CCCCACAGGCGTGCGCTTCCGCGCCCCCCTCGGGCCTGCGCCGCCCTTGCATCGGAGACGGATCACGCCAGGGCATGGCGCGAGGACGCGGCATAGCGTCCGGTGACGTGGTGTTCCAGTTGGCGCTCGATGTCGGCCAGCATCGACGAGGCGCCGAGTCGGAAGAGGTCGGGCTTCAGCCAGTCGTTGCCGAGTTCCTCCTTCATCAGGATCTGCCAGGCGATCGCGTCCTTGGCCGTCTTCATGCCGCCCGCCGGCTTGAACCCGATGCGGAAACCGGTGCGCCCGCCGTAGTCCCGGATCGCGCGGGCCATCACGAGGCTGACGGGCAGCGTCGCGTTCACGCCCTCCTTCCCGGTCGAGGTCTTGATGAAGTCCGCCCCCGCCTGCATCGCCACCATGCTGGCCTTGTAGACATTCCTGAGCGTCTTCAGGTCCCCGGTTGCGAGGATCGCCTTCATGTGGGTCGGCCCGCACGCCTCCCGCATCGCGGCCACCTCGTCGTAGAGCGCGGACCAGTTGGCGTCGAGAACGTGGGCGCGGGTTATGACGATGTCGATCTCGTCCGCGCCCTCGTCGGTCGCATAGCGGATCTCGGCCAGCCTGAGGTCGAGCGGCATCAGACCTGCGGGAAATCCCGTGGCGACCGAGGCCACCGGGATCCCGGTGCCGCTCAGCGCCCTGACCGCCGCCGCTACCATCGTCGGATAGACGCAGACCGCCCCTGTCGTCAGCCGGGAGAGCCCCAGCCCCGCCATGAGGTGATCGGCCAGCGGTCGCGCCGCCTTGGCGCAGAGCCGCCGGACCCGGTCCGCGGTGTCGTCGCCGGCAAGCGTCGTCAGGTCCATGCAGCGGATGGCGTTGACGAGCCAGGCCGCCTGCCACTCCTTCTTGACCGTCCGCCGGGTCGTCAGCGTGGTCGTGCGCCGTTCGGCCGCGGGCGTGTTGACGGCGACGTGCTCGAACCAGTCGGCCTGCAACGCCACGCCGCGGTTGCGCTCGCTGTTCGAAGGGCCTTGCCCGCCGGTCACCGTCATCACCTCACCCGTCCGAACCGCCGCGCGATCATCGCATGGAAGGCTATCGCTTGTCCCGGTCCACTGCAACGGATCGGTTTGACCGGAAGGTCAAAAAATGCCGGTTTCCGGTTTCGCGGTTGACAGGCGCGCCGGAACCGGCCGGAAAGGGAGGCGGGTGGCGGCGGCCCGCGGGGCCGTCCAGTAAGGCATGGCGGGGCAATGACGGGTTCGATGGCGGGGGAGATCGTCGGGGCATCGGGCGATCTGGACAAGGTGCAGTTCGCGATCGAGCGCCTTCTCGATACGCCGGAGGGCTGGCGTCCCCTCGTGCGGGAGATGGTCGCCCGCTGGCCCGAAGCGCCGGCGGGAGAGGTCATGCTGGCGATTGTCGCGGCGGCGACCGAGATCGAGCGGATGTTCGGCCCCGGCAGCCCGTCCCGCGAGGGCGCCGCGCAGGGCTGGCGCCTCGCCGCGCTGGTCGGCGCCGACCTTTATGCGATGGAAGAAGTGGGCCTGCCGCATGCCACGGCCGGCGACCTGCGGCGCTACTGGAAGATCGACCCCTGGTTTCTCGACCTCTGACCCGTGACGATGGCATTGGGAGGCCGTGCGGCTACGGCAGGAACAGCCGGTAATGATCAACCGCCGCGCCGCGTCGAGAACATGCGCCATCAGACAGTCAGCCATGGCGACTTCCGTCCGGATGCGGCATCCTCGGCACGCTGCGCGGCAACGGGGATTCTGCGAGTTTCCGTCGGGAATGCCGGAATTGGCCTATGATCGCCTTCGCCGCCGCAGCCGACCTTGCATCGCAACCGAGAAGGTAACCATGAACCGCTATCCCCGTGACATGACCGGCCACGGCCCGAACCCGCCAGACGCGCGCTGGCCGGGCGGCGCCAGGGTCGCCGTCTCGCTGGTGCTGAACTATGAGGAGGGGGGAGAGAACTCGATCCTCCATGGCGACGCGGCCTCCGAGGCGTTCCTTTCGGACATTGCCGGCGCGCAGCCCTGGCCGGGCCAGCGCCACTGGAACATGGAGTCGATCTACGACTACGGCGCGCGCGCCGGGTTCTGGCGGCTCCACCGGCTCTTCACGGGCCTCGGGATTCCCGTGACGATCTACGGCGTCACCACCGCCCTTGCTCGCTCGCCCGAGCAGGTCGCCGCGATGAAGGCGGCGGGATGGGAGATTGCCTCCCACGGGCTCAAGTGGGTCGAACACCGCGACATGCCGGAGGGCGAGGAGCGTCGCCAGATCGCCGAGGCGATCCGCCTTCATGCCGAGGTGGTGGGGTCCCGCCCGACCGGCTGGTACACCGGACGCTGCTCGATGAACACGGTGCGCCTGACCGCCGAGCAGGGCTTCGAGTGGATTTCCGACACCTACGATGACGACCTGCCCTACTGGCTGGAGGCGGGTGATCGTCATCAGCTGGTGATACCCTATACGCTCGAAGCGAACGACATGCGCTTCGCCACGGCCCCCGGCTACATCACGGGCGAGCAGTTCTTCCAGTATCTCAAGGACGCCTTCGACGTGCTCTATGCCGAAGGCCAGGCGGGTGCGGCAAAGATGATGTCGGTCGGCCTGCACTGCCGCCTGATCGGGCGGCCGGGCAAGGTCGCCGGGCTGAAGCGCTTTCTCGATTACGCGCGGGGGCACGAGGGCGTCTGGTTCCCCCGGCGCCTCGACATCGCCCGCCACTGGGCCGCGACCCACCCACCGCCGGGTTTCGACCGTCCGAGCCGCATGGAGAAGGCCGAGTTCATCGCCCGCTTCGGCGGCGTCTACGAGCATTCGCCCTGGGTTGCCGAACGCGCCTGGGCACTTGAACTCGGCCCCGCACATGACACGGCGACCGGGCTCGCCAATGCTCTTGCCCGCGTCTTCCGCAGCGCCTCACGCGCCGAACGGCTGGGCGTTCTGACCGCCCATCCGGACCTCGCCGGCAAGCTCGCCATGGCGAGGCGTCTGACCGAGGCCTCGACCGCGGAACAGGCCTCCGCCGGTCTCGACGCGCTGACCGATGCCGAGCGGACCGAGTTCGCCGAACTCAACGCCGCCTATTCCGCGCGGCATGGCTTTCCCTTCATCATCGCGGTGCGCGACAACAGCAAGGCCACGATCCTCGACGCCTTCCGCCGTCGTCTCGAACAGGACAACGAAACGGAAGTCGCCGAAGCCTGTGCGCAGGTCGAACGCATCGCGGAACTCCGCCTCAAGGACATGTTGCCCAGATGAGCCCCTACTATGCCCCCCACGGCGGCCTGCCGCCGCAAACCGCGCTGATGACCGGTCGCGCCGTCTTCACCGAGGCCTATTGCCTCATCCCGAAGGGCTGCTTCTCCGACATCGTGACAAGCAGCCTTCCGGGCTGGACCAACACGCGGCTCTGGATCATCGCCCGGCCGATGTCGGGCTTTGCCGAAACCTTCAGCCAGTACGTCATGGAGGTCGGCCCCGGCGGCGGTTCCGACCTGCCCGAGCCGGATCCTGTGGCCGAGGGCGTGATCTTCGTCACCGAAGGTGAGGTCTGGCTCTCGCTCGACGGGCAGGAGCACGACCTCGGCGCCGGGGGCTACGCCTACATTCCGCCCGGCTGCGACTGGAGGCTTCACAACGGCACCGACCATCCGGCGCGGTTCCACTGGATCCGCAAGCTCTACGAATACGCGCCGGGACTTGCCGCGCCGAAAGCCTTCGTCACCTCCGACGGCGACATCAAGCCCGTGGCCATGCCCGGGACCGGAGGCCGCTGGGCCACAACGCGCTTCGTCGATCCCGATGACCTTGTCCACGACATGCATGTCACCATCGTGACCTTCCAGCCGGGCGGAGTGATCCCCTTCGAGGAGACCCACGTGATGGAACACGGGCTCTACGTGCTCGAGGGAAAGGCCGCCTACAAGCTCAACCGCGACTGGGTGGAGGTCGAGGCCGGCGACTTCATGTGGCTCCGCGCCTATTGCCCGCAGGCCTGCTATGCCGCCGGCCCCGGCCCCTTCCGCTACCTTCTCTACAAGGACGTCAACCGCCACGCGAAGCTGCGCGGCCCCGGCGCCTTCGGCCGGTGACGGAGGGCCCCGGACCGGGCTGCTTCGTTGTCGCAGTCCCTTGGGCGCCCGGGGGGAGCGCCCCCGGCACCCGCTTGGCCACTTTCGCCCCCCGTCCGCCCTGATGCCGTCGCCAACGTCCCCGCCGGGCACCGAGGCGGGCCTGCGCCGCGTGGCCGGGGTCGCGGGGCGCCGAGAACCCTGGGCGGGGCCTTGAATCCCGCGCGGTTTCCTGCCTTCCTCGCGCCGGAGGAGGTCCGATCGTGTCGTGTTCCATGCCGCATTCATCCGCCGGCGAGCGCATGACCGCCGAGCAGCCCCGCCTGACGGCGGAGGAGGCCGGCGCGCTCGCGCACGGATATTTCGGCCTGACGGGCACGCTCGCTCCACTCACCTCGGAACGCGACCAGAATTTCCGTCTAACCACGCCCCAGGGTCAGACCTACGTGCTGAAGATCGCCAATGCCGCCGAACCGGCGGAGGTGACGAACTTCCAGACCGAGGCGCTGGCGCACGTTGCGCGCACGGCGCCCGATCTACCGGTGCCGCGCGTCGTCGCCGCGCGGGACGGACGGGTGGAGATCGCGCTTCCGTCCGGCAGCATCGTGAGGATTCTGACCTGGGTCGAGGGTACCCCGCTCCATCTCGCGCCCCGGTCCGCCGCGCTCCGGCGCAGCGTCGGTGGGATGGCCGCGCGCCTCACCCGGGCGCTCGAGGGCTTCCGCCACCCGGCCGAGGATCACGAACTCATCTGGGACATCCGCAACGCGGGCAGGCTGCGGCCGCTTCTGCCTTCGGTGCCGGAGATGCCGCTGCGTGCGGCCTGCGAGGCCGCGCTCGACCGCTTCGACGCCGAGGTCGCCCCGGCCCTGGCACGCCTGCCCTGGCAGGTCGTCCACGCCGACTTCAACCCGCACAACCTCCTCACCGATCCGGGCGCCACGCGGATCACGGGCATCCTCGATTTCGGCGACATGGTGCGCACGGCGCGGGTCTGCGACCTTGCCGTCGCTGCCTCCTACCAGGCCGACCCGGCCGGACCGCTCGCCACGATGGCTGATGTGATCGGTGGCTGGCACTCGGTCCTGCCGCTTCTGGAGGGCGAGGAGACGATGGTCCTCGACCTCGTGGCGATGCGTATGGTCACCACCATCGTGCTTTCGAACTGGCGCGCCGCGCGCCAGCCCGAACACGCCGGCTATTTCCTCAGAAACCTGCCCGTCTCGCGTGCCGGGTTCGAGGCGCTTTCCGCCCTCGACCGTGACGCGGCCCGCGCGCAACTCTCGGCCCTCATCCGAAAGGCTGCCCCATGATCCCGAAGGACGCCATGCCCAACGCCTATGTCGCGGGCGGCGGCAACCTCGCGGCGGAGGACGCAGCCCTCGTCGCCCGCCGGGCGAAGGCATTGGGCCCGGCCTACCGGCTCTTTTACGAAACCCCCGTACATCTTGTCCGGGGGGAGGGGGTC
>NZ_WBUS01000184.1 GCF_008933605.1 Albidovulum sp.
ACTCCACGACCCGGGCGATGCCAGGTGCCTATGTCTCCGACCTCTGGGTCGAGGAGGAAATGCGGGGCAGCGGCCTTGGCAGGAAACTCCTCGCCGCCGTGCGGAACGACGCGGCTCTGCAATGGGGTGCGGGGTTCATCCGGCTTGCGGCCTATGCCGACAACCCGCGCGCCGTCGCCTTCTACGAACGCATCGGGTTCAGGACGCGCACGGGCGAGATCGGGATGCTTCTTGAAGGTGAGGCGCTGGAGAGGATAGGAGAGACGGCATGAAGGCCTTTTACGACGACCGCCAGCGCGCGCATGACCCGAAGATGTTCATGGCCAATGGCACCCGCCTAGCCAATCCCGAACAGCCGGCAAGGATCGACGTCCTGAGAGGCGGGGCGGAAGCGGCGGGGTGCGGCCTTGTTCCGGCCAGCGACCACGGATTAGGCCCGATCGCCGCCCTTCATTCTGCCGAATACCTCGTGTTCCTGAAGACTATCCATGCCCGCTGGACCCGGATCGAGAATGCCTCGGACGAGGTGATCCCGAACATCCATCCCGACCGCCGCACCGCGTCCTACCCGCGCTCCGCCGTCGGGCAGGCGGGATTCCACCAGGCGGACACCTCCTGCCCGATCTCTGCCGGCACATGGGAGGCGTCGTACTGGTCGGCGCAAACGGCGCTCTCCGCGCTCGATGCCGTCATGGCCGGCGATCGCGCCGCCTATGCGCTCTGCCGCCCGCCCGGGCATCATGCCTTCAGCGACCTCGCCGGCGGCTTTTGCTTTCTCAACAATTCCGGCATCGTCGCCGAGGCCGCGTTGAAACTGGGCCGGCGGCCCGCGATCCTGGATGTCGATGTCCATCACGGCAACGGGACCCAGGGCCTCTTCTATCACCGCCGCGATGTGCTGACGGTTTCGATCCATGCCGATCCCGTCCGTTTCTACCCGTTCTTCTGGGGCCATGCCCATGAGCGGGGCGAGGGCGAGGGGCTGGGCTACAACCTCAACCTGCCGCTGCCGCGGGGGACCGATGATGCGGGCTACCTTGCCGCGCTCGATGGCGCGCTCGAAAGCGTCCGCGCCTTCGGCACTGATCTTCTGGTCGTGGCGCTCGGGCTCGACGCGCATGAGAACGACCCGTTCCAGGGTCTGAAGGTCACGACGCCCGGTTTCGCGCGCATCGCCGAACGGATTGCGGCAATGGGCATTCCGGCCGTCATCGTGCAGGAAGGCGGCTACCTTCAGCCCGATCTCGGCAACAACCTTGCCAGCTTCCTGTCGGGGTATGAGGGCGGCTGAGGAGGGCCTCCGCCCGGCGGTCGGGGCAACGCGACCCCGGGGAGGCAGTCCAAGCCGTCCCGCGCGCGAAGCGTCCCCTGCAACCTGTCGCGCGTTTCGGCCCTGACCGGAGGGGGCCGTGGTGCAGACCTGAGGCTGCAGGCGATCCACGTCACCCATTCCTGCGGCCAGTCGGGCCGAACGTCACCCGGCGCTTGCGCGATGCCCGCCCGGCTTGCGGGCCTCGTCGGCGGCCCCGAGGTCACGGGCCATGCGCCGAAGGCGGGGGAAGAGGCCGAAGCGCAGGCGAAGCTCGCGGGGCTCCGGGCGCTCAGGATCAGCGGGTGGGAAAATATTGACGCAGCGCGCGCTCCTGCGCATCTTCATGCGCATGGAGAATGGAGGCCTACATGCAGGCCACCCGCAAGCCCGCGAACCTGACGATCGACGCAGCGCTTCTCGATGAGGCGCGGCGCTATGGCGTGAACCTGAGCCGGGCGGCCGAGGAGGGTCTGCGCGCGGCGGTCCGGGCGGCGAAGGCCGAGGCGTGGCGGCGGGAGAACCGGGCGGCGCTGGAAGCCTCGAATGACTGGGCCGAGGCGCACGGCCTGCCCCTGGCGAAACACCGGCTGTTCTGATGGCGCGCCATGAGGTGGACCGGGCACCCGAGGATGCGGACTGGTGGCTCGACGTGCAGGCCGACGTGCTGGACCTGCTGACGACGCGTGTGGTGGTGCCGCTGCTGCCCGAGGGGCTGGCGCCGAAGCCTGCGAAACGGCTGAACCCGGTGGTCGAGGTCGAGGGGGAGCGGGTCATGATGGTGACGCAGTTCCTCGCGGCGGTGCCGATGCGGCTGCTGGGGCGGCCGGTCAGGTCGCTGGCGGACCGGGCGGACGAGACCGGCGCGGCGCTGGACATGGTGTTCGTGGGGTTTTGAAGGGGTGGGACCGCCCGTCGGGCGGGCCGGGTGGCAGGCGCGGCCCGATTTCGTCATGGCGCCGAAATCGGGGGTGCGGGATGGGTAGCGTGGGCAATCCTGCCCACCGCGAGCAAACGGCACCGGAATGGTGGGCAGATTGCCCACCCTACGGCTTGCTCATGCACCATGCGCGTGGGGAAGGAGGGTGCACGCGAGCACGCACGCTACGGCTTGCTCGGGGGAGTTGGGCCGCGCATGTCGGGCGGGCCGGGAGCGCGCGGCGGCGGCCGAAGCAGCGCGGGAGGCCAAGGCGCACGAGGCCGGGATGTGCGAGAAGGTGAAGGGGTTGACGGCGCTCAGGGATTCGCGGTTGGGGAGGTAGGGGTGGCGGGTTTGCGAACTCGACCTAACGTTGCGGAACCAACCAACCTTTGCTTTCTAATCTCCGCCAAAATTCGCTTTCGATTGATTGGTGCGCGACAATTCACTTGTAAAGATAAAGACTCTGCTATCACCAAAAGTTACTCTGAATCCAAGATGGGGTATCACTTCATTTCCATTTGCATCCGCAGTTGCGTCAGCGTTTAGTAATTGAAATGGATCGCGCGGTATGTATTCAACCGTAAATTGGTCAATTGTTTTCTTTCTAAAGTTCTTTTCAATGCTCCACCCCCAGTAAGAGTCACAGACGACCTTACCCCAGTCACCATCCGTTAAAAAATGTATTTGACCGGCATCGGGCCTCCTTAAATTGCCAACATCGGCAAGAACTCCTTGAGACTTGGTAGGTTTAATAGACTGCGCCAGGTCATATATCGTAGCAAGTTGGTTCACGCGAAGAACTTCGGTATTCTTTCCGCGCACAACAAACGAATATCCCAGCAATCCATCATCGACCGAAATGGATGGTGCAGACATTAGCTCAGCTCCGGACACGCACTCAAAGCTATAAAATCCAAAATCATTTCGGAATCTCGTTCCATCGACACCAGCCGCACGCACCGCAGCTATTTTTACGATGCTGGCGTTAAGAGGTAAGAGTTCTTCCAATTTCCCATTTGATCGCTTTACGTAAACCCCGTCGTACTCCGGAATTATTGGCAACTCTTGCGCGTTGGCACTACCATGAAACACGATGGGGATCACACCAAGACCGACAGAAAATATGATCATCTGTTTCAAACAAAGAATGACAGCATTAATCCTCACGTCATCTCCTCCATGGACTTCTGAACTGCGCGGCTAAACCGACATGCTGATACCTATAAGGCGCCCGTTGGCATGAAAGATCAAAGATCGAGTTTATGGAAGTGGATTGTGGATCGAACTTACGTTCGACTGTCCAAATCTCCACCGTGCACACCACGATGAGTCAAGAACTTTCGTGTACATCGTCACATCACAAGAAAGCAGTTCTAAGGTGCGCCTCAGCACATCCTTACGCATTCCTTTATAGATGTTCCGCCTGGCGACAACGCCGGGCAGCGCCCGACCGCCGGGAGGGCGCTTCTCGCCCATCCCGAGGGGTTGGGCGCTTCCCTTTGTGCGGGGTGTGGGCATTGGACGGGTGGCGGGCTGAAGCCCGCCCTGCGGGGGTAGGAAGGTCGCGCGCCCCGGGCTTGATCCGGCGCCTCTGGTCAAACGCGCGATGAGGTCCCGGGTCAGGCCCGGGACGGGGTGTGCGCGACTGGTGAGATGGAACCTTGTCATGCCCGCGCAAGCGGGTATCGGGTGGGGGAGACCCCCGCTTTCGCGGGGGTGACAGGGATGTGGAAGGTGCGCAATAAATGCGCACCCTACCGTTATTGTTCGGGGACCAATATCTCCCGCTTCCCGACATGGTTCGCCGGCGAGACCAGCCCCTCCTCCTCCATCTGCTCCACCAGCCGCGCGGCCTTGTTGTAGCCGATGCCGAGCTTGCGCTGGATATACGACGTAGACACCTTGCGGTCGCGCAAAACCACCTGCACCGCCTGGTCGTACAAGGCGTCCTCGCCGCCGTCGCCGCCGAGGCCGAGCACCATGTCGATGTCGGCGCCGGTCTCCTCGTCATGGCCCTCGACGACGCCGGACATGTATTCGGGCGGGCCGAAGGACTTGAGGTGGGTGACGATCTCCTCGACCTCCTCGTCGCTGACGAAGGGGCCGTGGACGCGGGTGATGCGGGAGCCGCCGGCCATGTAGAGCATGTCGCCCTGGCCCAGAAGCTGCTCCGCCCCCTGTTCGCCGAGGATGGTCCGCGAGTCGATCTTCGAGGTGACCTGGAAGCTGATCCGGGTCGGGAAGTTGGCCTTGATGGTGCCGGTGATGACGTCGACCGAGGGGCGCTGCGTCGCCATGATGAGGTGGATGCCGGAGGCGCGGGCCATCTGGGCGAGGCGCTGGATGCAGGCCTCGATCTCCTTGCCCGCGACCATCATCAGGTCGGCCATCTCGTCGACGATGACGACGATGTAGGGAAGCGCGACGGGGGCGAATTCGTCGGTCTCGAAGACGGGATCGCCGGTTTCCTCGTCGAAGCCGGTCTGGACGGTGCGCTTGAACATCTCGCCCTTGGCGAGCGCCTCGCGGACGCGGCCGTTGTAGCCCTCGATGTTGCGGACGCCCATCTTCGACATCTTGCGGTAGCGCTCCTCCATCTCGCCCACCACCCATTTCAGCGCGACGACGGCCTTCTTGGGGTCGGTGACGACGGGGGAGAGAAGATGCGGGATGCCGTCATAGACGCTGAGTTCCAGCATCTTGGGGTCGATCATGATGAGCCGGCATTCCTCGGGCGTGAGCTTGTAGAGGAGCGAGAGGATCATGGTGTTGATGGCGACCGACTTGCCCGAGCCGGTGGTGCCGGCGATGAGGAGATGCGGCATCTTGGCGAGGTTCGCCACGACCGGGTCGCCGGCGATGTCCTTGCCGAGGGCGAGGGGGAGGCGGAGGTTCGAGTCGCCGTATTCGCGGGCCGACAGGATCTCGCGCAGCACCACCTTCTCGCGGAAGGCGTTCGGAAGCTCGATGCCGATGACGGTGCGGCCGGGGACGGTGGAGACGCGGGCGGAGAGCGCGGACATCGACCGCGCGATGTCGTCGGCGAGGCCGATGACGCGGCTGGCCTTGAGGCCCGGGGCGGGCTCCAGTTCGTACATGGTGACGACCGGGCCGGGGCGGACGGAGGTGATCTCCCCCTTCACGCCGTAGTCGTCGAGGACGCTTTCGAGCATCCGCGCGTTCTCCTCCAGCGCCTCGTTCGAGAGCGGGCGGCGCTGGACGGAGGCGGGGCTGGCGAGGAGCGAGAGGGGGGGGATTTCGTAGGCGGGCGCGGCGTCGTCGAAGCGGAGGCGCGGCTGGGCC